>DAHVAN010000409.1 GCA_027314595.1 Actinomycetota bacterium | reverse complement strand
GGGGCGGGCTGAGGGTGCGCCTGGGGGGGAGGTGGGGGCTGAGGGTGCGCCGGGGGGGAGGTGGGGGCTGAGGGTGCGCTTGGCGGGCGGGGCGCGGCGATCCAGGGGGAAGGCTGAGGCTTGCTTGGGGGCGGCTGGGGGTGCGGCGATCCGGGAAAAGAATGATGACCCCCGCGGGCGCTGGCGGTGGCCGAAACGCGCCCGCGGGGATCGACCGGCAGGGTCGGAGCCGGTCCTGAAGTCCGGGCCTCCCCCGAGATGAGGCCCGGCTCTCACGATGACTGGGCCGCAACCCCCCAAGCGAGCCTCAGTCACTGATAAAGACGCCGGGGAGCGCCTGGATGGTTGCTTTCCGTGATCAAAGAATTGGCAAAATCTCGGCAGCGGACCCTTGAAGGGTCGCTTTGACTACGGAGAGTAATTTCGAGTCGCTCAGGCCACCTTGTAGATCCAGCCGAAGGGGTCCGGGCGATGGCCGTACTGGATGCCGACGAGCTCCTCGCGCAGCCGCGTCGTCACCGGGCCGGGGTTACCGTCAGCGACCGTCCATCCGCCAGAGGCGCCCTCGACCGCGCCGACCGGGGTCACGACGGCCGCGGTGCCGCAGGCGAACACCTCGGTGATCTCGCCGGAGGCGCACGCCTGACGCCATTCGGGCACGGAGATCCTGCCCTCGCCGGCCGGGAAACCGAGCGTCGGGGCGAGCTTGAGCAGGGAGTCCCTCGTGATTCCGGGCAGCAGCGTGCCGGTCAGGGCGGGCGTGAGGATCCGGGCGCCGGAGCCGGACCCGTACACGAAGCACAGGTTCATTCCGCCCATCTCCTCGACCCACTGGTGCTCGGCACCGTCCAGCCACACCACCTGGTCACAGCCGTGACCAACGGCCTGCTGCTGTGCCGCGAAGGCAGCGGCGTAGTTGCCGCCGCACTTGACCGCGCCGGTGCCGCCGGGGGCGGCCCGGGTGTAGTCCTCCGACAGCCAGACCTTCACGGTCTTGGTCGCGCCGAAGTAGGCGGCGGCCGGGGAGGCGATGACGCAGAACAGGAACTCCGAGGACGGGCGGTTGACGCCGAGCGCGGGCTGTGTCGCGATCATGAACGGGCGCAGGTACAGGCTGTTCCCCGCACCGTGCGGTATCCATTCCTTGTCCTGGGTGACCAGCAGGTCGAGCGCGCGCAGGAACGTCTCTTCGGGCAGTTCGGGCATCGCCATCCGGCGGCATCCCTGGTTGAACCGCGCCGCGTTGGCCCGCGGGCGGAACATCACGACGGACCCGCTGTCGTGACGGTAGGCCTTCAGGCCCTCGAAGAGTTCCTGCGCGTAGTGGAACACCGCGGTGGCCGGGTCGAGCGCGAACGGGCCGTACGGCTCGAGCTTGCCGTCGTGCCATCCGCGCCCGTCCGACCAGCGCAGCGTGATCATGTGGTCGGTGAAGACCTGGCCGAACCCCGGAGCCGCCAGGATCCGCTCTCTGTCGGCGGCTGGCATCGTCGCCTGGGACGGGTGAATCTCGAAGCCGATCTCGGTACCGGAGTTAGCGGTCATCACGCGCCGTTCCTTTCCATGGGCATATCCGGACATCAAGGATCTGGTAAGACCACCATCATCCGGATACTCGCTCGGCGATGTCTTCGCCTATTTCCACGGTAGTCCGTGCCGCCGGTTGGCCCCGTCGCCCGATCAGGTCGTCCTCGACGGCCCGCTCGATCCTGGCCGCGGCCGCGGCGAGCCCAAGGTGAGCGCAGAGCATGCCCGCCGACGCGATCGCGGCGACCGGGTCTGCCTTGCCCTGCCCGGCGATGTCGGGCGCGCTGCCGTGCACCGGCTCGAACATCGAAGGGAACCGGCGCGTGGGGTTGATGTTCCCGCTGGCCGCAAGTCCGATGCCGCCCGCGACCGCCGCGCCGAGATCGGTCAGGATGTCGCCGAAGAGGTTGTCGGTCACGATGACGTCGAACCGCCCTGGCGAGGTGACGAAGAACATCGACGCCGCGTCCACGTGCTGGTAGTCCACGCAAACCTCGGGGAACTCCTTGGCGAGCGAGTCCACCGTGCGCTGCCACAGGTCGCCGGCGTAGGTCAGCACGTTGGTCTTGTGCACCAGCGTGAGCTTCCTCCGCGGCCGCCCCATGGCCTGCTCGAACGCGAACCTCGCCACCCGTTCCACGCCGAACCGCGTGTTGAGGCTCTCCTGGGTGGCTATCTCCTCCGGCGTGCCCCGGCGCATGACGCCGCCCGCCCCCGTGTACGGCCCCTCCGTGCCCTCGCGGACCACGACCATGTCGATCGTCTCCGGCCGCCCGGCCGCCAGCGGCGACGTGACGCCGGGGTACAGCCGGACCGGTCGCAGGTTCACGTAGTGGTCGAGTTCGAACCGCAGTCGCAGCAGCAGCCCGCGCTCGAGGATCCCGCTGGGGACGCTGGGATCGCCGACGGCGCCGAGCAGGATCGCGTCGTGCGCGCGGATCTCCTCGAGTACCGCGCCGGGAAGGGTCTCGCCCGTGCGATGCCAGCGGCGAGCGCCCAGGTCGTAGTCGGTCGTGTCGAAGGCGACGTCCGGCGCGGCCGCGCGGAGCACCTTGAGGGCCTCGGCCGTCACCTCGGGGCCGATGCCGTCGCCGCCGATGACGGCGAGCCTGATCGAAGAGCTCACGTCAGTCCTCGTCGCTCAGCCAGCTCATCAGCGGCCGGAGCCTGGCCCCGACCTGCTCGATCTGCTCGCTCTGCTCGGCCTCGCGCCGCTTGAGGAAGTTGGGCTTGCCGGCGTCGAATTCCTCGACGAGCTCGCGGGTGAACGTCCCGTCCTGGATCTCGCCCAGGATCTTGCGCATCTCCTCACGGGTCTGCTCGTTGACCAGCCGCGGGCCGCGGGTGTAGCCGCCGTATTCGGCCGTGTCCGAAACGGACCAGTACATCTTGGAGATGCCGCCCTCGTACATCAGGTCCACGATCAGCTTCATCTCGTGCAGGCACTCGAAGTACGCCGCCTCCGGCTGGTACCCGGCCTCGACCAGCGTGGCGAAACCCGCCTTGATCAGTTCGGAGACGCCGCCGCAAAGCACCGCCTGCTCGCCGAACAGGTCGGTCTCCGTCTCCTCGGTGAACGTGGTCTTGAGCACTCCGGCCCGGGTGCCGCCGATCGCCTTGGCGTAGGAGAGCGCGAGCGCCAGCGCGCTGCCCGACGCGTCCTGCTCGACCGCGACCAGCATCGGGACGCCGCGGCCCTCGTTGAACTGGCGGCGGACCAGGTGGCCCGGCGCCTTCGGCGCCACCATGCAGACGTCCACGTCGGCCGGCGGCCGGATCAGGTCGTACCGGATGTTGAGGCCGTGAGCGAAGAACAGCGCGTCGCCCTCGACCAGCGACGGGGCGACGGCCTCGGCGTAGACGGCGCGCTGCAGGTGGTCCGGGATCAGCACCATCACCAGGTCCGCCTCCTCGCACGCCTCGGCGGGGGTGAGGACGCGGAGCCCGTCGCTTTCCGCCTTGTCCCGGCTGGCCGAGCCGGCCGGGAGGCCTACCCGGACGTTTACGCCGGAGTCACGCAGCGACAGCGCGTGGGCGTGCCCCTGGCTGCCGTAACCGAGGACGGCGACGTGCCGGCGCTGGACGATCGAGAGGTCGGCGCTGTCGTCGTAGAAGATCTCTGCCACTGGATGGCCTTTCCTGTCGGGTAAGTCTTAGCGGCGGGCAGACGCCACCGCTCGTTCGGGATGATTGATGGGTTTTGTCAACCGCAGTGCTCTGGTCAGGCGGTTCGCTCGAGGGGGCGCAGCGTGCGGTCGGTGATGGACCGTCCGCCGCGTCCGACGGCGATCGTCCCGGACTGGACGAGTTCCTTGATGCCGAACGGCTCGAGGACCCTGACCAGTGCCTCTAGCTTGTCATGACCGCCAGTCGCCTCCACGGTGACGGCGTCAAGCGCCACGTCCACGACATGGGCGCGGAACAGTGCGACGGTCTCAAGGACCTTCGACCGGGTGTCGGCGTCGGCCCGGACCTTGATCAGGATGAGCTCGCGCTGCACGGCCTGGGACGGCTCGAGCTCGACGATCTTGATCACGTTGATCAGCTTGTTCAGCTGCTTGGTGACCTGCTCCAGCGGGTGCTCCTCGCAGTTCACCACGATCGTCATCCGGGAGATCTCCTCGTGCTCGGTCGGCCCGACCGCCAGCGAGTCGATGTTGAAGCCGCGGCGGGAGAACAGGCCCGCGATGCGGACCAGGACCCCGGGCTTGTTCTCCACCAGCACGGAGAGCGTGTGCTTTGTCATGGTCTGTCTCCGGTTCGCGTCCAGAATGTCTCAGTCACGCGGCTCACTCGGTCCCATCCCAGTCGGGCGCCATGCCGCGCGCGAACTTGATGTCGTCGTTGCTCGTGCCGGCCGCGACCATCGGCCAGACCATCGCGTCGGCGTGCACGATGAAGTCGATCACCACGGGCTGGTCGTTGATCGCCATGGCCTGCTCGATGATCGCGTCCACGTCTTCCTTGCGCTCGCAGCGCAGCCCGATGCAGCCGTACGCGTCGGCCAGCTTCACGAAGTCCGGGATCCGGGTGCCCGCCACTTCGGCCTTCCTGTCACCCAGGTTCGTGTTGGAGTAACGCTCGTTGTAGAACAGCGTCTGCCACTGGCGGACCATGCCGAGGTTGCCGTTGTTGATGACCGCTATCTTGACGGGGATGCCCTCGATCGCGCAGGTCGCGAGCTCCTGGTTGGTCATCTGGAAGCAGCCGTCGCCGTCGATGGCCCACACCCGCGCGTCGGGCATGCCGACCTTGGCGCCCATCGCGGCGGGGACCGCGAAGCCCATCGTGCCCGCGCCGCCAGAATTGATCCAGGTACCCGGGTGCTCGTAGTCGATGTACTGCGCGGCCCACATCTGGTGCTGGCCCACGCCCGCCACGTAGATCGCGTCGGAGCCCACCACCTTGCCGATCCGCTCGATCACGTACTGCGGCGACAGGCTGCCGTCCTCGGGGTC
This sequence comes from Actinomycetota bacterium, assembly GCA_027314595.1. Classification (GTDB taxonomy): domain Bacteria; phylum Actinomycetota; class Actinomycetes; order Streptosporangiales; family Streptosporangiaceae; genus Trebonia. The sequence goes on along the minus strand of DAHVAN010000409.1, from coordinate 1,212 downwards.
GTCATAGCCGAGCGGGTACTTGGTGCGCCACTGGTCGAGCTGTGCCCACCAGTCGGCGTGGTCCCCCCTGCGGCCGTGCGCGTGCTCGGCCTGCACCGCGGTGATGAGCTCGGAGATGACCTCCTTGCAGTCGCCGACGATCGGGACGTCCGCGCGGCGGTTCTTGGAGATCTCCGCCGGGTCGATGTCGGCGTGCACGATCTGCGCCTCGGGAGCGAAGGTGTCGAGCCTGCCCGTCACCCGGTCGTCGAAGCGGGCACCGAGCGCGACGATCAGGTCGGCCTTCTGCAGCGCGCCGACCGCGGCCACCGTGCCGTGCATGCCCGGCATGCCCAGGTGCTGCCGGTGACTGTCGGGGAAGGCGCCGCGCGCCATCAGCGTGGTGATCACGGGGGCGCCGGTCAGTTCGGCCAGGGTCTTGAGCTCTTCCGCCGCCCGGGCCTTGATCACCCCGCCCCCCACGTAGAGGACTGGCTTCTTCGCGTCCGTGATCAGCCGCGCCGCCTCCCGCACCTGCCGGGAATGCGGGCGCGTCACGGGGTGGTAGCCGGGCAGGTCGAACGGGACCGGCCAGGTGAATTCCGTCATCGCCTGCATGGCGTCCTTGGCGATGTCCACGAGCACCGGGCCCGGGCGGCCCGTGCCGGCCAGGTGGAAGGCCTCGCCGATGGTGCGGGCGATGTCCTCGGGCTTGGTGACCAGGAAGTTGTGCTTGGTGATCGGCAGCGTGATCCCCGAGATGTCGGCCTCCTGGAACCCGTCGGTGCCGATGAGGGAGGTGGGCACCTGGCCGGTGATCGCGACCATGGGCACTGAGTCCATGTACGCGTCGGCCAGCGGCGTGACCAGGTTGGTGGCCCCGGGTCCGCTTGTCGCCATGCACACGCCGACGCGGCCGGTCGCCTGCGCGTATCCGGTGGCCGCGTGACCGGCGCCCTGCTCGTGCCTGACCAGGATGTGCCTGATCTGCCTGGAATCGAGCAGCGGGTCGTATGCGGGCAGCACCGCCCCGCCGGGAATGCCGAAGACCACCTCGACGCCCACCTGCTCGAGCGCCATGACGAGGGCCTGGGCACCGGTCACCCTGGCCTTGATCGTCTGCGGCGCCGCGGCCTGGGACGTCGCCGGTGCCGGCTGCTGGTCGGCGGCCTGGTGCGGCTTGTGCTGCTGCGCCGCGGCCGGCTGCGCCGCGGCCGGCGGCTCGTGCAGCGC
>DAHVAN010000408.1 GCA_027314595.1 Actinomycetota bacterium | reverse complement strand
CGACGAGCGTGCCGGCGTCCGGTGCCCCGGCCTGCAGGCAGTCGCTCGCCACCCGGTCCAGGTCCGCGGGCGCCGGCATCGGGTAGCGCAGCGACGGGTGCGGCGCGCACGCGTCGAGGAGCAGCAGCGACCAGCCCGCGGCGGCGAGCCGGCGGGCCACCGCCGCGCCCATGCCGCGCGCGGCGCCCGTGACGACGGCGAGGTCAGCGGTCATCGGATGCTCCCTCCGCGCGCTCGCGGTCCCGGCCGGGCGCCCCGGCGGCCTCGCGCGCCCGCCGGCCTGCGAGCAGCGTGTCCAGCGTCTGGCTCAGGCCGGCCGTGAGCAGGCCGAGCAGCGCCCGCCCTTCCGCGGCGCAGGCGCCTGCCGGGTCGCCGAGCACGCCGTTCGGGCTGACCGCGCGGACGCCGCCGGACCGCAGGGCCGGCATGATCTCGGCGAGCGGCCGGGTGTCGCCCGCCGCCGCGTCGCCGGCCCGCACGTCGTCCGGGGCGAGCGCGAGCATGATCGAGGTCTCCGCCCGTCCCGCGTGGGCGTCCGCCGACGGCAGGCCCGCATGCCACGCGTGGCACTGCCGTCCTTCCGCTCGCAGCTGCCCGGACGCGGCGATGATCGCGGGTGCGTTGCCGCCGTGCCCGTTGACCAGCAGCATCGCCGGCCAGTGCAGGCTCGCGTGCCGGCCGAGCTCGACCAGGAGCATGGTGAGAGCGGCCGTGCCGATCGACAAGGTGCCGGGGAAGGCGGCGTGCTCGCCGCTCGCGCCGATGGCGACCGGCGGGGCGAGCCCCACCCCGGCGCGGCCGGCGCAGGCCCGCTGGGCGAGCGCCGCGGCGATCCTGGTGTCGGTGTCCAGCGGCAGGTGCGGCCCGTGCTGCTCGAGCGATCCGAGGGGCACCACGAGCAGCAGCCGCGGGCCCGCCTCCACGTCCGGCCAGTGCGCGGCGCTGAGCGTGAAACCGGTCAGGTGCGGCTCCCGGTGAACGCGGCGCCAAGCTGGCGCATGCCGTCGTCGAGCAGCGCGCCGAGGTCGGCCGCCGGGTTGTCGAGCCAGTGCTCGTAGGCGGCGACCGCCACGCCGAGGACGGCATGGGCGATCACCTGCGGTGCCAGCTCGCCCGGGCGGCGCCCGGTTCGTTCGGCGACGAAGTCCGCGACCACCTGCCGCCAGGCGGTGAAGCGCAGCGTGGAGTGCGCCAGCAGCGCGGGGACCCGCAGGATCAGCTCCATCCGCCGCCGGTGCAGCGGCACCTGCGCCGGCGCGACGCGGTTGAAGTCGATCAGCGCCAGCCTGATCGCGTCCATCAGCGGCACCTCGGGCGGGCATGCCTTCAGCCGGACGCGCATCCGCTCGAGTTCGAGCTCGAACGCGCCCCACGGGATGTCGTTCTTGGACGGGAAGTAGCGGAAGAACGTGCGCCGCCCGATCCCGGCGGCCGCGGCGATGTCGTCCACCGTGGTCTGCTCGAACCCGTTCGCCGCGAACAGCCCGAACGCCGTCTGCTCGAGTTCGGCCCGGGACGTCACGCGCTTGCGGCCCGGCTGCCCCGGCTGACCTGGATGCCCGGGGCGCGCGGGCTCGCCGCGCTCGCCATCGGCGCGCGCGGCGACCGCGGGCGGTGCCGGCACGGCAATCACCATCCCCTGGTAACGGATGCCCGAAATCTTACGCCAACCATAGCGTGATATCCGGTCACAATATGTGATGATCCTTGATTCCGGCACCTGGTGCCGTTACTCTCGTCGCAGATGCTATTCCTGGCACTTGGTGCCACTGACACCGGAGGTGCGCATGGCCGAGCAGGCAGCGCAGGCGGCGCAGGCCGAAGAGCTCACCAGCGACGAGCTTGTGGTCGAAGAAGTCTCGATCGACGGCATGTGCGGTGTCTACTGAGTTCGACCTGGACCGTCCCTGGCGGGTCGACCCGCGCGTTTCGATGCGCCCCGAGCCGTTCGGGGCGCTGCTGTACCACTTCGGCACCCGGCGGCTGTCCTTCCTGAAGAGCCAGCGCGTGCTTGCGGTGGTCCGGTCGCTCGCCGACCACCCAAGCGCCCGGGCCGCCTGCGCGGCCGCCGGCGTGCCTGAGGCGGAGCTTCCCGCGTACGCCAGGGCGCTGTCCGCGCTCGCTGACTCAGCCATGATCTCCGAACGGACGGTGGCATGACGCTTACCCAGGACGTGGCTCCGCGCGCGGGCAGGCCCGCGCCGTCCCCGTCGCCCGCGCCGGGCAAGCTCACCGACCTGTTCCAGCTCGGCCTGGACGCGCCCATCTGCCTGACCTGGGAGCTCACCTACGCCTGCAACCTGTCGTGCGTGCACTGCCTGTCTTCGTCCGGGCGCCGGGACCCGGCGGAGCTGAGCACGCGGGAGTGCGAGCAGGTCATCGACACGCTCGAGCGGATGCAGGTCTTCTACGTCAACATCGGCGGCGGCGAGCCGACGGTGCGCCCGGACTTCTGGGAGCTCGTGGACTACGCGACCGCGCACCATGTCGGCGTGAAGTTCTCCACCAACGGCGTGAAGATCACGCCTTCGGCGGCGGCGCGGCTGGCGGCGAGCGACTACGTGGACGTGCAGATCTCGCTCGACGGCGCCACCGCCGACGTGAACGACGCGGTGCGCGGCGCCGGCTCCTACGCCACCGCGACGCGGGCGATGGAGAACCTGTCGGCCGCGGGCTTGCGCGGCTTCAAGCTGTCGGTCGTCATGACCAGGCGCAACATTGCGCAGCTCGACGCGTTCAAGGCCATCGCCGACCGGTTCGGCGCCCAGTTGCGGCTCACCAGGCTGCGCCCGTCCGGGCGCGGCGCCGACGTGTGGCACGAGCTGCACCCGACCGCCGAGCAGCAGCGCACGCTGTATGACTGGCTCGTGGCGCACGGGGAGCAGGTGCTGACCGGCGACTCGTTCTTCCACCTTTCTGCCTACGGTTCCGCGCTGCCCGGGCTGAACCTGTGCGGCGCCGGGCGCGTCGTCTGCCTGATCGACCCGGTGGGCGACGTGTACGCGTGCCCGTTCGCGATCCACCAGAACTTCCTGGCCGGCAACATCCGCGCGCCTGGCGGGTTCGAGTCGGTGTGGCGGTCCGCGCCGCTGTTCGCCTCGCTCCGGGCGCCCGGCACGGGGGGAGCGTGCCGGTCGTGCGGGTGCTACGACTCCTGCCGGGGCGGCTGCATGGCGGCGAAGTTCTTCACCGGGCTGCCGCTCGACGGCCCGGACCCGGAGTGCGTCCAGGGGCACGGCCCGGCGGCGCTCGCCGCCGCTTCTCCCGCGCCCCGGCCCGGCGCGGACCATTCGCACCGCAAGGTTGCGGTGACGATCGGGCGGCGCCGGCCGCCGGAGCGCGGATGCGACGAGAGCCCGCTCGCGGGGTTCGCGGTCAGCTGACGACGGTGCGCGCGCGGATGAGGGCGCGGGGACTCGCGGCGGGGCCCGGCGACGAGCTCGTGCCCGCGGGGTTCCGGCTGCGCGCCGACGCGCGGACGCGGCTGGCGGCCGGCGGGTCGGTGCTCGTGGGCGGGTCGCCCGTCCGGGTGCTGCGGCTGACGCCCGCCGGGGCACGGCAGGTCAGGGGGTGGCTGTCCGGGGCGCCGGTGCCGGACAGCGTCACGGCCCGCGCTCTGGCCCGGCGCCTGCTCGACGCCGGGATCGCCCACCCGAGCTTCCCGGCCCCCGCCCCCGCCCCCGCCCCCGCCCCCGCCCCCGCCCCCGCCCCCGCCCCCGCCCA
>DAHVAN010000259.1 GCA_027314595.1 Actinomycetota bacterium | reverse complement strand
GCGTCCATCGTCGTGTCGTGCCTCCGCCTGCTGTGCGAGTGCCCTCCCGGCCGATCCGCGTGGCACGGAATTTGCTTGACGGCCGGTTAGTTTGGACTATAGCGTCTTTCCAGGATCTAAACTAGCCGGGCGGCAGGTAAGTTTAGGCTGGACGGACGGCTCAAGGAGCAAAGCGTGGATGAGGCAAGGGACGGCGCGGACTTCCCGGAAGTGACCGGCGGGAACGTGCCGGACCGTGTGAACGGCGGCGCGCACGGGAACGGCGGCGCCGCGGCGGACGACGAGTATCTCAGCAGCCGCCAGATCATGATCATCCTGCCGGGCCTGCTGATGGCGATGATGCTGGCTATGCTCGACCAGCTCATCGTGGGTACCGCGCTGCCGCGGATCGTGGGCGACCTCGGCGGCGTGTCGCACCTGTCGTGGGTGGTCACCGCCTACACCCTCGCCGCCACGATCACGACGCCGTTCTACGGCAAGCTCGGCGACATGTACGGGCGGAAGAAGTTCTTCATCGCCTCGATCGTCATCTTCCTGGCGGGCTCGGCGCTGTCCGGCCTGTCGCACTCGATGACGCAGCTGATCATGTTCCGGGCGATCCAGGGTCTCGGCGCCGGCGGCCTGATGGTCGGCGCGATGGCGACGATCGGCGACATCGTGCCGCCGCGCGAGCGCGGCCGCTACATGAGCTACTTCATGGTCGTGATGATGCTCGCCACGGTGGGCGGCCCGCTGGTCGGCGGATGGATCACCACCGCGTTCTCCTGGCGCTGGATCTTCTACATCAACCTGCCGCTCGGCGGCGCGGCGCTTGTCTACCTGATCGGGACGATGCACCTGCCCAGGCGCCGGGTCGAGCACCGGATCGACTACCTCGGAGGCGGGCTGCTCGGCGTGACGTCCGCCGCCATCATCCTGCTCGCCACCTGGGGTGGCACCGAATACCGGTGGGCCTCCCCGCAGGTACTCGGGCTGGCCGCGCTCGCGGTGGCCGCGCTCGCCGGTTTCATCGCCGCGGAGCGGCGTGCCGGGGAGCCGATGCTGCCGCTGCACCTGTTCAGGAGCAGGAACTTCTCGGTCACGATGGTGCTGACGTTCTTCGTCGGCCTCGCGCTGTTCGGCGCCATGACGTTCCTGCCGCTGTACCAGCAGACCGTGCAGGGTGCCTCGCCGACGGTCAGCGGCCTGCTGTTCACGCCGCTCATGGTCGGCTCGGCACTCACCTCGATCGTGGCCGGGCAGGCCGTGACAAGGACAGGCAAGTACAAGATCTTCCCGATCATCGGCGGGCTGATCATGGCCGTGGGCATGTTCCTGCTCAGCAGGCTGGGCGTGAGCACCACGCGCACGACGATCATCGTGTACTACGTGGTCCTCGGCCTCGGCATGGGCTTCCTCATGCAGATGGTCTCGCTGATCGCGCAGAACAGCGTCGAGCTTAAGGACATGGGCGTGGCGAGCAGCGCGCGGATGTTCTTCCAGCAGATCGGCGGGTCGCTCGGCGTGGCGGCGCTCGGCGCCCTGTTCGCGAGCAGGCTGAACTCCGCGCTTGGCGCGGCGGCGTCCGCGGGCTTGCACGCCGGCGGCGGGCAGCTCGACCCGGCCCAGGTGGAGGGCCTGCGCCCGGCGATACGGCACGTGGTGGACTCCGCCATCGCGCACGCGGTCCAGGGCGTGTTCATCTGGGTGATCCCCGCGTCCGTGATCGTGTTCGTGCTCGCCCTGTTCATCAAGGAAGTGCCGCTGCGGGGACGGGCGCCTGGCGCGGAAAGCCCTGCGCCGGAGGCGGACCTCGTCGCCTGATCACGCAAGATTGATCACGCAAGGCTGATCACAGAAGGCAAGCCCCCGGCGGCCCAACGGCCGCCGGGGGCTTCGTCGTCGCTCAGGCTCCGGCGTAGGGCACGGCTTCCAGGATCTCGACCGTGGTGGACCGGCCGTTGGGCAGCGTGTAGGTCGCCTGCTCACCGACCTTCTTGCCGGTGATAGCGGAACCGAGCGGGGACTTCGGTGAGTACACGTCGATCGGGGAGCCGCTCTCCTCGCGCGAGGCGAGCAGGAACGTGACCTCCTCCTCGTCGCGGACGAACCGGATCGTCACGGTCATGCCCGGGCCGACCACGCCGTCAGTGCGCGGGGGCTCGCCCACCCGCGCGTTCTCCAAGATGTGCTGGAGCTGGATGATCCGCCCCTCGATCTTGCCCTGCTCTTCCTTCGCCGCGTGGTAACCGCCGTTCTCGCGCAGGTCCCCCTCTTCGCGGGCCGCCTCGATCTTCTTCGCGATATCGATGCGTCCCTGCCCTGAGAGGTGGTCAAATTCGGCCTTCAGCCGGTCATACGCCTCCTGGGTCAGCCAGGTGACGCTGTCTTCGCGCGTCTCGGTCACGGGCACTCCTCAGTACTGCGCAGGACTTGTCTGTCCGCTGGAGCCAGCAAGGCCATCTCGGGCGCAAGGCCTCGCAACCTCCGTCAAGGACGCCCGCTGGTCTCCGGGGGTAATCTTCTGAGGCTAACAAGGGTCGGCCACTGCTGTGTACTAGTCAAGTGTCCCTGACTCACGGCGTGGCGCCTCCTGGAAGGCCTCCGGGCGAGCCTTTCCCGCCGGGAATGCCGCTAAACCGTGCGGGTGTTCCGATGAGGGAAACGTGAGCGAGCGGAGGGAGACCACGTTGTCATCCGAAGGGTCTGAGCAGCCCGCGGACCAGGGAAAGCTCCGGCTGATGGCGGTGCATGCCCACCCGGACGACGAGTCGAGCAAGGGCGCCGCGACGATGGCCAGGTACGCCCGCGAAGGGGTCGAGGTCCTCGTCTGCACGATGACAGGCGGTGAGCGCGGCGACATCCTGAACCCGGCGATGGACCGGCCCGAGGTGAAGGCCGACCTGCCGCGCATCCGCCGCGAGGAGATGGCGCGCGCCCGGGAGATCCTGGGGGTCGGCCAGCGGTTCCTCGGATTCGTGGACTCCGGTCTTCCCGAGGGCGACCCCAAGCCGCCGCTTCCTGAGGGCTGCTTCGCGCTGACCCCCCTGGCCGAGGCCACGGCCCCGCTGGTCCAGGCCGTCCGTGAGTTCCGGCCGCACGTCATCCTCACCTACGACGAGAGCGGCGGCTACCCGCACCCGGATCACATCAAGACCCACCAGGTCGCGGTAGAGGCGTTCGAGACGGCGGCGGACCCGGACAAGTACCAGGGACGGGGAGAACCGTGGCAGCCGCTCAAGATGTACTACTTCGTCTCTTTCCACCAGGCGAAGTACGTCGCGCTGCACCAGGAGATGCTGCGCCTGGGCATGGACTCGCCGTATACGGACATCTTCGCGCAGTGGCAGGAGCGCGCCCGCAAGCGCGCCGAACTCGGCATCAGGGACCTCGAGATCACCACCAGGATCGACGTGGCGGGCTACTTCGAGATCCGGGACCAGGCGCTGCTCGCGCACGCCACTCAGATCGACCCGAACGGCTCGTGGTTCGCCTGCCCCCTGGAGGTCCAGCGAGCCGCGTGGCCGACGGAGGACTATCATCTAGCTAGGTCGCTCGTCGATACTGAGCTGCCAGAAGACGACCTTCTCTCGGGTGTACTGGAAAGCGTGACCCTTTGACCTTGCTCGCCGGCCTGCTGAGCGCCAGTTCCAACAACAACTCGCTGAACAACGTGGAGCCGGGGCTGCTCGGCTTCCTCGTCGTGGCGTTCATCGGCATCGCGCTCGTCTTCTTGCTCCGCTCGATGAACAAGCAGTTCCGCAAGCTCCCCCCGCCGCCCGAAGAAGCGGACGTCGACGGAGCCGGCGAGGACGACGACGCGAAGGCCAATGCGCAGGACGCGAAGCGCGGATAGCCCGCGGGGTCGGGGCGGCGGCATGCTCGTGGTGCACGGGATCTGGGCGTACGGCGCCCTGCAGTTGTGGGGCGAGGATACGACGCTGCCCCCGCAGGCCCCGCCGAGGGAGGGCAGGCCGTCCCGCGCCCCGCGGCAGCACCCGTTCGCGGCCGCCACGGCCGAACTCGCCGACGCGCTCGCAGGCTTGCCCGAGCCAGTGCCCGACCTGGCGAGGAAGGCCGTCGACGACGAGCTGACGCTGCGGTTGCCCTCCGTCGGCGACGGGCCGCTGCCGTCGCCGCAAACGGGCAGGGAGCCGCCGGCGGGCAAGGCCAGCCTCGCCGCGTGGCGGGTCCCGGCGCTGGTCTTCGAGCCGCCGGCGGCCGCGGAGCTGCTCGCCGCGCTTGACGGGCCCGCCGAGTCGCATCCGGACCTGGTGACCGGCCCGGCGCTTGGCTACCTCGCCGTCGTCGCGCGGTTCGCCGCCGACCTGGTGACCCGCGGCAGGGTGCTGCCCGCGCTCGCCGCCGAGGAAGACGGGTACGCCGCCCGGTGGCGTCCGGTGCTCGCCGCCGCCGACGCGCGGCGAGCGCGCGAGCTCGCCGCGGCGATGCCCCCGCTGTGCCGGGCGGCGCAGGAGCCACCCCCGGCGCCGGGAGCGCTGCTGGCCGCCGCGCTCGACGCTCTGGCCGATTCCGCGGCGCGCGCCCGCTTGCAGGCACCTCTCCTGCCCGCTCGCCGAGGCCGTCGCCCGGCTCGTATCGATTTGGCAGAACGGGCCGTCGCGTCTCTGACCGGTCATGATGCCCGCATCGAGGTGCAGGCGCCGGACGAGGAGGCCGAGGCGGCCTCGCTGTCCGCCGCCCTGGCCGAGTGGCTGGCCAGCGCGCGGCTGCCTGCCGGGCCCGTCCGGACGTGCTTTCGCCTGGTAGAGCCGCCCGCGGCCAGCAGTCCGGACGCGGTCGCCCCGCCAGCTCCGCCCGCCTCCGCCGCTCCGCCCGCCTCCGCCGCCGCGGGCCCGGATGCTGGCTGGCGGGTCGAGTTCGCGCTGCAATCGGCCGAAGACCCGAGCCTGATGCTTGCTGCCGAGGACGTCTGGGCAGGCGCGGGCGGGGGCTGGCTGGCCGGGGAGGCGTTCGCGGACGAGGAGCTGCTAGCCGGGCTCGGCGCGGCGGCCCGGCTGTTCCCCGGCCTCGAGGAGGCGCTGCGCGAAGCGGCCCCGGCGCAGGTGGCGCTCGACACCGCCGGGGCGCTGCGGTTCCTGCGGGACACCGGGCCGATGCTCGCCGGCGCCGGCTTCGGGGTGCTGCTGCCCGACTGGGCGCGCAAGGCGCGGCTCGGGCTCAAGCTGACCGCCCGGTCCTCGGCGCCGGGCGGCGCGCCGGCCGGGCGGCAGGCCCAGTTCGGCCTGCATGACCTCGTGGAGTTCCGCTACGACCTCGCCGTCGGCGACCAGGTGCTGTCGGCGGACGAACTGGCGGAACTGGCCGCGATGAAGGTCCCGCTCGTCCGCATCCGCGGCCAGTGGGTGGAACTCGACGACGCGCACGTGAAGGCCGCGCTCAAGTTCCTCGAACGCCGACGGACGGGCACCATGACGGCGGGCGAGGTGCTCCTCGCCGAGGCGGCCGGGGCGCCCGGGGCGCCCGGGGCGCCGGACGGATCGGACGGCCTGCCGCTGGTCGCGGTGGACGCCGACGGCTGGCTGGCAGACCTGCTGTCCGGGCAGGCCGACCGGCGGCTGGCGCCGGTCGCCACGCCGCAGGGATTCGGCGGCGAGCTGCGGCCATACCAGCAGCGCGGCCTCGCCTGGCTGTCGTTCCTCGGCGGCCTCGGCCTGGGCGCGGTCCTCGCCGACGACATGGGCCTGGGCAAGACTGTGCAGGTGCTCGCGCTGGTCGCCCAGGCGCCGCCCGGCGGGCGGCCCGGGCCCACGCTGCTGATCTGCCCCATGTCCCTGGTGGGGAACTGGCAGCGGGAAGCCGCGCGGTTCACCCCGGACCTGCGGGTGCACGTCCACCACGGCGCGGACCGGCTGGCGGGCGGCGAACTGACAGCCGCTCTGGCGGGCGCGGACATGGTGATCACCACCTATGGGATCGCGACCAGGGACCGGGCGGCACTCGGCCAGGTGCCATGGGCCCGGGTCGTCTGCGACGAGGCGCAGGCGATCAAGAACCACGCGACGGCGCAGGCGCGGGCGGTCCGCGGGCTGCCCGCGCCGGCCCGGATCGCGCTGACGGGCACGCCGGTGGAAAACCAGCTCTCCGAGCTGTGGTCGATCATGGAGTTCGCGAATCCGGGGCTGCTCGGTTCGGCGAAGGCCTTCCGCGAGCACTACGCGATCCCCGTGGAGCGGCACGGTGACCCGGAGGCGGTCGGCAAGCTCAGGCGGATCACCAGGCCGTTCGTGCTCCGCCGGCTGAAGACGGACAAGTCCGTCATCTCCGACCTACCGGAAAAGCAGGAGATGAAGGTCTGGTGCAACCTGACGCAGGAGCAGGCGAGCCTCTATCAGGCGACCGTCACCGACATGCTCAGCCGGATCGAGGACGCCTCGGACGACATCACAAGGCGCGGCCTGGTCCTCGCCACGATGGCCAAGCTCAAGCAGGTCTGCAACCACCCGGCGCACCTGCTCGGCGACGGATCCCGGCTGCCCGGCCGGTCAGGGAAGCTGGCCAGGCTCGAGGAGATCTGCGAGGAGATCGCCGCCGACGGCGACAAGGCGCTGTGCTTCACGCAGTACGCCGAGTTCGGCCGCATGCTGCAGCCCCACCTGGCCGCCAGGATCGGCTGCACGGTGCTGTTCCTGCACGGCGGCACGAGCAAGTCCCAGCGTGACGCGATGGTCGCCCGGTTCCAGGAGGCGGACGAGCCGGTGCTGTTCCTGCTCTCGCTCAAGGCCGGCGGCACGGGCCTCAACCTGACCGCCGCCAGCCACGTCATCCACGTGGACCGGTGGTGGAACCCGGCAGTGGAGGAGCAGGCCACCGACCGGGCGTTCCGGATCGGGCAGCGCCGCGACGTGCAGGTACGCAAGTTCGTGTGCGTCGGCACGCTCGAGGAGCGGATCGACGCGATGATCGAGGAGAAGAAGGCCCTGGCCGAGCGGATCGTCGGCACCGGCGAGAGCTGGCTCGCCGGGCTTTCGACGGCCCAGCTGCGCGATGTGGTCGCGCTGTCCCCGGACGCGGTGCCCGAATGAGCCCGCCCGGGTATTTCCCCTTCCCGGAGTCCTCACGCCCGATCCCGGTCGATGGCGGCATCAAGGCCAGGAGCAAGCGCGGCGCGATCGGCGAGCAGTGGTGGTCGCGCCGGTTCATCGCCGTGCTCGAGTCCTACGGCATGAGCGGCCGGCTCCAGCGCGGGCGCAATTACGCCCGCAGGGGGCAGGTCATCGGGTTCGAGCTGACCCAGGGCCTGGTGACGGCCCGGGTGCAGGGGTCGCGCCCGCATCCGTACAAGGTGAGCATCGGCGTGCTGCCCCTCACCACGGCGCAGTGGCGAGCTGTCGAGCGGCGGCTGGCAGGCCAGGCGCTGTTCCGCGCGAAGCTGCTGGCCGGGGAGATGCCCGCGCAGATCGAGGAGGTGTTCGCCGGCTGCGGGACGCCGCTGTTCCCGCGCTCGGCGGCCGACCTGACGATGCGGTGCAGCTGCCCGGACTGGGAGGTGCCGTGCAAGCACCTGGCCGCGGTCTGCTACGTGCTCGCCGAGGCGTTCGACGACGATCCGTTCACCATGCTCGCCTGGCGTGGCAAGGGCCGCGCCGAACTGCTCGCCGCGCTGCGGCGCGGCATGCCGGGGGGCAAGGACCCGGCAGGCACCGGGACCGCGGCCACCCCGCGGTCACGCGGGGCCGGCCGGCAGGGGACGGGCGCGCGCACCGCCGGCGGGGCCGGCCGGGACAGCACCGTCGGCGCGGCCGCCCATGACAGCACCGCCGGCGGCGCGCTGGCCGGCGTGACGGGGCCCGCGCTCACGCAGTCGCTCGCGGACTTCTATTCACCGGGGCTGAGCCAGGCACGGCTGCGCGCGCTCGCCGCCCCCGCCCCCGCCCCCGCCCCCGCGAGCGTCGTTCCCGACCTGCTGCTGCGGATGTCCGACCCGCCCGCGATCATGGTGCGCGGCAGGAAATTGCGCGACCTTCTCGCGCCTGCCTACGAGCGGCTGACCGCCGACGAGGAGGGCGGGGTCATTCCGTCCAGGCCCGCTGCATTGCCTCCGGCAGTCCCCACCAGCCAAGCGGAGTGAGCCGGTCGTCTTCGTCGATCGCGCCGAGCACGCTCCACATCGCGGTCACGTGCAGGAACAGTCCCTCGATGCTGAGCTCGTCGAGCTCGTCGAGGCCGCCGACGTCCTCGAAGTCCACGAAACCGTTGGAATCGAACTCGCCGCCGGCCTCGTCGTCCTCCTCCTCCTCGTCCCCGTCGCCGGTTTCCTCCTCGTCCTCGTCGTCCTCCTCGTCGAGGTCGAAGTCCCGCACGTACCTGGCGAGGTCGGCGGCCGACGCCGGAGTGCCCGGCCCGCCTGTCACCAGCGCGGACATGACCGCCAGCCAGTCGAAGTGGTCGAGGGCGCACACCGCGGCCATGGCGGCCGACATCTCGTCAGGCTCTTCGTCGTCCTCGTCGTCGCCCGGCCCCTCGCCGGGATCGCCGAAGTCGAGATCCTCGTCTTCGGCCCATTCCATCGCGCGCGCGAACTCCTTGTCCTCCTCCGACAGCGGGTCACCCTGCGGCGAGGCGACGGATGTGGCAAGCGTTAGCCACAACTCCGCGTCGTCGGCCGGAAGCGAGTCCGCGTTGCGCCCGCTGAACGACACGAGCATCTGCCCCGGCCAGCCCGGGCGCGCGATGTCGGCCCGCAGCCTGGCCGCGGCCACCCGAAGTTCGGCCGCGGGCAGCGGGCGCTCTCCCGCCGAGCCGAGCACGGACCGCAGCGCGCTCAGCGCCTCGGCGTCGGCCGCCGCCCAGTCCGCGAGGAAGGCCTCGTCCTGCTCGTCGAGCAGGACCGTCATCGGAACCCGCCCGTCCGGCAGCGCCGAGGTCATCCACCGCTCCTGCAGCGCCAGGTAGTCCCGCCGCGCCTCGGCGTCCCCGGTGACCAGCCTGTCCGGGTCGGTCTCGCCGGTCATCAGGCGCTCCTCCAGGTAGCTCACCAGCCGGGCGTGCATCTCCTCCTGGAGCGGGCTGCGCTCGGACGGTTCCTCCCAGACGTGCAGGCCGATGATTCCCGTCGGCTCGGTTCCGGTGGCCTCGAGCCAGCCGTGCACATCGCCGAACGTCGCCTCGTGATCGGCGATCTTGTGCAGGATGGCTTCCGCGGAGCCCCAGAACGCCGCGGACAGCGGGTTGCCTGCCGCCAGCAGGCCGCGCCTGATGCCGGGAAGCGAGGCGAGCGCGTCCTGCGAGGGAACGCTGAGAAGTGCTATCGCGACATCACGCCGCTTAAGTTCGCCGAGCGGGCGCCCGGAAAGCTCGGCGACATGGTCAGCTTCGAGTTCCACGCCTCGCAGCGTACGACGTGCGGGATGTCATGCGCATCCTTCGATAGGCAACTCGCGGATGCCGGTGCGCCCGCGGACGGGTCGCTACCAGGCTCACAGCTCGGCGCGGCCGCCCAGGTACGGGCGCAGCGCCTCGGGGACCAGCACCTTCTGATCTTCGGTCTGGCAGTTCTCCACCAGCGCGGCGAGCAGCCTCGGCGTGGCGATCGCCGTGTTGTTCAGCGTGTAGGCGAACCGGACCGTCCCGTCAGTGTCGCGGTAGCGCAGGCTGGCCCGCCGGGCCTGCCAGTCGTGCATCGACGTGCAGCTGTGCGTCTCGCGGAACCGGCCGAGCGAGGGGAACCAGGTGCTGACGTCGTTCATCCGGTACTTGCCCGCGCCCATGTCGCCGGTCGCGCAGTCGACGACCTCGTAGTGCAGCCCCAGCCCCCGCAGCAGGTGCTCGGCGGCGTCGAGCAGCTCGAAGTGCCAGCGGTCGGACTCGTCGTCGTCGGCGGCGCAGATCACGAACTGCTCGACCTTCTCGAACTGGTGCACGCGCAGCAGCCCGCGCACGTCGCGGCCGGCGCTGCCCGCCTCCCGGCGGAAGCACGGCGAGATGCCCGCGTAGCGGATCGGCAGTGCCCTGGCGTCCAGGATCTCGCCGGCGTGCAGGCCGACGAGCGCGACCTCCGCGGTGCCCGCGAGGTACAGGTCGTCCGCGGTGATCGCGTATGTCTCCTCCCGGTGCGCCGGGAACTGGCCGGTCCCGGTCAGCGCCTCGTCCCGTACCAGGGCAGGGACGGAGATCACGGTGGAGCCCCGCTCGATGAGGTGGTCGAGCGCGTAGGACAGCAGCGCCCGCTCCAGCATCACCATGTCGCCGGTGAGCGCGTAGGCTCGCTCGCCCGCCACCTTCCTGGCGCGGCCGAACTCGGCCCAGCCGCGGTTCTCGAGCAGTTCCACATGATCCCTGGGCTCGAAGCCGAAGACCGGCCTGGTTCCCCACGTCCTGATCGTGACGTTGGCGGAGTCGTCCTGGCCGACCGGAGCCCCTTTCCACGGGATCATCGGGGTCAGCAGCAGCAGCCCCAGCAGCCTGTCATTGGTGTCGGCGAGTGCGGCGCGGACATTCCGCAGATGCTGGTCCTGCTCGTCGTGCTCTGCGCGCAGCCGCTCCCTGGTGGCCTCGTCCGCCTTCGCGAACTCCCTGGCGAAGCTCTTCGCGCGGGTCTGGGCCTCGCTTTCGCCCGCGACGGAAACGCTACCAGCAGTGGCCGGTCACGCGACGGCCCGGAGCGCGAGGGCGGCCGTCGAGGAGGGCGCGGTGGGCGGCGAGCGGTCAATGCGGGTCGAGCACCGCAGCGCCGCCGCGTACGCCGGGCGCAGTGGTGTCTGGTAGCAGGCGGTCACGTCAGCCCTCCTGTGGCGGATACTCCAATCCAACCAGGCGGGCCAGGTCGGCGAGAATGAGCTCGAACATAGGGGCCGGATCGTCCACGGCGAAGCGCAGGTGGCCGAAGACTTCCATCGACACGGCGCCGTAAAGCAGCACCCAGCACCGCACGAACACCTGGATCGCGCCCACGGGCGCGTCAGTACTCAGCGTGTCGCGGAAACGGCGCAGCTGCGGGAGCAGCCGCGGGTCGATCTGCTCATCGGCGGGCACGGGGAAGCGGATCGTGTGCCACAGCTCGAGGAAAAGCGCGTAGAACGTGCCGGCGAACTCGAGGGCGCACTGCTCGGCGATGTCGAACCGCCCGTTGTCGATGCCCGGCAGCGGCACGCCGAAGAGCAGGTCGAACTCATCCTTGTGGGCCAGGGCCCAATGCCGGAACTCCCGGCAGGCCGCGATCGTCTTCGCCGACACGTGCGCTCGCCGCCCGGACTCGTCGTCGGCCGCGGCGGGCTGGGGGACCTGCTGGATCGCCTGGCAGATGTCGCCCGCGAGCTCACGGAACATCTCGGCGACGACGTGCCGCAGCAGCTGATCCCGGCTGCTGTAGTAGCGGTAGAGCCCGGGCGCGGTCATCCCCATCTCGCGGGCGATCGCGCGCAGCGACGCGGCTTCCGGTCCCTGTTCGACCAGGAGCCGGCGTGCCGTCGCCGTGATCTCCTCCATGGTCGCCGCCCGGATCCGGTCCCGGCGGGCCGGGGGAGAGGCCGATGCCTGTGCCAATGAAATACCTCCAGAGTCCGTTTTACCGCGCGTGCTCGCACAACGGAAGGACCGGCAGCTAACGGACTTGACTTTGGTGAACGCTGTATGCGAAGTTATCGCCGTATATAGTTTACGACGTTTACGAAAGTGATCACAGGAAACGGCTCATCATGGCCCGGGAGGCGTGATGTTCGAGGCATGGGGACGCGCCCTGTATCGCGCGAGGCGGCTGGTGCTCGTCATCGCCGTCCTGTTCGCGGCGGCGGCAGGGGTCTGGGGGACCGGCGTGTTCAGCAAGCTGACGGCAGGCAACACTTTCACCCCGCCGAATAGCCAGAGCAGCCAGGAAAGCGACCTCGCGGCCCGCGTGTTCGGCCGCGGCGGCGCTGACGTGGCGGTCCTCTACCACAGCGACACGATGACGGTCAGCGACCCGGCGTACCGGCAGGCCGTCACCGCGGCGCTCGCGAGCCTGCCGGGCGCGGACGTCAGGCACGTCACGACGTTCTGGTCGAGCGGGCAGCCGGCCATGGTGTCCGCCGGCCGGCACTCCACCTACGCGACGATGCAACTGGCCGGCGCGGACGACCAGGCGCGTCAGGACACCTACAAGGCGATCAAGGGCGACTTCTCCGGCGGCGCCGGAGGGTCCGCGCTCGCCGCGGCGGGGATCACCGCCCAGGTCGGCGGGAACCTGCCGACCGAGGTCGCGATCGGCGGCGAGGTCACCTCCAACATCGCCAGGGCCGAGGGCATCTCGCTTCCGGTTCTGCTGATCTTGCTCGTGCTGATATTCGGCAGCCTGGTCGCGGCCGCACTTCCGGTCGCGATCGGCGGGCTGGCGATCCTGGGCTCGTTCACCGTGCTGAGGCTGCTCACGATGGTCACCACGGTGTCCGTCTACTCGGTGAACATCACCACGATCATGGGCCTGGGCCTCGGGATCGACTACGGCCTGTTCATGGTGACCAGGTACCGCGAGGAACTGCGCCGCCAGCCCACGGTCCAGCGGGCGGTGGCCAGGACCGTCGCCACCGCCGGCCGCACAGTGGTCGTCTCCGGTGTGACCGTGGCGCTCGCGCTGACAAGCCTGATGCTGTTCCCCGAGGTCTTCCTCCGCTCCATGGGCTACGGCGGCGTCGCCACCGTCGCCGTCGACGTGATCGCCGCCGTCACGGTGCTGCCCGCGATCCTCGCCGTGCTCGGCCATCGCGTCAACGCGCTGCGCGTCCGCAAGAACGCCGGCAAGGCCCAGGAGATGGAACAGGGCGGCTGGTACCGGTTCGCGCGCAGCGTCATGCGCCGCCCGGCCGTCTACGCCAGCGTGATCGTCGTCGGCCTGCTCGCGCTCGGCGCGCCGTTCCTCAAGATCTCCTGGGGCGGCACCGACGCCCGGGCGCTGCCCGCGAGTTCGACCGTCCGGCACGTGTATGAGGCGCTGACCAGCGACTTCCCGGCCAACTCGACCGCACCCATCGAGGCGGTCGTCACGAACGTCCCCGGCCGGGCAGCGGCGACGGTCCTGGCCGGCTACATGCGCGAGATCGATTCCGTCCCGGGTGTCGCCGGCGTGCAGGTCACCGGCGTGCGCGGGTCTACTGTCCGCCTCGACGTCGGCTACCGGCAGCAGGCCGACTCCCCGGCGGCGCGGCAGATCGTCACCGACATCAGGAACATCCCGCCTCCGCCCGGCGCGGCCGTCCTCGTCGGCGGCTCGACCGCGGGACTCGTGGACCTGCTGTCCAGCCTCGGCGCGACCCTGCCGTGGATGGCCCTGCTGACCTGCCTGGCAACCTTCCTCCTGCTGTTCCTCGCGTTCGGCTCGGTCGTGCTGCCGGTCAAGGCGATCGTGATGAACGTGCTCTCGCTGTCCGCGACGTTCGGCGTGATCGTCTGGATCTTCCAGTGGGGCCACCTGTCCGGCCCGCTGCAGTTCACCGCCACGGGGACGATCGACCCGTCGATGCCGATCCTGCTGCTGGCGATCATCTTCGGCCTGTCGATGGACTACGAGGTGTTCCTGCTGTCCCGGATCCGCGAGCTCTACGATGAGACGGGCGATAACGCCCGCGCGGTGGCCGGCGGCCTGCAGCGCACCGGCGGCCTGATCACCAGCCTGGCGTTCCTGCTCGTCATCGTCGTCGGCCTGTTCTCCGCGTCCGGGATCGCGTTCATCAAGCTGCTCGGCGTCGGCATGATCGTCGCGCTCGTGGTGGACGCCACCGTGGTCCGGGTGATGCTCGTCCCGGCGACGATGCGGCTGCTCGGCCGTGCCAACTGGTGGGCGCCGCGCCCGCTGCGCCGCCTGTACTCCCGCTACGGGATCAGGGAGGCCGACGCGGCGGGGCCGCCGGTCCTGGTCTGACAACCGGGGGGTCCCGGGCTGACCGCGGGCAGGCGCCACGGTCCGTTCGGGCTAAATGAGGGCCTTTCCCCGTTCGTGGCGGCGTGCGGCGAGCCAGCCGAGCAGCCCTACGGCGGGGAAGGCGGCAGCGGACCCGCACGAGCCAGCCCACCCCCAGCGCTCGTAGGCGTGGGCCGCCGCCCAGGACCCGAGCGAGCCGCCGATGAACATCGTGGTCATGTAGATGCTGGTCAGCCGGGAGCGGGCCTGCGGCAGCAGTTCGTAGACCACGCTCTGCCCGAGCAGGTTCGAGCCCTGCACCGCCGCGTCCATGAAGAGCACGCCGGTCACCAGCAGGGCCAGGCTGAGCCAGTGCAGGTGCGCGCCGCCGAGCCAGATGAGCGCGAACGAGGCGAGCAGCGTTCCCTGCACGGCGCCGGTGGCGGGCCAGCGCAGCTTCGGCCTGGCGTCGATGTGCTTGCCTGCGAAGGCGGACACCAGCGCCCCCGCAGCGCCCGCGAGCGCGAACAGGCCGATCTCCAGCTGGGAGAACCGGTACTGCGGCCCGGCGAGCAGGAACGAGACGGTGGTCCAGAACGCGCTGAACGCGCCGAACCCGCAGGCGCCGATCAGGCTGCGCCAGCGCAGCACGGGCTGGGTGCGAACGAGGGACAGCGTCTCGCGCAGCTGGGCGCCGTACCCGGCGTCGACCTCGGGCGGCAGGTCCGGCAGCGAGCGATAGAGAACGATCGTGGTCGTGGCCATGATGACCGCGGCGATCGCGTAGACACCGCGCCAGCCGGCTATCTGCGCGACGATCCCGGCGAACGTGCGTGACAGCAGAATGCCGGTGAGCAGCCCGCTGAGCACCGTGCCGATCGCGTGGGTGCGCTCGCCGGCATCGGCGAGCGTGGCGGCGAACGGGATCAGCATCTGGATGACCACCGACGTCAGCCCCATGATCAGGGCGAGCGCGCCGAGCGCCCGCAGATCCGGGGCGGCGGCGCTGGCGGCGACGGCGAGCGTGTCGATTCCGAGCAGGATGCTGAACAGCGTGCGCCGGCGCGTGATGTCCGCGGCTGGCACGATCAGCAGCAGGCCGGCGCCATAGCTGAGCTGGGTGAGCGTGACGAGCAGCGCCGCGCTGGTCTGCGAGACCCGCAGGCTGGTCGCGATCGTGGGCAGCAGCGGCTGGGCGTAGTAGAGGTTGGCGGCTGTGGCGCCGGCGGTGAAGGCGAGGAATCGCGCCTGCCCTCGGGTCAGGGTCCGCGTCCTGGCCGCGGTGGGCTCTGCGTAATCCACTATGTCACTGAATGTACTTCACCGTACTTTCGTGCCGCGTGCCGCGGCCTGGCCGCCGGCGGGCTCGCCAGGACCGCGGGGCGAACGGCCAGGCTGCCGCGGCGTGGCGATCGCGCAACCGATACAGTAGCGCGCACAGCGTACGGCGCAGTACTATGCGCTCCCCGCAGCCGCAGCCGCAGAGGAGAAACGACCGTGTTCCAGTCCGACGATGTCGGGTCAGAGGTCATGTCGGCGGACCTGCCGGCCGGTGTCTTCCTGCTGGACGTGCGCGAGGACGACGAGTGGGCCGCCGGGCACGCCCCCGACGCGGTGCACGTCCGGCTCGGCGAGCTCGGCGCGCGGGCGGCCGAGCTGCCGCGCGACCGTGCGGTGTACGTGATCTGCCGGACCGGCAACCGGTCCGCGTACGCGACCCAGGCCCTGCTCGGCGGCGGCCTGCAGGCGACCAACGTGGCCGACGGCATGATCGGCTGGGCGGTCGCGGCTCGCCCGATGGTGAGCGAGGACGGCGGCGAGCCCTACGTCGCCTGAGGGCGTGCCGGCGGACCTGGTATCGGTCCGGGACCTGCCCGTCCCGGCGGTCATCGGCGTGCACGAGTGGGAACGCGAGATCACCCAGACGCTCGTGTTCAGCGTCGACCTGGCCGCCGACGTGCGCCGCGCGGCCCGGAACGACGACCTGGCCGACGCCCTGGACTACTCCGCGGTGGCGCGGACCATCGTCTCGGTCGTCGAGCAGGGCCGGTTCCGGCTCATCGAGACCGCCGCCGAGCGGGTCGCGGACCGGCTGCTGGCCGGCCACCCGGTGACCTGGCTCCGGCTCGAGGTGCGCAAGCCCATCGCCGACGGCGGCTATACCGCCGCCGTCACCATCGAGCGAGGCGTGCGCACCGGCTGAGGTCAGCGGTCGCGCCCAGCGCCCGGAGCCGGGCCACGGCCTCGGTGCGGGAGGTGACGTCGAGGGCGCGGTAGCTGTGCTGCAGGTGGGCCTGCACGGTCCGGGGGCTGATGCCCAGCGCCCGGGCGATGCCCCGGTCGGACTGGCCGTCGGCGACGAGCTGGAGGATGCGGGCCTGGCGCGGGGTCAGCAGCGGGTTCGCCGCATCGGGTGCCAGCCCGGGCCCCGCCTGGGTCAGCAGCGCGAGGGCCGCCGCCTGCCCGACGTGGATCCGCAGCAGGTCAAGGAGCTCGAGGTCGCTGGCGGCGAAGTCCGGACCCTGCCGGTTCAGCGCGACCCCGATCAGCCCGCCCCCGGGGGCGGGCACCGAGATCGCCACCTGGCGGTCGACCCCGCACACACGGTAGAAGTCGCGGTACAGGCCGAGCGCGCGGAACTGGCGGTCGCTGAGGAAATCGGAGATCCGCCGTGCCCGGCCGTCCCCGCTGGCCCGGACATAGGCCAGGACCGGGTGCTCGGCCAGATGCTGCTGGAACAGCTCGACGCCGCCCGGGAAGGTGCCGACGTCGGCGGGCTCGATGAGCCAGGCCAGCAGGGCATCGCCGGCGCCGATGTGGTTGTAGGAGCACGAGTCGGCGGGAACCAGCCGGGCGGCCACGCTGACCACGCGGGCGGCGTACTCCGGGCCTTCAGGCGCGTACAGTTCGGCGAGCCCGTCGCTGAGCTGGCGCATCGCGCTGCGGGAACCGGCCATTTGGCACCTCCGCGACACGTTATCAGCTAAGCAAAATTACCGATACCGCCACGGCGCGGGGCGTGTGCACAGTTAGCTTGGCCGAGGCAGGGAGCGCTGGGGAGGACCTAGGCGCACCAGGTGGAGCG
>DAHVAN010000395.1 GCA_027314595.1 Actinomycetota bacterium | reverse complement strand
GGAGGACGCGATGTTCGGAACGGGCTGGTGCGGCGGGCTGGGCGTCGCCGGGTGGCTGTTCATGGCGCTGATATGGGGCGGGTTCCTGGCCATCGTGGTGTGGGCGGTGCTGCGCCTGTTCCCCTCCGGCCGCCAAGACGCCGACGGGCAGCAGCCGCCAGGCCAGGACACGGCCGCGGAACTGGACCGGCGGCTGGCCGCCGGGGACATCGACACCGGCACCTACCTGCGGGAACGAGACAGGCTAGCCGGGGCGGGCTGACCCGCCCCGACACGGGCGGGACTTTGCGCCCTGCGCCCGGCGGATGTCCGGTGCCAGGATGGGACGAGGACGAGCAGCAGGAGGCACGGTGATGAGCGGGCCGGACGAGGCCAGGCAGCCGCGGGCGCTGGTGGTAGAGGACGAGGAGCACCTGGCCCGGCTGGTCACGGACTACCCGGCCCATCCCCGTTACGCGCCGGCCGTGCGCGGCGTCGGCTACCTGATGGGCCCGGGCGGGGCGGGCCCGGGCACGTGACCGGGAGTCCGCCGCATCCGCGCGGCCTGGCCGCCCGGCTGCTAACCGCGCAACTGCTGGTCATCGCCGTCGGCGCGGTCACCCTGGTGCTGGCCGCGCTGGCGGCCGGGCCGCCGCTGTTCCGCGCCCACGTCACGATGGCGCTCGGCTCCGTGTCCCCGGCGCTGCAACGGCATCTGGACGACGCGTTCGCCACCGCGGCCGGCATCGCGCTGGTCATCAGCACCGCGGCCGCCGTAGCGGCCGCCGCCGCGGTCAGCCTGCTCATCACCCGTCGGCTGTCCCGCCCGCTGCGCGATCTCGGCGACGCGGCCGCCACCGTGGCCACCGGCGACTACACGGCCAGGATGGCGCCGGCCGGGCTGGGCCCCGAACTGGACGCGGTGGCCGGGGCATTCAACACGATGGCCGCCGCCCTGCAGGCCACCGAGACCACCCGGCGGCGGCTGCTCGCTGACGCCGCGCATGAGCTGCGCACCCCGCTGGCCACCATCGACGCCTACCTGGAAGGCCTAGCCGACGGGATCCGCGCGCCCGGCCAGGAGACATGGGACATCCTGGCCGCCCAGACCGCCCGGCTGCGACGCCTGGCCGATGACATCGCCCTGGTCTCGCGGGCCGAGGAAGGCCAGCTGCCGCTGCACAAGGTCACCGTCGCCCCCGCCGGCCTGGTGACCGCCGCCGCCGAGGCGGCCCGCCCCGGCTACGACGCCCGCGGCGTGCGCCTGGCCGCGCAGGCCGGCGCCGGCCTGCCCGACATCAGCGCCGACCCGGACCGGATCGGCCAGGTGCTCACCGGGCTGCTGGCCAACGCGCTGCGGCACACCCCGCCAGGCGGCTGCGTCACCCTCGCCGCCCAGCCCGCTGGCCCCGGGGTGCGGATCACGGTCACCGACACCGGCGACGGCATCGCCGCGGAGCACCTGCCGCACCTGTTCGAACGGTTCTACCGCGCCGACGCCGCCCGCGCCGCCGCGCGCGGCGGCTCCGGGATCGGGCTGACCATCGCCCGCGCCCTGGTCGCAGCGCACGGCGGCACCATCACCGCCGCCAGCGCCGGGCCCGGCACCGGGGCCCGCTTCACCATCGTCCTGCCCGCCAGCTAGGGAGATCGCGCTCGGCCCAACGTGAGCCCTGCGGAGTCCCATGGACGGGGCCCGCGGCCGCGCTGGGCGAAGCCGACAGGAGCGGCTCGCTCAGCAGAGGCAGCTCGCGCCCCGTTCGGAGGACGAGTCTGGTTTTCCGAACGGTCTCGTGGCGGCTCCTGCCGGAAAGTCGCACCATGTGCGTCATCCGGAGGGGAAACCGGCGGATGCCGGCTGGCGTCCTGTTGGTGGTCGCGGAGGCTGTCCGCATCGGCGTCGCAGTGCCGCGATCCGGGATATCGCCTGCCATCGGGAGGATGCGATGGAAAGTGCGGGGCTCCCATGTTCACACCGCGGCCCCGGCTGCACCGGGCGGCCGGACTCGTTTCCGGCCATCGGCGGTCCGGGTCGCGGGGTCTGTGTGCTCGTTATCCGGTAACAGCGCGGTCCGCTTTTCCTGGGCCTTGTCAGAGCCGGATGACCTGGCGGATGGTGGCGGTGACTTCGGCCAGGCACGCGTCGCCGTGTTCGGGCGAGCCCGCCGCCGCGGCGGTCACGCAGTGCCGCAGGTGGTCGTTGAGCAGGCCGACGGCCACTTCCTGCAGCGCCCGTGTGGCGGAGGCGACCTGGGTGACCACGTCCGGGCACCAGGCGTCGTTTTCGATCATCTTCTGCAGGCCGCGGACCTGACCCTCGATCTTGCGCAGCCGCACCAGGTAGTCCTCTCTGCCGGAGGCGTACCCGCGAACCGGCCGCGGCCGCTGGGGCAGGCCGACTGCCGGTGGCGGCTCGGGCGCGGCGGTCATCGCCCGCTCCCCGTCCCTGCGGTGCTGCGGCCGGTGCCGCCGTACCAGAACATCATCGTGATCATCTCCTCCGGGCCCGGCGACCGCACCGGGCCGATACCAGCAGCCTGCCTTCCCATGCCCCCCAGGGGTAGTGACCTCCGTCCCGGGACCGCGGGCCGCAAGGCCCTGCCCCCCAGGGGTACCGGCGGCGCACCGTGGAACCAGCCGGGGCCGGGACGGCGCCCCGGGAAGGCAAGGACGGGAACGGATATGACTGCTAACCAGCCGGCCGCACGGGGATGCGCCCCGTGGCCGAAAGACGCGCTCCGGATCGGCTTCGGCATCATCTGGCTGATCGACGCGACGCTCAAGTGGCTGCCCGGGTTCAAGGACGGCTACATGAGCACGATCATGGGGATCAGGGACGGCCAGCCCGGCTGGCTGCGCTGGTGGTTCGACTTCTGGATCAACCTGCAGCACCCGGCGATCACCTTCTTCTGGGCGCTGGTCGCCACCGCCGAGACGCTGATCGCGCTGGCGCTGATCTTCGGGTTCGCCCGCAAGGTCGCCTACATCGCCGCGATCGTCTTCAGCGCGCTGATCTGGTCGACCGCCGAAGGGTTCGGCGGCCCGTACACCTCCGGTTCCTCCGACATCGGCACCGCCATCATCTACGCCGTCGTGTTCGCCGGGCTGCTGGCGCTGTCGTACTACGCCGATACGGACCGCTACAGCGCCGACTACTACATCGAGAAGAAGGTCAGCTGGTGGTGGCGGGTCGCCGAAGTGCGCCGCCCTGTCCCCTCCGCCGCCGTCGTCGCCCCCGTCACCGCCGCGGTGCCAGCCGCCGGGACCGCGGTGCCGGACGGCGCGGTCCCGCCGCCCGCCGCCTCGCAGGACAGTCCGGCAGCGGGACATCGGACCGGCGTGTAACCAGCGGCCCACCGAAGCGTCCGACAGCCGGCTACTACGGCAACGGCGGAGGCTACGGCATGATGGGGAGTTCGTCGTCCTACGGCTGGATGATGAGCGAGTCCGGGTACCGGTGGATGACCGGCGGCGGCACCGCCTCGCCCGGCTGGATGACCGGCACACGTCCCTCGGCCATGATGGGCACCGGCACGGGCACCGGCACCGGCACCGGCAAGATCATGGGCAGCCTGTGGGCAAACGCCCCAGGTCCCCGGGTCAGCGCGGCCCAGGCCAGCGCGCTCGGCAGCCAGACCCCCGTCGGCGCTCAGGTCAGCAAGGCTGACAACACCATCACCTTCACCACCACGACAGTCCGGCTGGCCATGCTGACTAGCCCCTCCGTCGGCCCTGATGAGACGTTCCGCGCGGCCGGCCTGGTCAACCCGCGCATTGTCGTCCCCGCCGGCGCCCGGGTGACCATTCAGCTGATCAACGCCGACACCGACACCGCGCACGGGCTGGTCATCACGGCCGACGCCGCGAAAGCCTCGTGGATGCCGATGATGACCGCCCGGCCCGCGTTCGCGGGCCCGGCCCTGTGGTTCCTCGGCAACCCCACTTCCGCGGGCATGCACGAAGGCACCCTCGCCTTCACCGCAGCCACCCCCGGCACGTACCACTACCTGTGCCCGGTCCCCGGCCACGCCCAGGAGGGCATGGCAGGCACCTTCACGATCCGGTAACCGGTCACTTACGTCATGTCCTCCGGACCGGGTCCGGTCCGGAGGACATGTTCATGCCCGGATGGCGGAATCCTCGTGTTCGCCCTGGAGGCCTCACCAGGGATCACCGGCAAGCCTGTCCGGGTTATGAGCTGGCAGGCTTGAGGGCGCGGATGATCGCCGAGTGCATACCGGGCGCGGCCTCGTGGGTGAAGGTGACCGAGGTGCCGGTGAACCCGGCCGCGGCCAGCCCGTCGAGGTACTCGGTGCGGGACAGGGCGCCGGCGATGCAGCCGACGTAGGAGCCGGCGGCGGCCCGGTCGGCGGGTGCCATGTGGTCCTCGGCGACGATGTCGGAGATGCCGATCCGGCCGCCGGGGACCAGGACGCGGTACATCTCGGCCAGGACGGCGGGCTTGTCGACAGACAGGTTGATCACGCAGTTGGAGATGACGACGTCCACTGACGCGTCCGGGAGCGGGATGGCCTCGATCTCGCCCTTGAGGAACTCCACGTTGCCGGCTCCGGCCTTGGCGGCGTTGGCGCGGGCGAGCGCGAGCATCTCATCGGTCATGTCGACGCCGTAGGCGAGCCCGGCCGGGCCGACCCGGCGGGCGGACAGCAGCACGTCGATGCCGCCGCCCGAGCCGAGGTCCAGGACACGTTCCCCGTCGCGCAGGTCGGCGACGGCGAGCGGGTTGCCGCAGCCGAGGCTGGCCAGGACTGCTTCGGCGGGCAGCCCGTCGGTCTCGCCCTCGCGGTACAGGCCCTGGCTGAAGCCGCCGACCGCGTCCGCGGCGTCGGCTGCGGTCCCGCAGCAAGACCCTGCGGCCGGGCCGCAGCATCCGGCGGCGTCCGTCGCGGGTTCCGCGACCGCCCGCGCGGCGGCGGCGTACCGGGTGCGGACTTCTTCGCGCAGGGCAGTGCTGGTGCTCTCGGTCACGGTCACTCCTTGGTCAGATGCCTTTGCCTAACGCGGCGTACACGCTGGCAGCTGATTAAAGGTCTCTCTAATCAGCTTTCAAGGTCAGTTTGCCCCTTGCTTAAAGGCATGTCAAATTAGAGGGGCGGCTAACCGGATGCTCCCGGTCATAGACCTCAGCCGCTGCGCCCGGGGCAGACGCAAAGGCACCCTGCTGGCCGCCGCATGCCGCTGATGACCAGCCCCGCCCGCAGGCGGCAAGGTCTGGCGTGCTCCGGTGCCGTCGCCTGCCCGTGCTCGGGGCCGCGCGATGGCACAGTCCCAGCCGCGGTTCCGCATGGGCAACGCGGACTATGACAGCGTTCACACTGCCTAGTGTCCGCCGGGCCTTCCGGCGTTACTCTGGCGCGATCCAGCCAAAGGCTTGCGCCTTGAACCGGAACCGAAATGGGCCTGGCCTACGGTGCGGAGCCCGGGCTCAGGTGGGTTCACGGGTCGCGGCCTTCTACTTCGATCACTTCGAGCCTCCCGCGGCGGAGGAGGGTCCGCTGACGATCATCGGCCAGACAGTCACGGGGAATAGGGTGCGAGCCGGCTGACGACGGGACGGAACGGCGACGGCCAGGCAGCCGAACATGGTGACCTGAATGGCGGAGGTGTGGCGGCAGGCCCGGCCGCCGCCACACTGCCCTCACCCGCCGCCTCCGGGCCCTCGCCTAGCGTGCCCGGATCGCAGTTCCCCGTGCGGGCGCGCTACGGTGGGACAGACCCGATGTCGTTGAGCGCCCTGCCGGAGGATCGCGGTGGCAACCCCGAGTTTGTGGTTCGAGGGATTCCCCGACCAGATCACAGCCGAGGACTACGCGGCGCTGCCGGAGAAGTTCTGCAAGACCATCGAGGTGATCGACGGCCACGTGGTCAAGTGCGAGAGCCCGTCGAGGGTACACAACCGGGTTGCGCTGAACCTGGCGATCGCGTTCAAGGCGGGGCGCAAGCCTGAGCCGTGCCTGATGGTCGACACGGACATCGACGTCCGGATCACGGACGTGCCGCTGAACATCCGGCAGCCGGATGTCACCGTCTCCCGCTGCATACCAGACAGCGAACGGCTCTACAGCCGTGCCGTGGTGCTCGTGGTTGAAGTGGTCTCGCCGGGAAGCTCGTTGAAGACGGACACCGTCGAGAAGAAGGCCGTCTACGCTGATGCCGGCATCTCGACCTACCTGATCGTCTTCTTGAACGAGGGGCAGGACGGGGTTGAGAAGATCGAGGAGTACTGGCTTGAGCCTGCGGGCGTCTACCGCCTCGTGCAGATCCACACCCGTCGGCTCACGATGGACAACCCGGTCCCGCTCGACGTGCGGTTCGATGAACTGAACCTGGCGTAGGATCACATCCGACCGCCCGACGGCCGGGCGCCGCACAATAAGGGCATGCCGCCCGCTCCCGCCCCCGGTCCGGTGACGCAACAGCCGGACCAGCCGTGCGTTGCGGTACTGGACGGCGTCCTCAAACGGGTCACGTTGTGCGGAGACCGGCTACCCGATCGCCCGCATCAGGGCCGGTGCAGCCCGAAGACGCCGCTGCCATCACGTCCGGCTTGCTCTGCAGGTCCGGGTCGGTCACGGTGGCGATGCGGCCGGCCACGCTGTCGCCGCCGTGGAGGAAGCCAGCGCACCACAGGGGCGCGGCGACCATCGGCCTGGAACTGGCAGAGGCCGGGCCGTCGTTCGACGCCGTCGTGTGCGGCAGCAACGTCGACGTGGACGCCCATCACCGCTGGGTCGGCGCCGCTCCCGTCCAACGACCGGACGAGCGATGGTGCGTCATCCACCCGCCTGGCTAGGGGTGAGCCTTGACAGGAATCATCAGTTAGTGAATTCTAACGGTTAGTGGATGCTAACCGAGATGCTAACCGGTGGGGTGCGCTGGCCGACGGCACGCGCCTGGCCATCGTCGCGCGACTGGCCGAGGGTCCCCAGGCTGTGGGGAAGCTGGCGGCCGGGCTGCCGGTGAGCAGGTCGGCGGTGTCCCAGCACCTGAAGATCCTGAAAGACGCCGGCCTTGTGGAGGACGTGGCGGCGGGGACGCGCCGGATCTACCGGCTCAACCCTGTCGCGCTGGCCGCGTTGCGGGATCAGCTCGACACCTACTGGCACCGAACGCTGGCCGGGTACGCCGATGCCGTCCAAGCGCCGGCCGAGGAGGAATGATGACCCAGACGGGGGCGGCGGCAGTCCGCAAGCAGGTTGTGGTTGAGGCGCCGATCGAGCGCGCCTTCACGGTGTTCACCGACCGGTTCGGGGACTTCAAGCCGCCGGAGCACAACCTGCTCGGCGCGCCGGTCGCCGAGACCGTGTTCGAGACCCGGGTCGGCGGCGGCATCACGGACCGGGCAGCGGACGGCAGCGAGTGCCGGTGGGCGCGGATCCTGGCCTTCGAACCCCCGGACCGGGTGGTGTTCAGCTGGGACATCAGCCCCCGGTGGACCATCGAAACCGACCAGGCCCAGACCAGCGAGGTCGAGGTCCGGTTCTACGCCGAGACACCGGCCCGCACCCGGGTGGAACTGGAGCACCGGCACCTCGACCGGCACGGCCCCGGATGGGAAACGGTCACCGACGCCATCGACGGGCCGGAGGGCTGGCCGCTGTACCTGGACCGCTACGCCGCACTGCTGAAGGAGGGCCGCTGACATGGCCCCGATCGTCACCACCGCCGAAATCGACCGCCCCGCCGCGAGGGTTTTCGTCTGCG
The DNA here is from genome assembly GCA_027314595.1 of Actinomycetota bacterium. Classification (GTDB taxonomy): domain Bacteria; phylum Actinomycetota; class Actinomycetes; order Streptosporangiales; family Streptosporangiaceae; genus Trebonia. The sequence goes on along the minus strand of DAHVAN010000395.1, from coordinate 770 downwards.
CCACCGACCCGTCCCTGTTCAGCCAGTGGCAGAAGGGGGTGGAAGACGGGCACCTGGAAGACACTCCCGACGGTACCCGGGTACCGCCCGTGGGCACCAAGTGCGTGACCACGCGCCGCATCGGCGGCACCAGCCGCCCCGTCACCTCGGAGCTCACCCACATCGACCCGCCCAGGACCTGGGGCCTACGGGGCACGGACGGCCCGATCCGGGCGGCCGTCGACGTCCTGGTCGAGCCGGTCACCGACTCCCGGTCCCGGCTGACCATCAGCATCGACTTCACCGGACACGGCATCGGCAAGATCCTGGTCCCCCTCATGGTCCGCCGCGAGGCACGCAAGGAGATGCCGGAAAACATCGCCGCGCTCAAGCGACTGATCGAGACGAGCTAGCGCCGCGTGATGAGGCCGCGGGCCGCACGCTGCGTAAGCACGGTGCCCGGCCGCGGGCCGGACGCCATCGTGGTCCCAGGGGCGCTCGCCCTGGCCTCCCTCGCCATGCTGCTGGCACAGTCGCCCACCGTTGAGCTCCGCCTTGCCCGGTCCCGTCATGCCAGCCAGCGTACGGGGGGAAAGCCGTGCCGCGACGAAAGCCCGCGTTCACGGAGCTGTGCCTGGCCGGCCTGGCCCGGATGGGGCCGGGGATCCAGGTGATCGCCATGCGGCGGAGGGGATCTTTTGGCATGCTCGCGTGGGTGAGTCCTCAAAGCCGTGGCCGTAAGTCTTCCAGGCCCGCCCGGCGTCAGGCTTCGTCCCGGGGCGCGTCTAGTG
>DAHVAN010000258.1 GCA_027314595.1 Actinomycetota bacterium | reverse complement strand
TCTTCGCCGGACTGAACGTATGCATCCACGCGACCAGCCCGATCACCGAGTCGTCGCCGTTGGCCGCCAGCACCGCCCGCCGGATCGCGTCCGGCTCGGTCAGCACCGGCTGCCACACCACCCGCACCGGCATCCCCGGGTCGGAGTCGAGGCGATCGGCGATGGCGCGGGACTGCCCGGCTACCTGGCGCAGCGTCTCCTCGCCGTAAAGCTGCTGGCTTCCGGTGAGAAACCAGACCTCACGCTCATGCAGCGCCGTGGCGCTGTCCAATGCGGCTTGCGCAGGCATTTTTCATACGCTCCTTGGTCGCCAGTGTGAGCGCTCACAGGACAGCCGATGATACGGCGACAGCAACCGCCAGAGTCAATGACTCGCGCCTTCGACAGTGCTGTCGCGAGCCGGGCATGCTGACCGCACTTTACCGGAGACGAACCGCTGACGCAGGTCCGCGGTGGCACCCGCCACCCGCCCAGTCCTTGCCGACGGTCACGCCGCGTGGTGGACCATTGCGGCCCAGGCTGGGGTATTCGCCGCAGTCACCGGCATTCTACCTCATAAAGGGCCATGGCCATCTTCTGAACCCGAACTATCTGTTAACCGGCGAAACCAGAACCGGCCGCCGCCTGCTCTAGGCCGGCGGTTCGGGCGGCGACGGCCCGGCGTCACTTGGCGGAATCATCCGGCGCCCTGGCCAAGCCGCGCGAAATGCGGTGCTCGCTGCTTCGCGATCGCCAATGCTATATGATTTCGGCGGCCCCCGTAATCCAGACGGCAGCAGGATCAAGAATGCCCGCCCGGCGAGAAAATTCGTCCGATATAGATCCCGCTGTTGCCGCGCCGCCCGGCTCGGCCTGACCGCTTCCCTGGACTGTAGCCGCTGACGCAATTGCCCCGGGAGACTGCTCGCGGATAGGATCTTCGTCCTGAGCTGTCAGCCGGAGGGCCCCGGCAGAATTATTCATCCGCGGCGCTGACCATATGGACAGCCATCCGAAACTTTCGACCGGCTAATCGCTTTGATACGCTGTGGGCAATGCCGCGCAAGCCCGTGGTTCAGCGTCAGCCTGATCACTCACAGACAAGCGATCGGAAGACGGAGAGCGCCATGGTCAATACCCTTTGTAAAGTGCGAGAATAGCTGGCCGCCGCCGGGCAGGTGACAGCCGGCTGATGTTCTCGCCGTGCACCGTCGCCGACTGCCAGCCCGCTACTGCCGCGCGCATGCCGGCCGCAAGGCAACGAACTTGCGCTGAGTCCTTAGCGTTACCGAGACGTTAACCGAATAAGCGGTTCGTGGGACTTTGGTCCGTTGACGACTGAGGCGGTCTTGGTCTAGCTTGCACAGGGAGGCTCATGATAACGCTCACACAGGTTGGCATGTCGGTCGTGTTACGCCTAGCGACGCCCCTGCGGCGCCCTTGGCGCGGGTCCTGCCGATAGGCGGGGTCATGCGCCCGGGCGCGCGGGGAGGCTGAGCGTTTGCGGCCAGCACCCAGGAACAGAGGCATGTATGCGACCAGTCCGGGGGACGACCGAGGAAGGACCGCGTCACATCCAGGCCTGCATGGTGAACCCGGGCCGAGCGAGCGTCGGCCAGGCGCAGCGGCGCGTCACTAGGTAACGACAGATAACCGGAGGTCCATATGGGCAAGAAGGTGCACCCGAAGGTCGACGAGGCAATCGAGACCCTCAACATGGGAGACGGTCCCAGCCGCCGGAAGCTGCTCGCCGGCACTGGCATGTTCAGCGCGGCCGCCGCCGCGTCGGCGCTGCTCGCCGCCTGCAGTTCGAACAGCTCGGCGAGCAGCAGCTCCAGCGGTGTGGCTGCGGCGGGCGGCGGCAAGAACCCCTTCCCGGCGGTGCCCAATCAGCAGTACTACTTCAACAACCACGCCGACACGAACGAGTTCTTCACCCCGACCAAGTACGGGTATTCCGACGCGGCGGCGCTGCTCGGCCTGCCGACGCCGACCTGGGGCGGTTCCGCCACCTCGTCGGACTCCGAGATGGTCTCTTTCATGAACACCGCGATCGCCGCCAAGCCGGCCGGGATCGCGACGACGGTGATCGACTCGGCGATGGCCACGCCTGTGGCGAACGCGATGAACGCCGGCATCCCGGTGGTCACCTACAACGCCGACGGAATCTACACCCACGGGGTGCCCCAGATCTACACCAACCGGCTGGGCTACGTCGGGCAGGCCCTCTACCTGTCCGGGCAGTCCATGGGCAACCAGATCAAGACCCTCATACCGGGCGGCGGGGAGATCGCGATCTTCATCGCGACGCCCGGCACCGGTAACATCCAGCCTCGCTACGACGGCGCGGCGTCCGTGCTCGGCAGCAATTACCACGTGACCGAGGTCGCGACCACCACGGTCGACGCCACTGAGCTGGCGGACGAGAAGACGTACATCCTCGGGCACAAGTCCAGCCTCAAGGGCGCGTTCGCCGTGGACTCCGGGTCCACAGGGAACCTGTACGCGGCCCTCACCGGGACCGGCATGGCCGGGAAGATCCCGGCGGGCGGTTTCGACACCGACCCGCGGACGCTCAACGGGCTGAAGGCCGGCGTGGTGAACTTCACCATCTTCCAGGACCCGTACCTGCAGGGCTTCCTGCCGACCCTGTACCTCTACCTGTACAACCTGTCCGGCGGGCAGCTGGTGCCGCCGAACACCGACACCGGCCTGACCGTGATTCGCTCGAGCGATATCAGCACGTTCCTGAAGAACAGCCGGTACCAGGGCGGAGCCTCGGCGGAGATGTACCTCCCGCGGCCCGCCGGACCCATCAGCAACCCGGTGGCGACGACGAGCACCTGACCCGCCCGTTGGCGCCGGGCGGGGCGGGCCGGTCCTGGCCTGCCCCGCCCGGCGCCAACGTCGGCTTGACACGGGTTTACCCCGCGGTGAATCGTGCTGTCACGGGTACGAACCAGCCGGAAGCGGCAACGTGCCGAAGGGAAAAGCAGGAGATGGGTTCAAGTGAGTGACACGGTCCAGCAGGCCATGGGCGAGACCGGCGCGCCTCAGCGCGGGCGAGCAGGCGACGGCCTCGGCGGCGCGCTGATGCGAGCCCTGCGCGCCCTGGGGCGGCAGCGCGAGGCGACCGTGTTCGTGATCGCGGTGGCGCTGTTCCTCTACTTCGTAGTCCACGAGGGATCGATCTTCACCTCGAAGGGCAACCAGGTCACGCTGTGGTCCGATTTCACGGCACCCTACGCCATCATCGCGCTGGGCGAGGTCTACCTGCTGATCTGCGGCGAGATCGACCTGTCGGTCGGCTTCGTCGTCGGGTTCGCCCCGTATCTCATGCACTTCCTCATCGACTATTACGGCTTCCCCGGCCTGCTCGGGCTCTTCTTCGCGCTGCTGTTCGGGCTCGCGGTCGGCTGGATCAACGGCTTTTTCACGGTCACGATCGGCGTGCCCTCGTTCATCACCACGCTCGGCACCGGGTTCGTCTTGATGGGGCTCATCAATACCACGTCTCACGACCAGCCCGCGAACATCCCCGGGAACGTGATGGGCATCGGCAAGTGGATCGACTACTACGCGTGGGCGCCGATCGTCTGGGCGGTCGTGCTCACCGCGATATTCCATGTCGTGCTGACCAGGACCCGCTGGGGCCTGCACACGGTCTCCGTGGGCGGGAACCTGCTCGGGGCGCGGGAGGCCGGCATCCACGCGGGCCGGATCAAGTACGGCAATTTCATGGTCACCGGACTGCTCGGCGCGTTCGTGGGACTGCAGCAGATGTACTACACGACCGTCATGTCCCCCACGCTGGGCTCGTACACGTACATGTTCTACGCGGTCACCGCGGCGGTGATCGGCGGCACGGCGATGCTGGGCGGGGTTGGAACGATCATCGGCGCCTTCTTCGGCGCGGTGGTGCTTGGCATCCTGCAGGACGGGTTCCCGCTCATCGGCGTGAGCGCGGATCCGCTGTACATCATCTTCGGCGGCGCGATCCTGGTCGCCATGGTCGCGAACGTTCAGCTCACGAGGCTGCGGGAAAGGGGACAACGCTGACATGATGGCGACGGCACCGGACGGCCAGGCGGCACCCGTGAACCCGGACGAGGACATCCTGCGCTGCGAGCACATCAGTAAGAACTACGGCATGGTGACCGCGCTGACCGACGTGAACCTGCGACTGGCGCGCGGCGAGGTGCTCGGGCTCATCGGCGACAACGGGGCCGGCAAGTCCACCCTGCTCAAGATCTTGTGCGGCTTCCAGGCGCCCACTTCCGGCCGGATCATCCTGGAGGGCCGGCAGGTCACCCTCAGGTCGGTAGACCACGCCAGGTCGCTCGGCATCGACGCCGTCTACCAGGACCTTGCCCTGGTCAACCAGCTCACGGTGTTCCAGAACATGTACCTCAACCGGGAACTGGTCCGCTGGCCGCTGCCGCTGACGCGGAACGCGATCATGCGGAAGGAGGCCAGGTCGCACCTCGACGAGATGGGCGTGCAGGTCCCGTCGGTCAACGCGCCGGTGGCCACGCTCTCCGGCGGGCAGCGCCAGGCGGTCGCGGTGGCCCGCTCGGTCTTCTCCAGCCCGAAGATCCTGCTCCTGGACGAGCCGCTGGCCGCGATGGGCGTCAAGGAAGGCGCGATCATCCTGGACCTGATCACACGGCTCAAGCGCGAAGGCAACGTCTCGATCATCATCATCGCGCACAACTACGCGCACGTGCTCGAGGTGTGCGACCGGATCAACATGATCCAGGGCGGCCGGATCACGCTGGACAAGCGGACCTCCGAGACGTCGGCGGAAGAGCTCACCGACCTGGTCGTAGCCGAGTACCGCAAGGCGCTCGAAGAGCGGCAGCGCTCGGCGGGCTCGGGATGACGGTCGCCCGCCGTCTTCACCTCCGCTGCCCGTACTCGGTCTGGTAACGGCGGTACAGCGCGTCGATCCGGTCCTGCGCGAGCGGAGTGAGTTCGCCGCGGCTGGCGGCGAGGTGCACGGTGGCGGCCACGTCCTCGCACATGACCGCCGCCTTGACCGCGTCTCGCGCGGTGCCGCCGATGGTGAAAACCCCGTGGCTGCGCAGCAGCACGGCCGGCGAGCGATGGCCGGTCAGGGTCTCGACCACGGCGCGGCCGATCTCGTCGCCGCCGATCGGCGCGAACGGCCCGGCAGGTATCTCGCCGCCGAACTCATCGGCCATGGCGGTCAGCACGCAGGGGATCGGCTCGCCGCGGGCCGCCCACGCCGTCGCGTACCTGGAGTGAGTGTGCACCACTCCCCCGACATGCGGCATGTGCCGGTAGATGTAGGCGTGCGAGGCGGTGTCGCTCGACGGGCTGAGGTCGCCGTCCACCCGGGCCCCGGACAGGTCGCAGACGACCATTGACTCGGGTGTCAGGTCGTCGTAGCCGATGCCGCTCGGCTTGATCACCAGCAGGTCCGCGCCGGGGACGCGGGCGGAGACGTTGCCGGACGTCCACGCAACGAGGCCGTTGGCCACCAGCGCCGCGTGCAGCCCGGCGAGTGCGTGCCGTATCTCCCCGATGACCGTGCTCAAAATGTTAGCGCTCACATTTCGCATTATACGAGCCTTGCCGCGCCGGCTCAGGATAGGGCCAGTTGCTCTTTCCGGTGATATTCACCGATATTGAGCCCTTTTCCCCTTCTAGAGAGGCTGTCGCACGACTTCCCGATGACCGCCGCTAACCTGCGTCCCCTGCGTCCCGCCCGGGTCCCGCGCGTCCCGCGCCAGCCACTGGCTCGTGCCGCGTTCTGGGCCAGCTGCGCAGCCGCCCCGGGCGCGGCCCGGCCCGTTCCGGGCCAGCTGCGCAGCCGCCCCGGTCAGGTGTGTCCCGGGACCCGCCGCCAGCTCCGTGATCGCTCGCCAGTCCCGGCCGTGAGCAGGCCGCCTTCTATGCTCTGGGCGGCCCGCGACTTTTGTGGTTGATTTGTGCTGTGGCGCGGCACACTCCGCTGCTAATGTGCCCGTGCCAGGAGGGAAAAGGGGTGGCTCAGTGAGCGGGATGATCTTCTTCACCGATAACTATCAGGACCGCAGCACCGACGACGGGTATCAATTCGAGTTCTACTGCCAGCGCTGCGGGAACGGTTACACGTCGTCGTTCCAGCACTCGGCCACGGGGTTCGGCGGCAGGCTGCTGAGGCTCGGCGGCGACATGCTCGGCGGCACCATCGGCGAGAGGGCGCAGCAACTCGGCTGGGACGCCGAGTTCATGCGCGACACCACCCGCGGGTCGACACGCGACAAGGCGCTCGCCAAGGCCGTCGACGAGATGAAGCCGTACTTCAAGCAGTGCCGCAACTGCGGGCAGTGGGTCTGCGACCAGGTGTGCTGGAACGCCGAGCGCGGCCTGTGCGTGTCCTGCGCCCCCAAGCTGGACCAGGCGATCGCGGGCATGCAGGCGCAGGCGCAGATCGACCAGCTCAACCAGAAGATCCAGGCCCAGGACTGGACGAAGGACGTCAATTACCGCGATCAGGGGACGGGTCTTTGCCCGTCCTGCGGGCAGGAGAGCGGCGGCGGGAAGTTCTGCCAGAGCTGCGGCGGGTCGCTGGCGGCGGCGCAGTCCGCGACGAAGTTCTGCGGCAACTGCGGGACCCCGCTGTCCGGCGTGAAGTTCTGCGGCGAGTGCGGCACCCCGGCGGGGTAACGATGAGCGCCGCCCAGTACCGGATCGTCTCCCCGGCCGGCCAGGAACTCGAGAGCGGCGACGCCGACGCGTCCGTAGGCGGCGGGGCCCTGGTCCTGGCCCCGTCGGCGGGAACCACGATGCGCGTCCCGTTCGCCCATATCTCCTCGGTCAGCGAACCCCAGCCGTTCACCGTGCGGGTCACCCTGGCCGACGGCAACGCCATCGAGCTGAGCCGGCTCGGGACCATGCGCACCCAGCTGCTCGCCGAGCTGCGCGACGGCCGGGGGGACGACGCCGCGGCGGCCGCGGCCGCGGCGGGCAAGGCCGAGACGTTCTC
>DAHVAN010000393.1 GCA_027314595.1 Actinomycetota bacterium | reverse complement strand
GCGACAGCACCGCCCCGATCGGGCCCGGATACACCGACCCGTACGCGTGCCCGCCGGTGCGCTCGTACACCGGGCACACGTTCAGGCAGGCCGAGCACCGGATGCAGCGCAGCGCGGCCCGCCCGCGCGGGTCGGCCAGCGTCGCGGTCCGGCCGTTGTCCAGCAGGACCAAGTGGAACTCCTGGCCCTGGACCGCCCCGGACCACATCGAGGTGTACGGGTTCATCCGCTCCGCGGTGGACGAGCGCGGCAGCAGCTGCAAGAACACCTCCAGGTCGCGCCAGGCCGGCAGGATCTTCTCGATGCCCATCACGGTGATCAGGGTCCGCGGCAGGGTCAGGCACATCCGCCCGTTGCCCTCGGATTCGACCACGGCCAGGGTGCCGGTCTCCGCGATGGCGAAGTTCGCGCCCGAGATGGCGACCTGCGCGGCCAGGAACTTGCGGCGCAGGTGGGCGCGGGCCGCCGCGGTCAGCTCGGCCGGCTCGTCGGACAGCTGAGCCGGAGCGTCCGGCATTTCGCGCACGAACAGGTCGCGGATCTGGTTCCGGTTGAGGTGGATGGCGGGGACCAGGATGTGGCTGGGCAGGTCGTCGCCGAGCTGGACGATGAGCTCGGCCAGGTCGGTCTCGATCGCGGTGATGCCGTTCGCGGCGAGGGCATCGTTGAGGCCCGTCTCCTGGGTGGCCATCGACTTGACCTTCACGACCTTGCGCGCGCCCGAGCGCTTGACCAGGCTCGTCACGATCGCGTTGGCCTCGGCGGCGTCGCGCGCCCAGTGCACGTGCCCGCCTGCCCTGGTGACGTTCTCCTCCAGCCGGGTCAGGTACGTGCCGAGGTTGGCCAGCACATGGTCCTTGATCGCCTTGCCCGCCTGCCGCAGCTGCTCCCAGTCGTCGAGTTCGGCGACCGCCCGCGCGCGCTTGGCCCTGATCGCGGTCGTGGCGTGGGCGAGGTTGCGCCGCAGCTGTGAGTTCGCGACGGCCTCGCGCGCGGCGTCGGGGAAGGCGGGCATGCCCAGGTAGGACGGCATGGAGCCGGTCGGCGCGGATGCCGCGGGACTCGCGCCGGCCCTGTTCGCGCCAGAACGGTCCGGGCCGGCTGCCCGCGCGCCGGTCACGCGTCCGGTCCCGACGCGAGGATCTCCGCCAGGTGCATGGCCCGCACCCCGGTCCGCATCCGGCTCAGCGCGCCGCCGATGTGCATCAGGCACGAGTTGTCGCCCGCGCAGACCACCTCGGCACGGGAGGCCCTGATGGCGGCCACCTTGTCGGCGCACATCGCGGCGGACACGTCCGGGTTCTTGACCGCGAACGTCCCGCCGAACCCGCAGCACGTCCGCGCGTCCGGCAGGTCGGCGAGCTCGAGGCCGCGCACGCTCCGCAGCAGCCGCAGCGGCGCGTCACCGACGCGCATCATCCGCAGGCTGTGGCAGGTCGGGTGATACGTCACCCGGTGCGGGAAGTACGCGCCCACGTCGGTCACGCCGAGCACGCCGGTCAGGAACGTGGCCAGGTCGTGCACCCGCGGCGCCACGTCCGCGACCTGCCGGGCCAAACCCGCGTCGCCTGATGCCAGCACGGGATGGTACTCGCGGACCATGGCGGCGCACGACGCCGACGGGGTGACGATCGCCTCATAGCCGCCGAACGCGGCCGTGAAGCCGCGGACCATGGGCACCGCCGCGCGCCGGTAGCCGGAGTTGAAGTGCATCTGCCCGCAGCACGACTGGCCCATCGGGAACTCGACCTGGTGCCCGAGCCGCTCAAGCAGCGCGACGACGGCCTTGCCTGTGTCCGGGAACAGCGTGTCGGTCAGGCACGTGACGAACAGGCCGATCCGCATGATCCGCACGCTACTCCAGACGCCCCGGCGGACGCGAGTTCCAGCAGCGGCGATGACCTTAACCGGCCAGGAAGCCCGTGCTGCCTTCGGCGCCTGGCCCGGGCAGGGGCAGGGGACGGCCGCCCGCAGCCGCCGCCCGCAGCCGCCCGCCGCAAGGAACTGCAACAGGCCCCCTGGCAACCGAAAACCGGAACATATCAGCGGCCGGGCCCGGCCGCGGCGGCGTCAGGCCGGCCGCGGCACCCGCTAGCCCTCCTGGGACGTCGCCTCGATACGGCAAGATCGGCAGTGTGGACGTTCCATCGGTCGTGGTGCCCTACGACCCGCGCTGGCCGGCGGCCTGCGGCGTTGCCGGGGCCGGCGTTGCCGGGGCCGGCCTCATCGCCGAGTTCCCGGCCCTGGCTCGTGTCCGGCCCTGGGGGCCGGCGCGGGAGAGCCCGCGGTGAGCGAGGACCCGACGGTGCTGCTCTCGCCGGCCGGGCTGGCCGTGACCTCCGGCCGTCAGGACGCGCCGCGCAGCAGGACTCCGCGCACGAAGGCCGCCTGCCCGGCGTGCTGCATGTCGTCGTTGATCACGCTGACCAGCCGCACGGCCAGCGTCACCGGCGGGTTCCACGAGGTGTCGACCACGCGCTCCAGGTCGGCGTCGGTGATGCCGGAGACAAGCTTGACCGTCTGCTCGTAGGCCGCCTCGTGGTAGTCCGCCAGAAGTTCGGCCGAGCACACGGCCGCGGCGACGGCGGCGACCTGCCGGCTCGTGTGCCCGTAGCCGATCTCCGTCGACGTGGCAGGCAAGCCGAACCGGCCGGCCCACTCGTCCCGCGACCACACCTGCGGCACGGCGAAGGCGGCGGCCACGTGGTCGTCCTGGACCCGCGTCAGGTGCCAGACCAGCCAGCCGACCGGGTTGGCGTCGGCGTCGATCCGGTACGCCAGTTGCGCGGGTCGCAGGCCGTGGACCGTGCTGCTGACTGTCTCCCGTATCCGGCCGAACGCGTCCACTAGCAGGTCGGCGCTGGTCATGGCATCCTCCTCGTGCGGTCGCGTGCGGTCGCGTGCGGCGGTGACCGATCTTCCGACAATACGACGAGCGCCTGAAGGCGGCGCGCCGGCGTCTACCCCGCCAGCGCCGCCCAGACAAGATAGTGGATCGATAGTGACCCCATAGGGGCACAAACGATCCACTATCTCCGCGAACAGGGCGTCCCACGGCAGGGAGCGCACCACGCGTCCCACGGCAGCGCACGACGCCGGGGCGAACCACGTGGGGACACCCGCAATCAGGCGGGCCGGCGAAGAGCGGGCCGGCGAAGAGCGGGCGAAGAAAAGCGGGCGAAGAAAAGCGGGGGAAAAGCGGGGGAAAGCGGGGGAAAAGCGGGGCCCGGTCAGGGCAGCGGCCAGGGCGTGACGGCGCTGACGTCGGCCACCGTCTCGGGCAGTCGCCGCATCGTGGTGATGCGGCGTTCGGCCAGCTTGGCCGGGTGCCCGGTGAGGTCGCGGTCCACCCAGACCGAACGCAGCCCCATCCGGGCGGCGGGCAGTATGTCGTGCACCCAGCTGTTCGCGACGTGGATCCAGTTCGCCGGCGTGGCGCCGGTCATGTCGGCGAACCGGCGGAAATGCCCCAGGTCCGGCTTGTAGGACCGCACCTGCTGCGCCGTCACCACCACGTCGAATGGCACGGGCAGCCTCTTGGCGGTCATGCCGAACAGGTCCTCGTCGCAGTTGGTCAGGATGGCCAGCCGCCACCCGGCGGAAGCCAGGTCCCCGAGGGCGAGGCCCGTGTCGTCGAACACCGTCATGTCCGGCCACCCGGCCACCAGAGCCCCCGCCTGCTCAGCGGCCAGCGCGATCCCCAGACGGCGCGCCGCGGCAGCCAGCCCGGCGGTGAGGATGTCCCGGTACGGGCGCCACGACGGGCCCGCCTCCAGGGCGAGCTCTGCCTGGTGGTAGGCGGTGAGCAGGTCAGCGGCGCGCGGGCCGGCGACCGGTCGCAGGGCTTCCCGCATGCACGCGCTCCAGTCGGCGATCGTGCCGTAGCAGTCGAAGGTCAGCCATCTGTCGTCGGCCATCACGCACCTCCCGCGAGCACAAGTACCCCACTGTGTACTCCTGAGTACGCGCCCGCGTCTACGTTAACTGCTGTTAACCGCACATGACCGCTGAAGCCCGGCACAGGCCAGGACACGGATCACCGCCGCTATCGTCGCCTCCGACGGGGGATGATCAGGGGAACGATCATAAGAGGCAGGCTGCGGGCGAGGAGGCGACGGCGATGGCTGATGACGAGTTCCATTACTCCGGCGGTTTCGGGAACGAGTTCGCCAGCGAGGCGGTCGAGGGGGCGATCCCGCACGGGCGGAACTCCCCGCAGCAGGCGCCCCTGGGCCTGTACGCCGAACAGATCAGCGGCACCGCCTTCACCCAGCCGCGCGCGGTCAACCGGCGGACCTGGGTGTACCGGATCCTGCCCAGCGCCAGGCACCCGGCCTTCGCCAGGATCGGCAACGGGCGCCTGCGGTCGACGCCGTTCGACGAGATCGAGCCGGGACCCAACCGGCTGCGCTGGGATCCCCTTCCGCTGCCCCGGGCCGACACCCCCGCGGACTTCATCGACGGCCTGTTCACCGTCGGCGGCAACGGCGACGTGCGGACCCGCGAGGGCATGGCCGTGCACGTCTACGCGGCGAACGCGGACATGCGCGACCGCTACCTCGTCGACTCCGACGGCGAACTGCTCTTCGTGCCAGAACTGAACACGATCGTCCTGCACACCGAACTCGGCCCGCTCCGCGTCAGCCCGGGCGAGATAGCCGTGGTCCCCAGAGGCATCAGGTTCCGCGTCGAACTGCCCGACACGTTCGCGCGCGGGTACCTGTGCGAGAACTTCGGCGCCGCGTTCACGCTTCCCGAGCGCGGCCCGATCGGCGCCAACGGCCTGGCCGGCGAGCGCGACTTCAAGGCGCCGCACGCCGCGTTCGAGGAACGCGCCCGCACCGTCCAGGTCGTGAACAAGTTCGCGGGCAACCTGTGGGCGGCCGACTACGACCACTCGCCGCTGGACGTCGTGGCCTGGCACGGGAACTACGTGCCGTACAAGTACGACACGGCGGACTTCATGGTGCTCGGCACGGTCAGCTTCGACCACCCGGACCCCTCGATTTACACCGTGCTCACCAGTCCCAGCGACACCCCGGGCCTGGCCAACCTGGACTTCGTGGTCTTCGCGCCGCGCTGGCTTGTCGGCGAGGACACCTTCCGCCCGCCGTGGTTCCACCGCAACGTCATGTCCGAGTTCATGGGCCTGGTCACGGGCGTCTACGACGCCAGGGCCGAGGGCTTCGCCCCCGGCGGCGCCAGCCTGCACAACACCTTCGCCTCCCACGGCCCGGACGCGCAGACCTACGCCAGGGCGAGCACCGCCGACCTGGCGCCGGAGAAACTGGACCGCACGCTCGCGTTCATGGTCGAGAGCCGGTGGATGGTCGCGGTGACCAGCCAGGCGATGCAGGCCGGGCACCGGCAGCCGGATTACGACGCCGTATGGTCTGGATTGTCGAGGAATTTCCGCTGAGCCGGCTCCAGCGGCTTCATTCTTTTCATACCGAACGGTGCCCTGGCGACTCGGCCCGGGCCGGCCGATCCCGGACGCCGCGCGAGCGCGCTGAGGTGCCGCGGACACCCGGGCACCGTTCGGGATGACGGGTTTCAGAAGTGGGCGACCACGGGGATCACTTCGCTGCCGATGAATTCCACCGGGCTGACGTCCCAGACGCCGGCCACCGCACCCATCGCCGCGTGAAAGCCGAGTCCGGCGAGAGCGCCGAGCTCGTCCACGATCTGCCCGGCGCCCTTGCCGGCGTCGAACGGGTAGTAGGCCGTCTTGAAGACCGTGTCGTAGTCGCGGCCGACAGCCTCGCAGTGCTCGCGCAGGATGTCCAGCTTGCGGGCCTCGTCCCGGCCCGCGAACAGGTTGCAGGCGTCGGCGTACCGCGCGACCAGGCGCAGCGTCTTCTTCTCCCCGCCGCCGCCGATCATGATCGGCGGGTGCGGCCTGGTCAGCGACTGCGGCGAGTTGAGCGGGCGGTCGAGCTGGTAGTGCTTGCCCCGGTACGGCGACTGGTCGCCGCGCCACATCTGCAGGCAGATCTGCAGCGTTTCCTCGAGCCGCTCGAATCGTTCCGCGGCCGGCGGGAACGGCAAGCCCAGCCCGCGCGATTCCGCCTCGTTCCACGCCGCGCCGATGCCCAGCCAGGCCCGCCCGTTCGACAGCACGTCAAGCGTGGTGACGAGCTTGGCGAGCAGCCCGGGCTCGCGGTAGGTCGTGCCGGTGACCAGCGCGACCAGCGTGGCCCTCGACGTGCACGCCGCCAGGTAGCCGAGCGTGGTGTAGCACTCGAGCATCTCCTTCTCGGCCGGGCCGATGACCGGGATCTGGAAGAAGTGGTCCATGACCGCGATGTACTCAAACCCCGCCTCGTCGGCGGTCCGCGCCACGGTGGCGAGTTCGGCGCCCAGCCGCTCCGGCCCCCGCGGCGTGCTGAAGTCCGGAATCTGCAAGCCAATCTTCATCGGAACCTCCCGCGCCTACCCTCTCACCCGTCCGAGCCATGCAGCAGGGCGGTCAGCCGGGCGGTCAGCCGGGCGGTCAGCAGGGCGGTCAGCAGGGCGGTCAGCCGGGCGCCAGCGCTTCACGGCGACGCGGGATATCTCTACCCCGCGTCCTGGAAGGCGAGCCGCACGGGCCTGATCACGCCGACCGGGTAGCCTCCGCCGGTGACCATCGCCGTGGCGAGTTCGGCGGGCGGCTGCGCCCCGAGCCTGGCCAGGACCGCCACGGTGACCGGGGTGCGGGCGCGCGGCGCCCCGTCCTCGATCTTGAGCGCCGCGGCGCTGCCGTCGGGGAGCGCGAACGCGTCGACTCCCTCGGCTCCGCCCTTGAGCACCAGCCCGGGAATGCTGCTCATCAGCCGGTTCTCGTCGCGGGCGGTGCCGCTGGTCCACTCGGGAAACTTCCGCATCGCGTCGGCGACCTTGCGCTCGGGAGTCCCAGGCTCCGCGAGCACCAGCGCGCGGTAGGCCCGGGCGAGACCGCCGAGCGTCAGCGCGAACAGCGGCGCGCCGCACCCGTCGACGCCGATCGCGCAGACCGGCTCCATGGCGAGTTCTTCGATCGTGTCCATGATGTGGAGCTGCAGCGGGTGCTCCGGGTCCAGGTAGGACTCCGTGGGCCAGCCGTTGGCGATGCAGGTCGCCAGCATCGCGGCGTGCTTGCCCGAGCAGTTCATCCGCACCCGGGACTCGGGCTTTTCGCTGTCCCTGATCAGCCGGCGCGCCGTCGGCTCGTCGATGGGCAGCGCCGGCGGGCAGCGCAGGTCCGCGGCGGTGAGCCCGGCGAAGTCGAGGATGTCGTGCACGCCCTGGGCGTGGAAGTCCTCGCCGGAATGGCTGGCGGCGGCGAGCGCGAGCAGTTCGCCCTCGAGCGGCAGTCCGGCCCTGAGCATGGCCGCGGCCTGCAGCGGCTTGTTCGATGAGCGCGGGTAGACCGGCGTGTTGGCGTTGCCCGCGATGAACGCGAACGTGCCGTTCGACGCGAGCGCGACGATCATGCCGCGGTGCCGGGACTCCACGAGCCCGGACCGGACGACTTCCGCGAGCACCGGGTTCACCGACACCTCGCTCGGGGACAACTGCTCCAACGTCATCCGCACATTATCGCCTGTCCGGCCGCTCACCTGTCCCAATCAACACGATACGTACCAGCTCGTCCGGTACGCCCGCTCCGCTTTCTGCCGCCGAGGCTCCGAATCGGATTAACGTGTGTAGTTTGACCCCGCCCGCGGGGCCAAACTACACACAATGATCTGGAGGCGCTCCCCGCAGGCCCGGGGCGGACCACCGGCTAGGCTGGCACCTCGTGCGGGCAGTTGTGCAGCGGGTGAGCCAGGCGAGCGTGACCGTGGACGGGCGGATCGCCGGCGCGATCGACGGGCCGGGACTGCTCGTCCTCGTCGCCATCACCCACGACGACACCAGGGAAAAGGCGGCCAGGCTCGCCGCCAAGCTGTGGGGGCTGCGCGTCCTGCAGGGCGAGAAGTCCTGCTCCGACCTCGGCGCCCCGCTGCTGGTGATCAGCCAGTTCACGCTCTACGCCGACCTCGGCAAGGGCCGGCGCCCGGCCTGGATGAACGCCGCGCCCGGCCCGGTCGCGGAGCCGCTGGTAGACCAGGTGACAGCCGAGCTGAGGAAGCTTGGCGCGCACGTCGAGACCGGCGTGTTCGGCGCCAGCATGAAGGTCGCGCTGGTCAACGACGGCCCGGTCACGATCATCGTCGACCTCTGATAACAGCAAGAAGCGCGGCGAAGGGGCCTCAGCCCCCCGAGACCTCAGCCTCCGTGAGACCGGCCAGCACGCACTGCGGGCGGCCGCGCCGCGAGATCGGGTCGGCGGAAGCGAAGGCGTTCTTGCAGAACGCCTTGGCCCGCGCGCCGCAGTAGTGCAGCGTCGCGCCGCCGGTGGAGCTGGGGATCATGACGTTCACGCACCCGTTCGCCGAAGGCCCGTAGCGGTCCGGTCCGACCGCGCTCCACACGCCAAGGCCGACGGCGGCGGCGAGGACCGCGCCGAGCACCGCGAAGACGATCCGTTTGCCCCGGCGGCTGAGCGTGGGCCCGCCGGAAAGCTGGTCAGAGCCGAGGCTGGTCTTGCTGTACATAGTCGCCACATTCTACGAGCCAGTCCCGCCGGGACGCGCGGCCTGACACGCAGGTGTTAGCGTCTGCGGTAACACGGCTCGCGACGGAGCGTGCCGTAACGGATACGGAGGTGAGATGTGGTTGTCCGCGACACCCCATGGCCGGAAGGGACGCCGTGCTGGGTCGACCTCGGTGCCGGCGACGTACCGAAGGCGATCGCCTTCTACGCCGCGCAGTTCGGCTGGGACGTTCACCAGGGCGGGCCGGAGACCGGCGGCTACTCGATGGCCATGCTGGAAGGCAGGTCCGTGGCCGGCATCGGGCCGAAGCAAGGACCGCCCGAAGCGCCGGGCGCCTGGATGACCTACCTGGCGGCCGGCGATGCCGATGCCACCGCCGCGAAGGCCAAGGGCGCCGGCGGCCAGCTGGTGATGGACCCTATGGACGTCATGGACGCGGGCCGGATGGCCATCGCCATGGACACGACCGGCGCCGTGTTCGGCATCTGGCAGGCGGGTGCCCATACCGGCGCCGGGATCGCCAACACGCCCGGCGCGCTGACCTGGAACGAGCACATGAGCCGCGACTTCGAGGGGGCCAAGGCGTTCTACGCGGCGGTGTTCGGCTACGAGTACGGAGACATGAGCAGCGAGGGGTTCAGCTACGCGACGCTGCTGCTCAACGGGCACGAGGTGGGCGGGATCGGACAGTACCCCGCCGCCGTCCCCGCGTCCGTTCCGGCGACATGGACGACATACTTCGCCACCGCCGACACCGACACCGCGGTCGCGACCGCGACACGGAACGGCGGCAGCGTCGTCCGGCCGGCCGAGGACAGCCCGTACGGCCGGGTGGCCACCGTCACCGACGACCAGGGCGCGGTGTTCTCACTGATCTCGATGCCCCCGGGCGAGTAGCGGCCGCGCGGGCGCCGGCGGCGGCAACGGCCGACGGGGCGCCGCCGCGTCCGGCGCCTGGCCGGCCGGCGGCGTCCCGTGGC
>DAHVAN010000378.1 GCA_027314595.1 Actinomycetota bacterium | reverse complement strand
TGGGCTTCCCCTCTTATCGTGGAGACATCGCCTATGAGGAGGTCAGGCGATGGCAGAAACGCGGCGGAAGTTCGACCGGGACTTCCGTGAGGGTGCGGTGCGGCTGGTCCGGGAGACCGGCAAGCCGATCGCGCAGGTGGCTCGTGACCTGGGGATCAACTCCGGGACGCTGGGCAACTGGGTGAACGCCGACGAGCGCCGGCGTGGTGGCGGGGACGGTGTGCTCAGTGAGGATGAGCGGGCTGAGCTGGCCCGGCTGCGTAAGGAGAACGCCGAGCTCGCGATGCGGTGTGACGTGCTCAAGCGCAGTGTGGCCCTCTGGGTTCAGGACGCGATGGGCCGGTAGCCGTGGCCGGGTTCATCGTGTCCCAGAGGGCAGCGCACGGCGTGCCGTATGCGGTCTCGTGCCGGGCGCTGGGAGTATCCCCGTCCTGGTTCTATAAGTGGAAAGACGGTGATCATTCTGCCCGGCGGGCGCGGCGGGACCGGCTGAAAGCCGAGATCGCCCGGCTGTTCGCGAGGCGCAGCGGCAAGGACGGGTCGCCGCGGATCACCAGCGCGCTGCGCGAGGCGGGCTGGGCGGTGAGCGAGAACACGGTCGCGGCGCTGATGCGCGAGATGGGCCTGGCCGCCCGCCGTAAGAAGGGCCGTAAGAGCACGACCCGGCCGGGGAAAGGCCGGTGGCGGGCACCGGACCTGGTCAGGCGCTCGTTCGACGCGGCCGCGGTCAACACTAAGTGGTACGGCGACGGCACCGAGATCAAGACAGGTGAGGGCAAGCTGCACCTTGCGTCGGTGCTGGACATGGGGTCACGGCGGATCCTCGGGTTCGCCCTCTCGGAGCACCCGGACGCGGAGCTGGCTTACGGCGCGCTGGTCATGGCAGTCGCGGTCCGCGGCGGGGCCGTACCCGGCGTGATCATGCACACCGACCAGGGCAGCGAGTACACCGCGCGCCGGTTCCGGCAGGCGTGCAAGCGGCTGGGCGTGCGCCAGTCGATGGGCCGGCCGGGGTCGGCGCTGGATAACGCGGTGATCGAGTCCTGGCACTCCACGGTGGAGTTCGAGCTGCGCTCCCTGGTGCAGTTCGCCACCAGGGCGGCGGCCCGGGCCGGGGTCGCCGCCTGGATCGAGGACTACAACCATGACCGGCGGCATTCCGCGCTGGGCATGATCTCCCCGGTCGCCTACGAGCTGGCCCTGGCCGGGAAGGACGCCGCGTGACCCCGGGGCCAGGCAGGGGCAAGAAGGAGGCGGCTTACGCCGCCGCTCATTCACGCAGGTGCGCCGCGCACGGTACGGGTCCGCCCCTCCGGCGTCAAGGGTGCGGAGCATCGCTGCGCGACGGCCTGCGGCCGCCCTGGACCCCGGAGCCTCTGCGGCCCCTGGGGGCAGGAAGAGCGGGCAGGCCAGGGCCTGCCCCGCCAGTGCGCGCGGTGCACGAACCCCGTGCCAGCGGACGCGGGTGAAGATATGAACTGGCGTTCGATGACTACAACAGGACGAAAAGTTACAAGAAACCAGTAAGAGGAAGTCTCCACACTTTCAGGGGATTGCCA
>DAHVAN010000366.1 GCA_027314595.1 Actinomycetota bacterium | reverse complement strand
GCGGCCCCGGCACCGCCGCCGGCGGCCCCGCTGGCAGCCCCGCCGCGGCGGCCGAGATCCGCGTCTACGAGGACGCGCTGCTCGTGCTCGCCGACGACGCGGCCGAGCGCATCGGCTTCTCCTTCATCGACGCGATCCAGTCGCAGGACTATGCCGTCACGGTGTCGGTGTCCGGCCGCTCGCCCGTCGTGCTCAGCCGGCTGGGCAGGCGCACGGGCGAGCTCGTGTCGCTGCTGTCCGGCCGGCTGCGGGAGGCACGCGGGCGGACGGCCGCGTTCCTTGGGGCGCTGCTGCCCGGGCTGGACCCGATGGCGCTGCGTTCGGCGGCCGGGCTGCTGCGCGACGGCGTGGCGGTGCCCGCGCGGACGCTGGACGGCATCCACCCCGAGCTCGCGAGCACGCTGCTGCGGGTCGCCACGCTGCCGGACCGCTACGAGGCGGTCGCCGCGCTCGCGAGGCAGGCCGATCTCGCGATCGGGTTCAGGCAGCTGGCCTCGGTCCGCAGGCCAGCCGTCGGCGGCACGCCGTGGCAGGACCCCGCCGCCGCGCCGCACATCGGCGAGCATGACAGCCCCGGCGGGCTGTTCAAGCCCGGCCTGGGCGGCGCGCTCGCCGCCGAGGTGGTGTCGGGGATGGGACCTGGCAGGATGGGAGGGGCAGGCGGGTACGGCGGGTACGGGGGCTCTGGCGGGTACGGGTACGGGGGCTCTGGCGGGTACGGCGGATTCGGCGGCTACGGGAGCTTCGGGTACGGCGGGCCGTTCGGGGAGACCGGCGGCGGGTACGGGATGTGGGGCGCGGCCTGGGCGCTCCGGGCGCTCGGCGCCGGGATGAACACCGGCCAGCCGCGGCCCATGACGGCGCGGGCCAACGTCACCCGCGGGCTGCTGACGCCGGAGACCGAGGACCTGTCCGCGCTGACCGCCACCGGCGACGATCCCACCGTGCTCGCGTTCGCGCTGTGCCGCCGGCCAGGGGGCGGGGGCCTGGTCGCGTACGAGGTGCTCAACGCGGCCGAGCCGATGACGTTCGTCTACCGGGATGACGGCGGCGGCGACGGTTCGGCGATCAACCGGGCGCTCGACGACGCCGGGTTCCATCCGGCGGCGGTGCACGCCGAAGGGCTGACGGCCGCCGCCCGGCCCGGTGCCCGCGCCGGGCTGCTCGCCCGCGCGCTCGTCGCGCAGGTCCCGCACGACGCGGACTGGGCGCGGGCGGTCGCCGGACTGCTGGCCGGGTGAGGATCACGATGACCCAGCCCGCCGACGGCATCCTCGCCTCCGACGCAGACAGGGACGCGGCGGCCGAGGCGCTGGCCGACGCGGTAGCCGCCGGGCGGCTGTCGCTCACCGACCACAGCGGCCGGCTCGACGCCCTGTTCGCGGCCCGGACCAGGGATCAGGTGCTCGCGCTGACCGCCGACCTGCCCTCGCTCCCGGTCCGGCGCAGCGGCCTGTACCGGGCGGTGGACGCGCACCGCTGCGTGGTCGTCGGCGGGTCGGCCCAGCGGACCGGCAGGTTCGGCATCGGGCGGTTCTGCGCCGTGACCGTCGCGTTCGGCCGGCTCGACCTCGACCTGCGCGCGGCCGTGCCGAGCCAGCGGGAGATCACCCTGACCATCCGGGGCGTGGCCGCGCGGATAGCGATCACCGTCCCGGCCGGGTGGGGACTGGCCAGCCAGGTCCTCGTTCTCGGGGCGGGCGGCACGGTCGCCGACCGTGACGCCGGTCCCGGCGATCCGCTGCTGCGGCTGCGCGGCACGTGCGCAGGCGGCTCGCTCACCGTGACACGCGCCTGAGGCGCGGCTACTCAGGCTGGCCGGCATCCGCTAATGTCACGTTCGTGCCTTTGGTCGCCGGGATCGATTCCTCCACACAGTCCACGAAGATCCTGCTGTGCCGGGCAGAAGACGGGACGGTGGTCGCGGAAGCCGCCGCGCCGCACCCTGACGGCACCGAATGCCACCCCGACCACTGGTGGCAGGCGCTCAACGCGGCCGGACGCGACCTGCTCGAGCGGGCGGACGCGGTCGGGGTGGCGGCGCAGCAGCACGGCATGATCGTGCTCGACGAGGACGGCGAGGTGATCCGCCCCGCCATGCTGTGGAACGACGTCAAGTCGGCGCCGCAGGCAGCCGCGCTCGTGAGCGAGCTTGGCGGACCGCAGGAGTGGGCCGCGCGCACCGGCAGCGTGCCCACCATGTCGTTCACCGTCACCAAGCTGCGCTGGCTGGCCGAGCGCGAGCCCGAGCACGCCCGCCGGGTGCGGAGCGTGCTGCTGCCGCACGACTGGCTGACCTGGCGGCTGCGCGCCGCGCCGCGCGACGCCGAGCCGACGACCGACCGGGGCGACGCGTCGGGGACCGGCTACTTCTCCCCGGCGACAGGAAGCTGGCTGCCCGAGTACGCGCAGGCCGCGCTCGGCGCCCCGGTGGCGCTGCCCCGTGTCGTCGCCCCGGCGGAGGTCGCCGGCCGTACCTCGTGGGGGGCGGCGCTGTCGGCGGGGACCGGAGACAACATGGGCGCGGCGCTCGGGCTCGGCCTCGCCGACGGCGACGTGGTCGTATCGATAGGCACCTCGGGCACCGCCTACGCGGTGACCGCCGGGCCGTCGGCCGACGCGACCGGCGCGGTCGCCGGGTTCGCCGACGCGACAGGGCGGTTCCTGCCGCTGGTGGCCACCGTCAACGCGGCCCGCGTGCTCGCCGTCACCGCGCGGATGCTCGGCATCGGCACCGACAGGCTCTCCGATCTCGCGCTCGCCGCACAGCCCGGGGCCGGCGGGCTGACCCTGCTCCCCTACCTGGACGGCGAGCGCACCCCCAACCGCCCGGCCGCCAACGGGGTGCTGCGCGGCCTCACCACCTCCAACGCGACGCCGGAGAACCTGGCCCGCGCGGCCGTCGAGGCCGTCCTGTGCTCGCTTGCCGACGCGATCGATCACCTGCGGGCATGCGGCCTGTCGCCGGCGCGGGTGGTGCTGATCGGCGGCGCGGCCAGGTCGGCGGCGATCCGGGCGATCGCGCCGAAGGTGTTCGGCGTCCCCGTCACGGTGCCCGAACCCGCGGAGTACGTGGCCCTCGGCGCCGCCAGGCAGGCCGCCTGGGCGCTCGCGGCCTCGGCGACGGGCGCGGGGTGGAGCGTCGGCGGCGCGCTGCCGCAGTGGCCTTCCCGGCCCGCCCAGACCTATACGGCCGAGCCGCTGCCGCACGTTCGCGAGCAGTACGCCGCGCTGCGCGACGACGCCGCCGCCTGGCAGCTGAGCTGACCCGGCAGGGTCACCGCCGGCTACGGGGTGACGATCACCTTCAGGCCGGCCCGGCGCTGCGCGGCGGCGAACGCGTCCGCCGCGTCGGCCAGCGGAACGCGCGCGGAGACCAGGGGATCAAGCGACACGGCGCCGCGCGAGGCGAGGGCGATCGCGCGCGGGTACGTCTCGTTCATCCGGCGCACCATGGCGATCGTGAGGCCCTTGCGCCGCGCCAGCGAGGCGGGGAACGTCGTGGTGTCCGCGTCGGGGATGCCGCCGAGCACGACCCGGCCGCCGGGCCGGACGGACTCCATCGCCGCGCGCACCGCCGCGTCGTTGCCGGCCATCTCGAAGGCGACGTCGGCGCCGCAGCCGGACAGGGCGCCCGGGGCGCTTGCGTCGGACACCTCGTGCGCGCCGAACCCGCTCGCCGCCTCCCTGCGGTGCGCCAGCGGCTCGGCGGCGATCACCCGGGCGCCGGCCGCGCGCAGCAGCTGGACGAGCAGCAATCCGATCGGCCCGCAGCCGACGACCGCCACCGGCCCGCCGAACGGCACGTGTCCGAGCCCGAGCGCGTGCAGCGCCACGCCGAGCGGCTCGAGCAGCGCCCCGGCGGCGTCGCCGATCTCGCCGGGCAGCGGGTGCAGCAGGCGGGCCGGCCACGCCATCACCTCGCGCAGCATGCCGTCGGTCGCGCCGTGCCCGGCGAACCGGATCCGGTAGCACAGGTTGCGGTAGCCGTCCCGGCAGGCGCGGCAGGTCTCGCAGGGGATCGCCGGGTCGATCGCCACCCGCAGGCCGCGCCGCGGCCCGGCCTCGATCACCCCCGCGCCCTCGTGGCCGAGGATGAGCGGGCGCGCCAGCGCCGCGTCACCGATCGCGCCCTCGGTCCACCAGTGCAGGTCGGACCCGCAGATCCCGACGGCGGTGACCCGCACCAGCTCCTCGCCGTCGGCGGCCGCCGGCACCGCCTCGCCGGCCACCCTGATGTCCCCGATCCCGTAAAGCCGCGCCGCCCGCACGCCAGCTCCTTTCATCATCCCGAACGTTCCGTGGCGCCTGTCCGGCCCACACCCATACCGTACCGGGGCCGGCGCTCTTCGAAATTTTTCGATCTACAGGGCGGGACGGCCGGTCCGGCATAGACTGCGGCCTCCTTTCGCGAAACCTATATCGGACGCGTAAATATCGGGTGCTCTCCTGAAACATGACTATTGACACGGTTTCTCAGGTACCCGTAGGTTGCGATTATCCGACAGATTCGCTCCGAAACTTTCGTATTGGGGCGAAAGATTTCAGGCGTCAGGAGGAAGTGAATGAGACGACGCAGTCTTCTCGCGATGGGTGCTGCCGGTGGCACCGCCGCGGTACTGGGCACCGGTACCTCCGCCCTGGCAGCGACGTCCGGCGTCACGGCGGACAGCAGGATCTGGGCGAAGCATGACCATGACTTCGACCCGACCTCCTTGCGCGCACTTGGCAGCAGGATCGGCATGCACATCGGAAGCGCGCTGATCCCGCAGGACATCGACACCCCCTCGTACGCGGCCATCGCGGCGTCCCAGTTCAACGTGTACACCCCAGGCAACGAGATGAAGTGGCAGGTCGTCGAGCCCGAGCCAGGCGTGTACGACTGGACCGGCGCAGACAACCTCGTCCATTTCGCGGAACAGAACGGAGCGCGCGTGCGCGGCCACACGCTGCTGTGGCACAACCAGCTCCCGACCTGGCTCACCACCGGCGTAGCCAACGGCAGCATCACCACCAGCCAGCTGTGGGGGCTGCTCGAGCAGCACGTCTTCATCGAGGTCGGACGGTACCGCGGCCGGATCTGGCAGTGGGACGTCGCCAACGAGTTCTTCCTCGACGCCAACCCCTCCGGTATCGACCCCAACAACTTCTGGATCCAGGCCCTCGGCCCCACCTGCATTCCGAAGGCCTACATCTGGGCGCACGAGGCCGACCCGGGCGCGATACTGGTCTACAACGACTACAACATCGCTGGCGAGGACGGCACGAACGCCAAGAGCGACGCCGTGTTCGCGTGGGCTGGGCAGATGCTCGACCAGGGCGTCCCGCTGATGGCCATCGGGAACCAGGGCCACCTGGACACCCAGTACGGATTCAGCGGTCAGCGGTTCCAGGCGGACCTGGAGCGGTACACGACGCTGGGCCTGAAGGTCGCCATCACCGAGGCGGACGTCCGCACGTTCGTCAACAACGCGACCGACCAGGTGCCGACAGACAACCTGGCCCTCTTCGCGCAGCCGTTCGAGTTCGGGCAGATGATCAAGGCCGCGATCGCGGTGCCTGAGTGCCTCTCGTTCACCGTCTGGGGCTTCACGGACGCGGACTCGTGGGTCCCCGGCTTCTTCACCGGCGAGGGATACGCCACGCTCTACGACGTGAACCTGAACCCCAAGCCCGCCTACTACGAACTGCAGCAGGACCTGATGGAGTCCGCAGGCGTCAGGCACCACGTGCGGACAAGGAACGGCTAACCGCCTCGAGCCGATCCCGCCGGCGGCTCATGTAGCGGCCGGCGGGATCACCCATTGAGGCCACCCCAGCCACCTGAGACCGGAAAGGGTGACGCGATGACGGCGAACGCCCGCTCGCTCAGCCGTCCTGTGACAGGCCGGGCGCCGCGCCCGGGAACGCCGGGCTCCTCCCGCCCGGTCAGCGTCGGCCATCTGCACCTGTCCGCACTGGCGAGCGCCCCGTTCTGGGCGCGCCAGTACACGCGCCTGTTCCTCGGGGACTGCCCGGGCATCACGCAGGACGCGGCGGAGACAGCGCAGCTGATCGTGTCCGAACTCGTGACCAACGCCGCCCGGGCCAGCGCCGGCGACCTGGCCGGGCGCGAGCCGAGCTATTCGGAACGGGTCGGACTGGCGGTAATCCGGCTGTCGTTGCGGGCCTTCAGCGACGCGCTGCTGCTGGTCGAGGTCCGCGACTCGTCCCCGCAGCCGCCCGTCCTGGTCCACGCCGACCGCGACGCGGAACGCCAGCGCGGGCTGATGATCGTGGACGCGCTCAGCGAGAAGTGGGGCTACGTTCCCGCGCCCCACGGCGGCAAGGTCGTCTGGGCGTGCCTGCGCCTGGCATGAGCCAGCCGCCGCCGGGCGCGGGCAGCGCCGGCGCCAAGGGCAGCGCCGGCGCCATCGCTCAGCGGACGCCGTACAGGTGCTCCATCGCGAGCTGGTCGAGGAACTCATAGCCCATGCCGCGGCGGCCCAGGGCGTCCGCGTCCACCGCCACGTCGCGCACGTCGCGCCAGGTCTCGCCGGGAGCCAGCGTCGGCTCGGCGAGCTCGGCCACCCGGGCGGCTCGCAGCGCCTCCCGCACCTGCGGGTCGGCGCGGAACGCGCGAGCCTTCTCCCTCAGGATCAGGTAGTTCCGCATGCAGGCGGCGGCCGACGCCCAGACGCCCTCGTCGTCCTCGGTGCGCGGCGGCTTGTAGTCGAAGTGCACCGGGCCGTCGTAGCCGCCCGCGAGCAGGGTGTCCACCACCCAGAACGCGCCGCGCGCGTTGCCGGCGCCGAACCTCAGGTCCTGGTCGTAGCGCGGCCCGTGCTGCCCGTTCAGGTCGATGTGGAACAGCTTGCCGTGCCATAGCGCCTGCGCGATGCCGTGGGCGTAGTTCAGGCCCGCCATCTCCTCGTGGCCGACCTCGGGGTTGACACCGACGATCTCGGGGTGCGCGAGCGAGTTGATGAAGGCGAGCGCGTGCCCGACGCTCGGCAGCAGGATGTCGCCGCGCGGCTCGTTCGGCTTGGGCTCGATCGCGAACCTGATGCCGTAGCCCTGGTCGAGCACGTACTGGGACAGCAGGTTCAGGCCCTCGGCGTACCGGTCGAGCGCCGCCCTGATGTCCTTGGCCGCGCCGGACTCGGCGCCCTCCCTGCCGCCCCAGAAGACGTAGACCTTCGCGCCGAGCTCCGCGGCCAGGTCCAGGTTGCGCATCACCTTGGCGAGGGCGAAGCGGCGCACCTCGCGCTCGTTCGCGGTGAACGCGCCGTCCTTGAACATCGGGTGGCCGAACAGGTTCGTGGTGGCCGTGGTGACCACGAGGCCGGTCTCCTCGAGCGCCTTGCGGAACGCCGAGATCCGCTCCTCCCGCTCCGCGGGCGAGGCGGCGAAGTCGAACACGTCGTTGTCGTGAAAGTTCACGCCGTAGGCGCCGAGCTCGGCGAGCTTGCGCACGGCCCGCTCGGCGGGCATCGGCGGGCGCACCGCCGTGCCGAATACGTCTACCCCCTGCCACCCCACCGTCCATATTCCGAAGGAAAAGCGGTCTTCCCGGGTGGGGACATACGGATCTGCGGGCATGGCTGGCTCCTTTTCGCTATGGGACTATAAGGCCCGGGAGTCCAGTCCCCCAGGGGGGCTGCAAGGACTGGACTCCCGGACGCGGGTTCCGGGGGAAAGTCACCGGGCGGGTGGTCCGGGACTATGTCCTCCGGTAACACATCTACCCCTTGACCGCGCCCGCGGCGCCTGCCACGAGGTAGCGTTCGGCCCACACGAAGATCCCGAGGCAGGGGATCATCGAAACCGCGGTGAACGCGAAGATCACCGCGGTGTTCGTCGAAAACTGAGTCTGGTAGGTGGCGACGCCGAGCGGCAGCGTGAAGTGCGACTGGGTGGTGAACACCAGCAGCGGCAGCAGGTACTGGTTCCAGCTGCCCACGAACGCCAGCAGCGAGACGGTGACGAGCGCCGGCCGGGACAGCGGGATCAGGATCTGCACGAAGAACCTGATCTTGCTGGCGCCGTCCACCAGCGTCGCGTCCTCGAGCTCGCCGGGGATGGCGCGCATGAACGGGCGCAGGATGAAGATCGTGATCGCCAGCGCGAACGCCGCCTCGGGTATGGCCACGCCGAACTGGTTGTCGAGCAGGTTGATCTTCTGCAGCAGCAGGTACAGGGGCAGCGCCGCCGCCGCTATCGGGAACAGCAGACCGGAGACGAACAGCGTGAACAGGCCCTCCCGGCCGCGGAACTCGTACCGGGACAGGGCGAACGCCGCCATCGAGCCGAGGACGACCGCGATCACCGTAGCGACGCCGGCGATCAGCGCGCTGTTGCCGAGGAACTGCCAGAACGGCGCGGTGCCGAGCACCGAGGCATAGTTCGACCAGTCCCACGGGTGCGGCACGGCTACGGCCGAGTTGTTGATGTCGGCCGTGGTGCGGAAACCGTCCGCGATGACGAACAGCATCGGGACGATGGTTATCCCGAACAGCACGATCGACACCAGGTAGGTGGCGGGCATGATCGTCCACTTGCGCTGCATGATGCCCGGCCTCGTGCGATGCGCGGCGCTGTGCGCGGCCATTACCCCACCGCCCTGGTCAGGGCGCCCGCCGTGTCCCGGCGCAGCGCGAACCTCTGGTAGATCAGCGAGAACACGAAGCAGAAGACGAAGATGAGCACGGCGATCGCGGTGCCGTAGCCGAACTCGAGGCTGCGGAACCCGTCGAGGAACATGTACGTCACCATCGTCTGCGACGCTTCCGCCGGGCCGCCGCCGGTCAGGATCCAGACGATGTCGAAGACCTGCAGCGAGCCGATCACCGAGATGAAGACCCAGATCCTGATCGTCGGGGCGAGCAGCGGCAGCGTGACCAACCGGGTCACCTGCCAGGGCGTGGCGCCGTCGATGGCCGCGGCTTCCTTCAGCTCTACCGGGATGCCCTGCAGCCCGGCGAGCAGCAGCACGATGCCGAAGCCGATGTACTGCCAGGTAAGCACCAGGAAGTTCGTGTAAAGCACCAGATGGACGTTGGCGAGCCAGAGCTGCACCTCGCCGCCGAGGCCGACCGACTTCATCACCTGGTCGACGAAACCGCCGGGCTGCAGCATCAGCGACCACATGACCGCGGTGACCGCGGGCGGCAGCACGTACGGGGCGAAGATCACCAGGCGCATGAAGCCGCGGCCGCGGAACTTGCGGTTGAGCATGAGCGCGAGGGACAGGCTCAGCGGAAGCTGGACGACCAGCGACAAGGCCGTGAGGATGAGCGTGTGCTCGATCGCCTGGATGAAGAACGGGTCGTTGAACGCGATCTTGTAGTTGTGCAGGCCCCAGAAATCGTTGAGGGGCCCGAACCCGCTGTAGTTGTACAGGCTGTAGTAGGCGGCGATGACGATCGGCAGCAGCACGAACCCGGCGAACAGCACCAGCGCCGGGGTCAGCAGGATTGTCAGCTCGACCCTCTTGCGGAGCCCTCTGCGCCTGCGGCCGGGCCGCGGCCCGGCCGCGACGAATTCCTCCGTCGCGGCCGGGCCGGTCTGACCAGACGACGCTGTCTCAGTCCGGGCCATCGTCAGGCGGGTCCGTTGACCGACGAGGTGATCTGCGCACCCGAACCCTGGCCCGCGAAGAAGTTCGCGATCGCGTTGTCAAGGTTCTGGCCGGGCTGGGTCGGCAGCGCGGTGTCGAAGTAGATCGCGGTGTACGGCGCGCTCCCCGCGGCGGCCGCCGCGGTCCGCTCCGCCGGGACGACGAGGTCGCCGTTCGCGGCCGGGTTGGCCGGCAGGCCGACCCCGGCGCCCAGGATCTGCTTCTGCACCGCGGGCGTGTCCAGGTACTGCAGGAACTCCGCGCAGGCCGGCTCGGCCGCGCCGTTCGTGCAGGTGAACCCGTCTCCGCCGCCGAGCACGACCTTCGGGTTACCCTGCCCGCCTGGAACGGTCGGGAAGGGGAACCAGCCGAGGTTGTTGTACAGGCTCTGCGTCTGCGACGCCGGGATGAGGCCCGCCATGACCCCGGGGTCCCAGTCGCCCTGCAGTTCCATCGCGGCCTTGCCCGAGGCGACCATGCCGGCCGAGCTGCCCGCGCCCTGCTGGGACGACGTGCCGAGGAAGCCGGTCTGGAACGGGCTGGTCTTCATGAAGTTGGTCATGTCGGTGGTCGCCTTGCCAAAGCACGCGTTGCTCAGGCTGACCGAGGACATGGCCTGCTGGATGACGCTGGTCGGGCACTCGCGCACCGCGAAGTACTCCCACCAGAACGCGTCCGGCCAGCGGTCCTTGCTGCCGACCGCGATGGGCGTGATGCCCGCGGCCTTCAGCTTGGCGTCGTCGGACTCGAGCTGGGCGATCGTGGTCGGCGGGGAGGTGATCCCGGCCCTGGCGAACAGGTCCTTGCGGTACCAGAACCCGACCACGTGCAGGTCGTAAGGCACGCCGTACCAGCCGCCCTTGACCTTCCAGTTCTGCGCCGCGCTGCCGAGCTCGCCGATCCAGCTGGACACGTTCGAGGTCAGGTTGGTGAGCTTGCCCGAGGCGAGCTGGGTCGCCTCCTGGCCGCCGCCCCACTGCTGGTAGATGTCGGGCGGGGCGTTCCCGGCCAGGGCGGCGGGGATCTTGGTGGTGAACTGCTCGTTCTGGATCGGGACGTTCTGGATCGTGACGCCCGGGTGGGAGGCCTCGAACGCCGTGATGGCGTTCTTCCACACGGTGAGGAGCGCGCCCGACGTGGCGTTGTTCCACCAGGTAAGCGTGACAGGCGCGGAAGCGCTGGTGGAACTGGCGGTACTGCTGCTCACAGGGGTGGTTGAACTGCTGCTACTGGATGAACCGCCGCTGCTGCACGCGGCGGCCGCAGTTACCGTCGCCGCCGCGATGGCGACGGCGGCAAGTGCCCGGCTGCTACGCATGAATGGTCATCTCCCGGAGAGGTTGGCCCGAGGCAGGCGGGCGGCATTCCCAGGCCTGCTGCCGTACGGGCATTTCGAAAGTTTTTAGCAAGACTTTCGACGTGCCGTCATCGTAGAATCGCTGCCGCACGCGGGTCAACCCTTCGTTTCCACTGTGTTACCTACTTTTTTTCAAGGCACTTCCAGGCACTCTTAGACAGCCTAGAGACATTCCCTTGACCACGCGATTCGCGTACGATGCAGCATGGACATCGCGCCCCAGGGCAACGCGCGGTGGGGCGAAAGTTTCGGGACCAAGACTCGAAAGGTGGCGAAGTGCGGCAACAGGAAGACGGAACCGCGCGTCGGCAGCAAGGCGGGACCGCGCGGCGGCGCGATGCCGAGCGGCTGCTCGAGCCCAGAACCACGCTCGCCGCGATCGCCGCGGAAGCCGGCGTCTCGCTGCCTACCGTGTCGAAGGTTGTGAACGGCCGTCCCGACGTCGCGCCGTCCACGAGGGCGCGCGTGGAACAACTGCTTGACCAGCATCAGTACGCGCGCAGCGGACTGCGCAGGCACCGCCGTTCCGGGCTCGTCGACCTCGTGTTCAACGGGCTGGACAGCCCGTGGGCGGTAGAGATACTGCGCGGCGTGGAGGAGTGGGGCGCGCAGCACGAGACGGCGGTGTCGGTCTCGTCCGTGCGGCACGGCGACGCCCGCCCGGCGAGCTGGACGAGCGCGCTCGCCAGCCACGACACCGACGGCGTGATCCTCGTGACCACGACGCTGACCGACACCCAGCTGCACCAGCTGCGCAGCGCGGGCATCCCGCTGGTGGTCATCGACCCGGCGAACACCCCGCCGCAGGACTGCCCCAGCGTCGGGGCGACCAACTGGGCAGGCGGGCTCGCCGCGACCGACCACCTGCTCGGCCTCGGGCACCGGCGGATCGCCGCGATCACCGGCCCGATCGACTACCTGTGCAGCCTGGCCCGCCTCGACGGCTACCGTTCGGCTCTGGAGCGGGCCGGCGTGCGCTTCGACCGCGGGCTCGTGCGGTACGGCGACTTCCAGCACGAGGGCGGTTTCGCGCGCGCCGTCGAGCTGCTCAACCTGCCCGAACCGCCGACCGCCATCTTCGCGGGAAGCGACCAGCAGGCCTTCGGGGTCTACGAGGCGGCGCGCCAGCGCGGCCTGAGGATTCCCGAGGACCTCAGCGTCATCGGCTTCGACGAGCTGCCCGTGGCCCGCTGGGCGTCGCCGCCCCTGACCACCGTCCGCCAGCCGCTCGCCGAGATGGGCAGCGCAGCCGCGCAGATGCTCGGCGAGCTGATCGAGGACCACCCGCTGCGGTCCACCCGGGTTGAGCTGTCCACCGACCTGATCGTGCGCGAGTCGACAGCCGCCCCCGCAACCATCGTGGAGTCCTCGCAGTGACCCGTCCGCTAGACAAAACCGAAATATCCGGAATGGGTGACGAAAGTACCGGTGCCGGACAGGAGCAGCTACTCGCCCCGGAGCGGGCCGCCAGCGAGCGGCCCGAGGCAGCGGCGGTCACCGGGATCTGGCGCGATCCAGCCCGGCCGGTGGGCGAACGCATCGCCGACCTGGTGTCGCGGATGACCATCGCGGAGAAGATCGCGCAGCTCGGGAGCGTCTGGATGGGCGCCCTGGGCGACGGCGACGGCGGTGTCGCCCCCATGCAGGACCAGTTCAGCGACGACCTTCCGCCGCTGGACGAGCTCATCGCCAATGGTCTGGGGCAGCTGACCCGGGTGTTCGGCACCAGGCCGGTGTCGCCCGCCGCCGGGATGCGCGCGCTCGCCGCGCTGCAGGCCCGGGTGGTGGCCGCCAGCCGGTTCGGCATCCCGGCGACCGCGCACGAGGAGTGCCTGACCGGCTTCGCCGCCTGGACAGCGACGATCTTCCCGACGCCGCTGGCCTGGGGCGCGTCCTTCGACCCCGGGCTCGTCCGCGACATGGCGCGCGCCTTCGGCAGGCACATGCGCGCGGTGGGCATCCAGCAAGGGCTCGCGCCTGTCGTCGACGTGACCCGCGACCCGCGCTGGGGCCGCACCGAGGAGACCATCGGCGAGGACCCGTACCTGGTCGGCACCATCGGGACCGGCTACGTCCAGGGGCTGCAGTCGGCCGGACTCCAGGCCACGCTCAAGCACTTCGCCGGCTACTCGGCATCCCGGGCGGCGCGCAACATGGCGCCGGTGTCCATGGGCCCGCGCGAGTTCGCCGACGTCATCCTGCCGCCGTTCGAGATGGCCATCAGGCTCGGGGGCGCACGCGCGGTGATGCCGTCCTACACCGACATCGACGGGATTCCCGCGACCGCCGACCCGGAACTGCTCGGCACGCTGCTGCGCGGCAAGCTCGGCTTCGACGGCCTGGTCGTCTCGGATTACTACGCGGTGTCCTTCCTTGAGCTGCAGCACGCGGTCGCCGCCTCGCCCGAGGGCGCAGCCGCGCTCGCCCTGACGGCCGGCGTGGACGTCGAACTGCCCAGCGTGCGCTGCTACGGCGCGCCGCTGAGCGCGGCGGCCGCCGCCGGAGACGTCACGATGGCGAACGTGGACCGGGCCGTGGCCCGCGTGCTGCGCCAGAAGTTCGAGATGGGCATGCTCGACCCCGGCTGGCTGGCCGTACCCGGATTGGATCCGGCCGCCGACGGCGCGGCGCAAGGGCCCGACCTGGACCCGCCCGCGAACCGCGCGCTCGCCCGCCGCCTCGCCGAGGAGTCCGTGGTCCTGCTCGCCAACCCCGGCGGCGCGCTCCCGCTGGCGAGGACGGCCAGGGTCGCGGTCGTCGGGCCGCTCGCCGACGACCCGCTCGCCTTCTTCGGCTGCTACAGCATGCCCAGGCACCTCGCCAGCCGTACCGACGGGGCCGGCGTGCAAGTTTCCACCCTGCTGGCCGCGCTGCGGGAAGAACTTGCCGACGTGGTGTACGCGCCAGGCTGCGAGGTCCGCTCCGCTGACAGGTCCGGGTTCGCCGAGGCAGTCGCCGCCGCTCGTTCCGCGGACATTGTCGTCGCGGTTGTGGGTGACGAGGCGGGACTGTTCGGGCGGGGAACCTCCGGTGAGGGCTGCGACGTCACCGAGCTCCGGCTGCCGGGCGCGCAGGAGGAGCTGCTGCACGCGCTGGCCGGCACCGGGACGCCCGTCGTGGCGGTGCTTGTCACCGGACGGCCGTACGCGATCGGCGGCGTGGCCGGCCGGCTGGCCGGCATCGTGCAGGCGTTCTTCCCCGGCGAGGAGGGCGGGCACGCGATCGCCGGCGTGCTGACCGGCCGTGTCACGCCGAGCGGCAAGCTCCCCGTGGAGATGCCCGCGTCGGCCGGGGCGCAGCCCTCGACGTACCTGCGGTCACGGAACGCGGCGGTGCACAACGGCAGTTCCGTCGACCCGACACCGCTGTTCGCCTTCGGGCACGGGCTCTCGTACACGACGTTCGAGTACTCCTGCCTGGCGCTGTCGGCGGATAAGGTGCCGACCGACGGCACGGTGGAAGTATCGTGCACCGTGCGAAACACCGGCGCCTGCGCCGGCACGGAAGTGGTGCAGCTGTACCTCAGCGACCCGGTTTCCCAGGTCGTGCGGCCGGTCCGGTGGCTGTCCGGGTTCGCCCGGGTGCCGCTCGAACCGGGGCAGTCCAGGCGTGTCTGCTTCCGGCTGCACGCCGACCGGACCTCGTTCACCGGCCTGGCCGGGGACCGGATCGTCGAGCCCGGCGAGATCGGCGTCGCCGTGGGCGGGGCGTCTGACAGGCTGCCGCTCGAAGGCTCGTTCGTCCTCACCGGCCGGGTGCGGGCGGTCGATTCCGGCCGGGTGCTCGACACGCCCGTGTCGGTGCACGATCTGCCGGGCTGAGGCCGCCTCGGGAGCGCCTCGGAGCCAGCCCGGCAGCCGCCGCCGCGGGCGGCGGGCATAACAATTCACCGGAACTGGAACATTCACCACGGCGGCTGACTTAACGAGCACGCCACCAGCGGTTATGCTCTGGGACACGGCACACAAGGGAGTTTCCTTATGGCACAGATCGTCCTTGACCACGTGGACAAGGTTTACCAGGGTGGCGTGAAGGCTCTCGACGACCTGAACCTCGAGGTCAAGGAGGGCGAGTTCATGGTGCTCGTCGGTCCTTCGGGGTGCGGGAAGTCGACGGCGCTGCGGTCGATCGCGGGGCTGGAGGAGATCACCGGCGGCACGATCTCGATCGGCGCCAAGGTGGTCAACGACCTGCCGCCGAAGGACCGCGACATCGCGATGGTGTTCCAGAACTACGCGCTGTACCCGCACATGACGGTGGAAGAGAACCTGGCGTTCGGGCTGAAGCTGCGTAAGACCCCCAAGGCGGAGATCAAGCGGCGGGTCGGCGAGGCGGCGACGATGCTGGGCCTCGAGCCGTACCTGTCCCGCAAGCCGGCCGCGCTGAGCGGCGGGCAGCGGCAGCGGGTCGCGATGGGCCGGGCGATCGTCCGTGAGCCGCAGGCGTTCCTGATGGACGAGTCGCTGTCCAACCTGGACGCCAAGCTGCGCGTGTCGATGCGCGCGGCGCTGAACCAGCTGCACGAGCGGCTGGGCATCACGACCGTGTACGTGACGCACGACCAGATCGAGGCCATGACGCTGGGCGACCGGGTGTGCGTGCTGCGAGACGGCAAGCTGCAGCAGGCCGACACCCCGCAGCACCTGTTCGAGTCGCCGGTGAACCTGTTCGTGGCCGGCTTCATCGGCTCGCCCGCGATGAACTTCGTGCTCGCGGACCTGGTCCGCGACGACGGCCCGGCCGCCATCTTCGCCGGGCACCGCCTCCCGGTGCCCGCGTCGGTGCTCGACGCGAAGGCCGGCCTGGCGGACTTCCTCGGCCGCAAGGTCGTCCTCGGCATCCGCCCGTCGGACTTCGAGGACGGCTCGCTCGGCGACGCGGCGTGGGCGCGGCTGCCGGTGACGGTCGGGGTGACCGAGGAACTCGGCACCGAGATCCACGTGATCTTCACGATCGACGCGCCGCCTGTCGAGCACGCGAGCGTCGCCAGCGCCACCAGCCACGGCGAGGAGGACGACGAGACGGTCGCCGTGCTGGCCGGCGGCAAGTCGCTGTGGACCGCCCGCGTGTCGGCCAGGTCAACGGTCCGCCCCGGGCAGCCGATCGAGCTCGCCGTCGATACGCGCCGCCTGCACTTCTTCGACCCCTCCAGCGGTGAGACCATCGCCGGGAAGGTCACGAGCGACGCCGCCGTCGACACCCCGGCCTCGGCAGGCTGATCGCCCGCGCCGCCCGTCTTACCCCGCGGCTCGCAGGGCAAGACGGGCGGCGGCACGCACCTGGCCCGCATAGCAGGCGCCGAACAGGCACACGTGCACAAGCAGCGGATGCAGCTGGTGCAGCGGTACCCGGGCCCGCCACCCAACGGCCAGCGGCGCGGCCTGCGTGTACGCGCGCAGCGTGTCGTCGAGGAACGGCGCGCCGAACAGCGCGAGCATCGCCAGGTCGGTCTCGCGGTGCCCGCCGTGCGCGGCCGGGTCGACCAGCCAGCCGCGCCCGGTTCGGCCAGCCAGCGCAGGCCGTTGGCCTCCGCCGCGAACGCCGCGGCGTGCCCGGCGCCGGGAGCGGCCTTGGCGAACACCTCACGGCCGTCGGCGAGCCTGGCCGTCAGGTGCTCGCAGCCGTGCCCGCCGCCCGCGACCGCGAGCCGGGTGACAGGAACGCCGAGGAGCCGCCCGAGCCGTTCGGCGGCCCGGGTCCGGGAACCCGACGTCATGCGGTCACAGGCGCAGCGCGTAGTAGTGCAGGGTGTCGCTGCTGCGCAGCTTGCGGAATCCGTTCTTCTCCAGCACGCGCTGGGAGCCGGCGTTGTCCAGGCTGGTGTCGGCGTTGATGACGGTCACACCGCCGTGGGCGCGGCAGACCGCCACCAGGCCGGCGACGAAGCCCGGTCCGTCCAGACATCTCGTCGAACTCAGCAGGATGATCCCGCCGCAGGGCCGGCTACGCCGGATAAACCGGGCATTCCGCGTATTCCGGGCATCAGCCGGGCGGGCGGCAGCCGTGATCAGAAGATTGTGTGTATTTTGACCCCTTGCCCGGGGTCGAACTACACACAAAGACCTGATGTGGTACGGGTGTGACCAGGGGGCCAGCGCCTCGCCGGCATCGTCCTGGCCGATCCGGGGAGCGCCAGCTACGTGATCCCAGGTGGCGCCTCAGGCGACCCGCGCAGCCCGCACTTCGCCGACCAGCTCGCGCAATGGGCTCGGCACAGGCGCATCCCGATGGGCGACCGCCGACGGTTACCGGTCTTTCCTTGGCGAATGAGGGCGGGAGCGCGCTCCGCTCCGCTTACCCTGTCCGGTATGTCGGTGTTCTGGGAGCGGCTGGCCGGGACCCAGGCCGTGCCGCCGGCCTGGGTCGTCGCGGTGAGCGGCGCCGTGGCCCTGCTCATCGTGCTGAACGCGGCGTCATGGCAGCTGGCCAGAAACGCGATCACGATCGCCCACGAGGGCGGGCACGCGCTGGTCTCCCTGCTGAGCGGGCGGCGGCTGGAGGGGATACGGCTGCATTCGGACACCTCGGGCGAGACGGTGTCGCGCGGCAGGCGGACCGGTCCCGGCATGGTGCTCACCGCGCTCGCGGGATACCTCACCCCGCCGCTGCTCGGCGCAGGCGCGGCGTGGCTGCTGGCCGCGCATCACGTGACGGCCACGCTGTGGCTGCTGCTCGCGCTGCTCACGGCGACGTTCCTCGCCATCCGCAACGCCTTCGGCGTGCTCGCCGTCCTGCTTGCCGCGGCGGCCGTCTGCGCGGTGACCTGGTTCGCGTCCGCGGCCACGCAGGCCGTGTTCGGCTACGGGGTCGCGTGGTTCCTGCTCTTCGGCGGGGTGCGGCCGGTCATCGAGCTGCAGCGGCAGCGGCTGCGGGGACGGGCACGCCACTCCGACGCCGATCAGCTCGCGCGGCTCACCCGGGTGCCCGGCGGCGTGTGGGTGGCGGTGTTCGGGCTGGTCGCCGTGGGGGCGGTTGCCCTGGGGGCGCGGCTGCTCATCCCCGGCTCGCTGCACCTGCCAGGGTCGCTGCACCTGCCGCGGTCGCTGCACCTGCCGCGGGGGTGATCGCGGGCTGTCGCCGATCGCCGGGCGGCCCGCGGTCAGCCGAAGCGGCGGGCGCTCGGGTACATCTGGGCGCCGTCCACGACGATGTTCGCGCCGGTGACCCAGGACGCGCGCGCTGAGAGCAGGAAGGCCACCACGTCGGCGACCTCGCTGACGCGGCCGAGCCGGTGATGAGGGAACTGGGTGCTCAGGAACGTCTCGAAGGCTTCCGGGTCCTGCTGCCTGAACACGTCCCAGGAGCCGCCCGCGAACATGATCGAGCCCGGGCTGACGGCGTTCACCCGGACGCGGTACGGGGCGAGTTCGGCGGCGGCGGTGGCCGCGAGCTGGATCTCCGCCGCCTTGGCGGCGGCGTAGGCGGTGCGCGGCGCGGGGCGCATGCCGGTGATCGACGAGACGATCACCACCGCGCCTCCCCCGGCGGCGCGCAGGTGCGGCAGGCCGGCCCGGATGAGCTCGGCCGCGTGGCCCGCGTTGAGCGCGAACGTGGCGGTGAACTCCCCGGTGCCGGCGCTGGTGAGGTTGCCGCTGCCGACCGTGCCGCCGGCGTTGGCCACCAGCATGTCAAGGCCGCCGAGCACGCGGGCGATCTGGTCTACCGCCGCGCTCAGCGCGGGCGGGTCCATGACGTCGGCCGCCGCCGTGGCCACGGCGGCTCCGTCGGCGGTCAGCCGGCTGGCCGCGGCGGCCAGGCCGGTGGCGTCGCGGGCGAGGAGCCCCACGGCCGCGCCCTCCGCGGTGAGCGCCTCGGCGATCGCCAAGCCGATGCCCCGGCTGCCGCCGGTGACCAGCGCGCGCTTGCCCTTCAGACCAAGGTCCATGCCTGCTCCCGAACGTCAGGTCCCGTCGCCGCGGACGCCGGCCTCGTCGATGCGGGCGAGCATCTCGGCCGGATCGGCGTACACGCGGTAGGCGCCCGCGCGTTCAAGTTCTTCACGACCGTACCCGCCGGATTGCAGCCCGATGCCGAGCGCCCCGGCGCGGCGCGCGGCGAGCATATCCCAGACGCTGTCCCCCACGACCATCGCGTGCCGCGGCTCCACGCCGAGCAGCGCCGCGGCGGCGAGGAACAGGTCGGGGTCGGGCTTGGCGTGCCGCACCAGGTCCCTGGTCACCATCGGGGTGTCCTCGGGCAGCCCGAGCAGCTCAAGAGCGGGCCGGGCGGTCGCCGCGTACCCGCTGGTGGCGATGGCCCACTTCACTCCCGCGTCGGTGAGCGCCGCGAGCAGGTCGCGAGCGCCGGGCAGCGGGGTCACCGAGCCGAGCTGGCCGCGGTACTCGGCGGCGTGCGCCGACTGCAGCCGCTCGATGTCGGCCGCGGACAGGGTGATGCCCGTCTCGCGCAGCAGGGCCTGCACGAACAGCCCGCCGCTCATGCCGATCCGCCGGTGGATCCGCCACACCGACAGGTCGATGCCGATCCCGGTGAGCGCGGCGCGCCAGGCGATCACGTGCTGGTAGACGCTGTCGATCAGCGTCCCGTCAAGGTCGAAGAGGAACGAAGGCGCCGGAGACTGGGGATAGTCCACGACGTCAGTGTTTCACGTCACCACGCGGCCGAATGCCGGCGCATCTCCGCGAGCCACGGCGGCCCGGCGCCCGGACGGGTGCACGTCAGCGACGCGACCTCGGCGGCGGCGCGCAGCGCCTCACGGACCGGGGCCGCCCGGCGCAGGTCCTCCCTGCCCAGGCCGTTGGCGGACCACCACGCGAGGAAGGCGCCGCTGAACGCGTCCCCGGCGCCGATGGTGTCGGCCACCTCGACTTCGGGAACCGCCACGCTGACCTCGCCGCTGGCCAGGAAGGCCCGCGCCGGGCGCGGGCCGTCGGTGACGAGCACGAGCGCGAGCTTCTCGCCGAGCAGGGTGGTGGCCGCGACCTCGGCGGGGACGCCGGGGCACAGGTAGTCGAGATCTTCCACGCTCACCTTGACCGCGTCCGCCCGGTGCATCATGCCCTCGAAGCGGTCCAGGTAGGCGTCCCGGTCGCCGATCGCGGCCGGACGGCAGTTGGGGTCGACCATCACGAGGGCGTCAGGCGGCACGTCGGCCATCAGCCGCTCGACGCCCGAGCCGATCGGTTCCATCACGAGCGCCAGGGTGCCCACGTGGACGGCGACCACGTCGTCGGGCAGCGCGGCGCAAAGCACCGGGTAATCGAGGTCGGCGGCGGCGGTCCCTGTGAGGTAGAAGGCGTACCTGGCGGCCCCGTCCCGGCCGACGTCGGCGACGGCGAGGGTGGTGGGCGCGGCGGCCGCCGCGGGCACGCCGAGCACGACGCCGTCCCGAACGAGGCTGGCCCGCAGCATCCGGCCGAAGGCGTCGCGCGACAGGCGGCCGAGGTAGGTGACCGGGACGCCGAGCCTGCCCAGCGTCCGCGCGGTGTTGAACGGCCCGCCGCCGGGGCGCGCCGCGACCACGCCCTCGTCATCGACGACCAGGTCGATCAGCGCCTCGCCGACGACAGCGATCACGGGCAGGACCTCCCGCAGTGCACGGCATCCCGGGATCGCCGGGCGCCGCGCCGGGCAGCAGGCCACGCACCGCGCATGCAAGAAGTCCTATCATCGCCCCATGCCGGCCGTCTAGGCATAGCCGTCCCCCGAATCTCAAAGAGATAAATCAGATCTTCATCCAGAACGTGAACAGCTGACTCTTAGCCTGGATCCACCGGCGAAATCCCCGAGTTTGCCGGCGTTTTAATGAAAAAGTGCCCTCTGAACTGGGATGATGGGAGTTACTGAAGCTTCCATTTCCCAGGCCGAGAGGGCACCTGTTAAGTGCGATTGTCTCACAGTCTTGATAAGACGCGTGCGGTGTTCGATGACCCGAACCTGCTCACGCACGCCGGCCTGGTGCCGCTGATGGCCCTGGCCGGGCGGGCCGGGCTGCCGGACCTGCTGGCTGGCGTGCGTCC
>DAHVAN010000358.1 GCA_027314595.1 Actinomycetota bacterium | reverse complement strand
GCGGCCCGGCGCGGCCCGGCCCGGCGCGGCTTTCCCGGCTGCGCGGCGGGCTGGATCAGGGCCCGGCCGCCTGGGGCTGGCCGGGGGGCCAGCGGTGGACGCTGGACCGGGTCACCGCGCTGATCGGGCGGCTGTTCGGTGTGCGGTACACCCTGCGCGGCACGCGTGACCGGGGCGCCTGCGCATCTG
The DNA here is from genome assembly GCA_027314595.1 of Actinomycetota bacterium. Lineage (GTDB taxonomy): Bacteria > Actinomycetota > Actinomycetes > Streptosporangiales > Streptosporangiaceae > Trebonia. Next base: position 39,215 of record DAHVAN010000358.1, on the reverse strand, counting down.
GCCCGGCAGGACCGGGGCAGCCGCGCATCTGGCCCGGAACGCGGCACGAGCCAGTGGTTCGCGCGGGACGCGCGGGACGCAGGTTAGGGGCGGTCATCGTTACCAGCCGCAGATACGCGGCAGGGTCCCGTGATCGGGCATGCCGGCCCAGGGACTGAAGAGTGCCGCGGTCTTCGCGGGGGGCTGCCCTGAGGACCAGGATGGGCTATGCCGCCCAGAGCGGGGGACCTGCGGCAGCGGGCCGTTCTGCTCACGGGGACAGCCCGCCGCCGCCGGATCGTCCGGGGAGCCGGGCCAGGAGCGCGTATTCCGGGCCTGCGATGACCGGGGACGCCGCAGTGATATCACCGGCCTCATGGACCCGGCCGGTGCCGGCGGCTCCCATGCGGACTGCCCCCGGCCATTCCGCGTGACCCCTGAGCGCGGTCACCGCGCGGCCGGGGTAATCGCCGGCGAACGCGGCCGGCCAGTCCCGGGGCCGGTAGCCGATGTCCAGATCCGACAGTCCGGCGATCGCGCCGAGGAGGCCCGCTGCCGCGGGCCGGAGCCGCAGCAGGTACCCATCAGGGGGTTACCGATTCCACACGCGGGCAACCAACTGAGGTGACGCCCGGATCCCCCCCCGGCACGCGGACCAGTCAGGGGTGGCGCGACGGGATCCAAGACCCCGGCCTTTCAATCCCTGTGATGGCACAGCCCGCAGGAACCCGCGGGCCGGCTCAGGGCTAGTGCAGGTACCACCGGTGCGGCGCGATCAGCTTGTCCACGCTGGGCGGGCCCCATGTGCCAGGCGCGTATTCCTCCACCGGAGGCGGCGCGGTGAGCAGTTGCTCGGAGATCTCCCAGACCCGCTCGATCCCGTCGGCCCGGGTGAACAGGGACTGGTCGCCCAGCATGGCGAGCAGGATCAGCCGTTCGTAGCCCTCGAGCGCGTTCGCCTGGGCGAACGAGTCGTCGTAGCTGAACTTCATCTCCGTCGCGCCGAGGGTCATCTCCGGCCCCGGCTTCTTCGCCATGAACTCGATCTTGATCGAGCCCGGGTCGGCGAAGTCGATCACGATCTCGTTGACCCGTCCCATCGGCGCGTCATGCCTGTGGGCGCGGAACATCCGCAGCGGCGGCTCGCGGAAGCCGAGCGTCACGACCTGGCGGCCCGCTGCCAGGGACTTGCCCGAGCGCAGGTAGAACGGCACGCCGTGCCACCGCCAGTTCTCGACCTCCACGCGGACCGCCACCATCGTCTCGGTGTCGGAGCGGGGATTGACGCCGGGCGAGGAGCGATAGCCGGCGTACTGCCCGCGCACCACGTGCCGCACGTCGATTGGCTTCAGCGCGTCGAACACCTTGCCCTTCTCGTCCCGCAGCGGCTTGGCGGCCAGCGACGTCGGCGGCTCCATGGCGACGAAGCCGAGCACCTGGAACAGGTGGGTGACCACCATGTCCCGGTAGGCCCCGGTGGCGTCGTAGAACGCGGCCCGGCCCTCGATGGACAGCGTCTCGGGCACGTCGATCTGCACGTACCTGATGTGGTCGCGGTTCCAGATCGGCTCGAACAGGCCGTTGGCGAACCGGAACGCGAGGATGTTGTCGACCGACTCCTTGCCAAGGAAATGGTCGATCCTGAACACGCGCGACTCGTCGAACACGGCGTGCACCGTGTCGTTCAGCGCACGGGCCGAATCGAGATCCACGCCGAACGGCTTCTCGATGATCACCCGCGCGTCGCCCTTGGAAAGCCCCGAAGAGCCGAGCATCCCGACCACAGACCCGAAGGCCGCCGGCGGCACCGCCAGGTGGAACAGCCGCCCCACGGAACCCGGACCCGAACCGGCGGCGCCGATCGCCTTCTCGGCCGCCTCGACGGCGGACACCAGGGGCGACGGGTCCTCCGGCGACGCGACGCCGAACGACAGGCGGGACGCGAAGTCCCGCCACGCGTCACCGGCCGGCTTGGTCCGGCAGAACTGCTCGCACGCGGACTCCGCGTGCGCGGCGAAGTCGGCGTCGGACATGGCGAACTCCGGCGGCGCCGTTCCGATGATCCGGTAGTTGTCGGGCAGCAGGCCCGCGACCGACAGGTGGAAAAGCCCGGGCAGAAGCTTGCGCTTGGCGAGGTCTCCCGTCGCGCCGAACAGCACGATGACGTGGTTGCCCGGCCGCGGGCCGGTATGCCGTGCCGTGCTCACTTCTTCTTCTCCGCGTGGCCGCCGAACTCCGAGCGCAGCGCGGACAGTATCTTCCCGGTGAACGCGCCGTTGTCCCGCGACTCGAACCGCTGGTACAGCGAGGCGGAGATCACCGGCGCGGGCACGCCCTCGTCGACGGCGGCGAGCACGGTCCAGCGGCCCTCGCCGGAGTCGGACACGTGGCCGCTGAAGTCCTTGAGCTCGGGCGACCTGGCGAACGCGGCGGCGGTCAGGTCGACCAGCCAGGAGCTGACCACGGAGCCGCGCCGCCACACCTCGGCCACGTCGGCGACGTTGATCTCGTACTGGTACGCCTCGGGAGCCCGCAGCGGCGTGGTCTCCGCGTCGATCTCGTCCTGGTGCAGGCCCACGTCGGCGTACCTGATGATGGAAAGGCCCTCGGCGATCGCGGCCATCATGCCGTACTCGACGCCGTTGTGCACCATCTTGACGAAGTGCCCGGCACCTGACGGCCCGCAGTGCAGGTACCCCTGCGACGCCGTGCCCCCGGCGGGCCGCCAGGGCGTCGTCTCCACGGCGCCCTCGCCAGGCGCGATCGTGCGGAACAGCGGGTCGAGCCGCGCCACGGCCTCGTAGTCCCCGCCGATCATCAGGCAGTACCCGCGCTCGAGCCCCCACACGCCGCCGCTGGTGCCGACGTCCAGGTAGTGGATGCCCTTCTGCCGCAAGGCGGCCGACCTGGTGATGTCGTCGCGGTAGTACGAGTTGCCGCCGTCGATTACCACGTCGTCGGCGTCGAGCAGCGGCACAAGCTCCTCCAGGGTCGAGTCGACGACCCCGGCCGGCACCATGATCCAGGCGGATCGCGGTCGCTGCAGCTTCTTCACGAACTCGGCCAGCGACGAGGCGCCCTCCGCGCCCTCGGACGCGAGCGCCTTGACCGCGTCGAGGTTCCTGTCGTAGGCCACGCACCGGTGGCCGTCGCGCATCAGCCGGCGGACCAGGTTGGCCCCCATCCGGCCGAGCCCGATCATTCCGAGTTGCATCGGCTTGTCAGTTGCCATGGCGAAAAATCACGCCCCCTTGAGTGAGCGGTAGCGGCGGATCAGCGTGTTCGTCGAGGAGTCGTGCGCGAGCGCCGGCTCGGCGGAAGAGGTCAGCTCGGGGATGATCTGCTGGGCGAGCACCTTGCCAAGCTCGACGCCCCACTGGTCGAAGGAGTCGATGTCCCAGATGACGCCCTGCGTGAACACGCTGTGCTCGTACAGCGCGACCAGCGATCCGAGCAGGCGCGGCGTGAGGACCTCGCACAGCAGCGTGTTCGTCGGCCGGTTGCCCTCCATTACCCGGTGCGGCACCACGGCGTCGGGAGTCCCCTCCGCGCGGACCTGCGACTCGGTCTTCCCGAACGCCAGGGCGGCGGCCTGGGCGAACACGTTGGACGAGAGCAGGTCGTGCTGGTCCCTGATGGGGTTCAGCGATCGAGCGAACCCGATCAGGTCGACGGGGATCAGCGCGGTGCCCTGGTGGATGAGCTGGTAGAAGCTGTGCTGTCCGTTGGTGCCCGGCTCACCCCAGAACACGGCGCCCGTGTCGTAGTCCACGCGGCTCCCTGACAGCGTGACGTGCTTGCCGTTGGACTCCATGGTGAGCTGCTGCAGGTAGGCGGGGAACCGCTTCATGTACTGCTCGTACGGCATCACCCCGAATGTCTGCGCGCCGAAGAAGTCCCTGTACCACACCGCGAGCACGCCCATCAGCACCGGCAGGCTGGCCTCCAGCGGCGCGGTGCGGAAGTGCTCGTCCATGTCGTGGAACCCGGCGAGCAGTTCGCCGAACATCTCCGGCCCGAGCGCGATCATCGTCGACAGGCCGATGGCCGAGTCCATCGAATAGCGCCCGCCGACCCAGTCCCAGAAGCCGAACATGTTCGCGGTGTCGATGCCGAAGGCCCGCACCCGCTCCGCGTTCGTGGAGACCGCCACGAAGTGGTTCGCCACCGCGTCGGGCGAGCCGAGCGCGGACACCACCCAGTCCCGGGCCGACGTGGCGTTGGCAAGCGTCTCGAGCGTGCCGAACGTCTTGGAGGAAATGATGAAGAGGGTCTCGTCCGGGCTGAGGTCCCTGACTGACTCGGCGAAGTCGGTGGAATCGACATTCGATACGAAACGGACGGTGATTTCACGTGTGCAGTAATGCCGCAGCGCCTCATACGCCATGACGGGGCCGAGGTCGGAGCCGCCGATCCCGATGTTGACGACGTTCCTGACCGGCTTGCCGGTGTAGCCCTTGAACTCGCCGGACCGCACGCGCGTCGCGAACTCGCGCATCCGCCCGAGCACCGCGTGCACGTCCTTGACGACGTCCTGGCCGTCGACGGTCAGCGACGCGGTGGCCGGCATGCGCAGCGCCACGTGCAAGACCGCGCGGTCTTCCGAGACGTTGATGTGCTCGCCGCGGAACATCGCGTCCCGCCGCTCCGCCAACCCCGACTCGGCCGCGAGCTCAAGGAGCAGCCGCATCGTCTCGTCGGTGACGCGGTTCTTCGAGTAGTCGAGGTAGATGCCCGCGGCCTGCGCGGTCAGCCGCTCGCCGCGCCCCGGGTCCGCGGCGAACAGGTCGCGCAGGTGCAGCTCGCGGATCTCGGCGTAGTGGCGCTCCAGTGCCTGCCATGCCTTGCGCTCCCGCAGCGCAGTCGCCGGCATGTCGTCTCCCCTCGTCGAGTTTCCTGCCCGGTACCGGGCTGCCCATGGGTGAAGCATTTATGCCAATCCCGATCTTTCCACGTTCACCACCCCCCAGCGCCGGCCGGGTAAGCGATCCCGCCCGATCCCGCCCCCTCCCCGGCGAGCGCGGTGGCCCCCACATCTCGCAAGTTGAGAGCGGTGGGCCACCCACCTCGATGGTCATGCTGCCCCGCTCCGCGATTTGGGCGTTTTGTCGTACCCTAATGACAGTCTGTCGCCATGGCTAAGCTAACCGCATATGACACAGACCAGTTGCGTCAGGTCCTTCGCTCCCAGTTCGACGTCATCACCCGCGCGCAGGCGCTCGAGTGCGGGATTCCGCCTGCGACCGTGGCGAGACGGATCGCGCCCGGCGGGCCGTGGCAGAAAGTCCTGCCGGCCACGCATGCGTTTACGTCGCTGGACGACGTGCGTGCCGTAGTCGCCGAAGCGGTACAGCGGCGCGCCGCCGCGACCGCGGCAAGACCGGGGGCCGAAGGCCGCCTCAGGCGCCGCGCGCGGCGCGGACTACCTCGTGGACCAGGGCGCTTGACGGGAGGTCCTCGAGCAGGACGGGCGCGCCGTCCGGGCCGCACAGGGGCAGGCGCCAGTTCGGGTACTCATCGACGGTGCCGGGCACGTTCTGCGAGCGTCGCTCGCCCGCCGCCTCGGCGAGGGACACGCCGATCAGCAGGGCCGGCGTCCTCGCCAGGTACCCGTACAGCGCCGCGGTGAAGGCGCCCGGGTCCGGCCTGACGCCGGCCGTCAGCAGGCCCTGGCCGGTCAGCGCCTCGATCCAGGCGCCGACCGCCCGGGCGGCGCCGGCCCGCTCGTCGGATTCCGGACGTGTCAGCAGGCCGAGCCTGGCCCGGTCGCTCACCTGCGAACCGGTGAGGAACGCCGCGGCCGGCGCCATGTCATGGGTGGACACCGTGGCCAGGCAGCCGCGCCGCCAGAGCCCGGGCGCCAGCGGCAGGCCGTCCCATCCCCGCTCGAACCACAGCATCGACGTGCCGAGCACCCCGCGGGCGGCGAGGGCTTCCCGGACCCACGGCTCGACCGTGCCCAGGTCCTCGCCGATCGCGACCACGCCGGACCGCGATGTCGTGGCGGCGAGCACGCCCAGCGTGGCGTCCGCGTCGTAGCGCACGTAGCCGCCCTGCGCCGGCGACATTCCCGAGGGGATCCACCACAGCCTGGTCAGCCCCATGACGTGGTCGACCCGCAGCCCGCCGCCCGCGTCGGCCGTCGCCCCCATCAGGTCCGCGAGCGGCTGGTAGTCCCGCGCGGCCAGCTGGCCCGGATGCCACGGCGGCAGCGTCCAGTCCTGGCCGCGCTGGTTGAACTCGTCGGGCGGCGCGCCGACGCTGATCCCCTCGGCGAACACGCCCCGCCCGGCCCAGGAGTCCGCGCCACCCGGGTGCGCGCCGACCGCCAGGTCGTGGACGATGCCTATCTCCATCCCGGCCGCGAGCGCGGCCCGCTGCGCGGCGGCTACCTGTGACGCGACGAGCCACTGCACCCAGACGTGGAACTCGGCCCGCCCGGCGACCGAACCGCGCAGCACGTGCACCTCCGCCGACCGCGGGTCGCGCAGCCGGGGCGGCCAGGCACGGAAGTCGGGCCCGCGCAGCTCGGCGATCGCGCACCAGGTCGCCCAGTCGTCTAGCGGCCGCCCTTGCCGGACGCGATAGGCGTCAAGCGACGCCTGCCTGGCCGCGCTCAGCGGAACCTTCCTGATGATCTCGAGCGCGGCGCGCTTGGCGCTCCAGACCGCGTCCCTGTCGATGAGCGCGGCAGTGGCGCTCGCGGCGCGAAGCGGGGCGGCCAGGGCAGTCAGCAGGGCCCGTTCGGGATGATGAAGGTTCTCGTATTCCGGGATGTCTTCGACGCGCAGGTAGAGCGGGCTCACCCAGCGGCGGCTCATCGGCAGGTACGGCGACGGGCTGACGGGAGGCGCCGGTTCGGCCGCGTGCAGCGGATTGACGAGCACGAATCCGGCGCCGAGCGCACGCGCCGACCAGGCGGCCAGGTCAGCCAGGTCCCTCAGGTCGCCATGGCCCCAGGAGGCCCGGGAACGCAGCGAGTACAGCTGCACGGTGAACCCCCACGCGCGGCGGCCTGGCACGCGGACCGCCAGGCCCGGCGCCGCGAACTCCGGCGGCTTGCGGGGCGGCGGGGGGTCGCCGAGCGCGGCGAGGATGGCGCGAAGGGTCTCGTCGGGAACGGTGACCCCGCGCCCCTGCCAGTCCCAGTAGTTGACCGCCACGCCCATCGCGGCGGCGCGTTCGGCCAGTTCCCGGCTGTCCACCGCACCAGTCTGCCGCACCCGGGCACCGGCCGCGGCCGCAGCGCCGGGGCTGATCGGTGATCACCTTGCTAGCATGAGCGTCGTGGGTGACGATCAGCCAGCCCGTCATTACGAGACGGTAGCCGTGTACCGTGACGGCGCGGCCGCGAAGATCGTGCTGAACCGCCCGGCGCGGATGAACGCCTGGAGCAACGGGCTCTCCGCCGACCTGCTCGCCGTGCTGTGCGAGGTCGCGGACGACGACGGGGTGCGGGCCGTGATGATCACCGGCGCGGGGAGGGCGTTCTGCGCCGGGGCCGACCTGAAGGAAAGCGCGGGCGACGCGCTCGAGGGCAAGCTGGACACCTACCAGGTCCTGACCCAGTGGTATCACCCGATCGTGACCACGATCAGGCAGATGCCCAAGCCGGTGGTGACCGCGGTGAACGGGCCCGCGGCCGGGGCCGGGCTGTCGCTGGCGCTGGCGGGCGACCTGGTGGCCGCGGCCGAATCGGCGTATTTCACGCTGGCCTTCGCCGGCATCGGGCTGGTTCCCGACGGCGGCGCGTCGCTGTTCGTGCCGTCCCGCGTGGGGTTCGCGCGGGCCGCGGAGATGGCCATGCTGGGAGAAGCGGTGCCCGCGGCGAAGGCGGCGGACTGGGGCCTGATCAACTTCGCCTGGCCGGACGCGGAGTTCGCGGAAAGGTCCGGACAGCTCCTGCGGCGCCTCGCGGACGGCCCGACGCTGTCCTACGCGGGCAGCAAGCGCGAGCTCAACCACTGGCTGTACCACCGGATGCAAGAGCACCTGGAGTTCGAGGCGTCCACCCAGCGCGACCTGGCGACGAGCGCCGACTTCGCCGAGGGCGTGTCCGCGTTCCTGCACAAGCGCCCGGCGAGGTTCACCGGGAAGTAGCGGGCCGGGCACCGGTGACCCGTCTCGGGCCGGTGTCCCCTTTTTTCATCCAGAACGGACCGCGGCCATACTTGATGGTCATGACAACACCGAAGGTGGCGGTCGTGACCGGGGCCGGCTCCGGTCTGGGCCGCCACATCACTGCCGCGCTCGCGCAAGCCGGCTGGCAGGTCGCCGCGGCCGGGCGCCGGGTCGCGACGCTGGAGGCGACGGCGGCGCTGGCTCCTGCGGGCGCGGTGCTGCCCGTGGTGGCCGACGTCACGGACGAAGGCTCCGTCGCGTCCTTGTTCGCCCTAGTGGGGGAGCGGTACGGACGGCTGGACCTGCTGGTGAACAACGCCGGGACCGGCGCGCCGGCCGGCGCCGTGGACGAGGTGCCGCTCGAGGGCTGGCAGTCCATCGTGGCGACCAACCTGACCGGGTCGTTCCTGTGCGCGCGCCACGCGGTGCGGATGATGAAGGCGCAGCACCCGCAGGGCGGGCGGATCATCAACAACGGCTCGATCTCCGCGCACACGCCGCGGCCGGGCACCGTCGGGTACACCGCGACCAAGCACGCGATCACCGGGCTGACCAAGTCGATCTCGCTGGACGGCCGGCCGTTCAGCATCGCCTGCGGGCAGATCGACATCGGCAACGCCGCGACCGAGATGACCAAGCCGATCGCGGCAGGCGCGGTCCAGGCGGACGGCAGCGTGATGGCCGAGCCGACGTTCGACCCGCGGCACGCCGCGCAGGCCGTCCTGTTCATGGCCGGACTGCCGCTCGACGCCAACGTGCAGTTCGTGACGATCACCGCCACCACGATGCCGTTCATCGGCCGCGGCTGAGCCGCGGCGGGCGCGCGGGGCGCGGCTCCGCCCTCGGCGGGAAAAAGGGCGGAGCCCCCGGACGGGGGGGCATCCGGGGGCTCCTTGCGGGGGGAAAGCCCTAATGCCGAAACGCCACCCGGTTCGGGGCCGTTACACATACGGCGATAAATTTCTGGGTAATTTTACCGATACGCTAAGTAACTACGGGGATGGGTGCGTACAGCCGCCCGCGGCCGGGCCGTCGATCCGGTGGGCGCCACCCGCGCCCCGCTTCCCCTTACAGGCCGTATGCCTCCAGCAGGCGGAGCCAGACCTCGCTCATCGTGGGGTAGGACGGAACGGCGTGCCACAGGCGGTCCAGGGGGATCTGGCCGGCTACGGCGATGGTGGCGGCGTGGATCATCTCGGCTACGCCCGGGCCGGCCAGCGTCATGCCCACGATCGTCTTGCTCGATTCGTCGACGATCATCTGGGCGCGGCCGGTGTAGCCGTCGGCGAACAGGGAGGCGCCAGCCACGTGTGCGAGCTCGTAGCCGACGACGCGGACCCTCATGCCGCGCGCCTGTGCCTGCCCGGCGGTCAGGCCCACGGTGGCGACCTCAGGGACGGTGAATATCACCTGAGGGACGCACGTGACGCTTGACTGATCGGTCACCGGGGGCTGGCGCCCGCGCGCCCGCGCGGCGATCGCGTCGCCGCAGATGCGGGCCTGGTACTTGCCCATGTGGGTGAGCAGCGCCAGGTGGTTGACGTCGCCCGCCGCGTACAGCCAGCCGCCCTCGACGGCGCGCACGCGCATGGTGTCGTCAACGTCCAGCCACGAGCCGGGGGTCAGGCCGACGGACTCGAGCCCGATGTCCTCGGTGCGCGGCGCCCGCCCGGTTGCCGCGAGCACCTCGTCGGCCTCCGTCGTGGTCCCGTCGCCGAGCGTGATCGTAACGGGTCCGCCCGGTTCCCCGCGGCTCGCCGCGGTCACGGTGACGCCGACCCGGACGTCCACCCCGGCGTCCCGCAGTCCCCGCTCCACTAGGTCACCGGCGAACTCCGGCGCCCGCTTGAGCAGCCGGCCGCGCGAGACCAGCGTGACCTCGGCCCCGAGGGCCTGCCACGCCGCCGCCATCTCGCAGCCGACGACGCCCCCGCCGACGATCGCCAGCCGCCCGGGCGCCGCCTGCGCGCTGGTCGCCTCGCGGCTCGTCCACGGACTCACTCCCGCGAGCACCGGCGGCACCGCCGGCCGGGTCCCTGTGCACACCACGATGGCGTGCCCGGCGGCCAGTTCGGCGTCGCCGACCCTGACCCGCCGCTCCCCGGCGATCCGCCCGCCCCCGCGAAACAGCTCGATGCCCGCGTTCTTGACCCACTCGGCCTGCCCGTCGTCCTGCCACCCGTGGGCGAAGGAGTCACGCCGGCCGAGCACCCGCGGAACATCGAGCCTGGCTCCGGCGACCCCCCGCAGGTGCGAGGCCTCGGCCACGGCGGCGACCGGCCGCAACAGCGCCTTGCTCGGCATGCAAGCCCAGTACGAGCACTCGCCCCCCACCAGCTCCGCCTCGACGATCGCGGCGGTCAGCCCGCCGCGCACCGCCCGCTGCGCGGCATTTTCCCCGGTAGGCCCCGCCCCGATGACGATCACGTCGTACACGCCGGACATCCCGCCTCCCAGCTAGGCGCCGATGTCCCCGACCATCGCCGAAGGATCGATCACCCGGTCAAATTCCTCCGCGCTGATGTACCCGGACTCGATCGCCGCATCCCGCAGCGTGCTGCCCGAGGCGTCCGCCCGGTGCGCGATCTCGGCCGCCCTGTCGTACCCGATCACCGGGGAAAGCGCGGTGACCAGCATCAGGGACCGGCTGACATGCTCGGCGATCCGCCCTCGGTTGAGCTCGGCCCCTTCGACGCAGAAGACGCGGAACGTCCGGCAGGCGCCCGCCAGGATCGTGGCCGAGTGCAGGAAGTTCGCGATGATCAGCGGCCGCATCGTGTTCAGCTCCAGGTTGCCCTGCGCGGCGGCGAACGCGACCGCGGTGTCGTGCCCGAGCACCTGGGCGCACACCATGAGCATGGCCTCGCACTGCGTCGGGTTCACCTTGCCCGGCATGATCGAGCTGCCCGGCTCGTTGGCCGGCAGGACGAGCTCGCCGAGCCCGGCCCGCGGCCCGGAGGCCAGCCACCGGATGTCGTTGGCGATCTTGGTCAGCGGCACGGCGAGCCCGCGCAGCCCGGCGGAGGCGGCGGCGACGGCGTCGGACCCGGCGAGCGCGGCGAACTTGTTCGGCGCGGTGCGGAACGGGTAACCGGTCTGCGCCGCGATCCGCTCGGCCACGTCGGCGGCGAAGCCGGGCGGGGCGTTCAGCCCGGTGCCGACCGCCGTGCCGCCCGCCGCCAGCTCGTACAGGTCCGCGGCGGCCTGCTCGAGGCGCCCGGTCGCCTGCCCGAGCTGGCGGGCGTACCCGGACCACTCCTGGCCAACGGTCAGCGGTACCGCGTCCTGCAGGTGGGTCCGCCCGATCTTGACCACGTCCCGCCACTGCACGGCCTTGGCCTCGATGGCGCGCTGCAGCGCCCGCGCGCTCGGCAGCACCTCCTCGTGCACCGCCCGCACGGCCGCGACGTGCATGGCGGTCGGGAACGTGTCGTTGGAGGACTGCCCCATGTTCACGTGGTCATGGGGATGCACCGGCGCCTTGCTGCCGATCTGGCCGCCGGCCAGCTGGATGGCCCGGTTGCTTATCACCTCGTTGACGTTCATGTTGGCCTGCGTGCCCGACCCGGTCTGCCAGACGCGCAGCGGGAAGTGGCCGTCCAGGTCGCCCTCGATGACCTCCTCGCAGACCCGCGCGATGAGTTCGGCCATCCAGGGCGGCATGCGGCCCGCCTTCCCGTTGGCGAGGGCCGCCGCCTTTTTCACGTGGCCGAAGGCGTGGTACACCTGCCTGGGCATCAGGTCAGCGCCGATGTCGCCGAAGTGGACGAGCGACCGCTGCGTCTGTGCCCCCCAGTACCGGTCGGCCGGCACGTCGATCACGCCCATCGAGTCGCTTTCCCGCCGGTGCCCCGTCGCCCCGATCCCGACCGGCACGTCCCGTATCCGCGGCGCTTCATCCATGCCCCCAGCCAAGCACACCCGGCTGCCGCGGTCAGCCTCAGGCACCCAAGACCAGCGCGGGCGATCTCAGCTCATAGGCAACGCGCCTGCGAAAAGGGAATGACCGGCGGCCTCAAACGATGCCGACTTCAACGCAGTTGCCGCCCCCGTTGCCGCTGTAGCTGGACTTGCGCCACCCTTACTGCCCACCCGGCCCCGTGGACAGGCATCCTGACCGGCCGCCCGCCCGCCAGGTTGAGCGTCCACCGGCCGCCGCCCGGGGTGAGCAGCACGTCGCCGTCGCGCACGTAGCTGGCCTGGTCCATGGTCATGATCGGACTCCTTCCGCTGGTCTGCCCTCCATACATTAGGTGTCTAAGCATTAGATATCAAACTCTTAGGCATCGATGCATCGTGGTATGCTGACGGGCGTGCCGGAACCGTTCCCCGTCCCGATCGGGCTGCGCCTGAACCAGGCGGCCCGCGCCGTCGAGCGCGCGTTCGACGAGGCTCTGGCCGCGGCGGGCGGCACCCTGCCGGTCTGGCTCGTGCTGCTCAACCTGAAGCTCCGCAGGCCCGCCAACCAGCGCGAACTCGCCGAGGCTGTCGGGGTCCGCGAGGCCACCCTGAGCCACCACCTGAACACCTTGGACGCGCGCGGCCTGATCACCCGGACCAGGGACGCCGCCAACCGCAGGATCCAGGTGGTCACGCTCACCGAGGCAGGCGAGGCGGCGTTCCTGCGCCTGCGCGAAGCCGCGATCGCCTTCGACACCAGGCTGCGGGCCGGCCTCACCGACGCCGACCTGACTACGCTGAGTGCCCTGCTGGGCCGCCTGGCCGCCAACGTCGGGAACTGCGGCGACGCCGGGCCGCCCTGGGCTGGCCTGGCTGAGCGCTCCCGCGCGCCAGGGGGCCCGAGGCCGGCCGGCCAGGCGGCTGGGCCATGAGGGCAGTCCTAGCCCGCCGAGAAGCACCCGTGGCAATCGGCGACGGCATCGTTGGCGCCGCCGCTGACCTGGAAGAAACAGGTGTTCGAGTAAGCAGCGGGAAGCGAAAATTACCCGAAACCGCTTTGAGGAAGTCTCCACGGTTTGGTGGGAACCCCAATCGCGCCGTCCGCGCCTACCGGCACGGTGACCAGGTTGGCGACAGCGGTGCCGGCCTGGTAGTCCAGATCGGAGGTGATGGGGCGGGGCGCCCGTCCGGATAGGCGGTGAGGTATCCGCAGGCCGGACTCGTCCGAAATCATCGTGTCTGGCGCTAGACTTGCGCGCCTTTGCGAGCGCCCGCGCCCTGACTGTGCGTGTTCCCGGCTCACGGACCCTGGCCAGACTCTTGAACCAGCAGTACGCAGAAGCATGATCGCGAAGTTTATCGAATAAAGGATCTGTGGTAGGCGTTCAGGTCGGTCTCGGCGTTGGCGTAGTAGTAAGCGCCCGTCCCGGCGCCGCTACCGGAACGAGGGCGAGCGGGTGCCGCGGGCGGCGGGCCGGGAGGTCAGCAGCGGCAGGTCCCGCCGCTTGATCACGGTGGACAGCGCGATCGCGCTCGTCGAGCGCGCGACCGACGGCGAGCCGTCGATCCGCAGCAGCGTCTGCTGCAGGTCCGCGTGCGAGGTCGCGGCCACCTGGCAGAGCACGTCGCCGACCCCGGTGATCGCGTACGCCTCCAGCACGCCGGGAATGGCCGCCAGTTCCTCTCGCACCTGCTCCAGCGCCCCCTGGTGGATCTCCAGGGTGACGAACGCGAGCACGCCGAAGCCGGCCGCCGCCACGTCCACGTCCGGGCCGTAGCCGGTGATCACGCCCGACTGCTCCAGACGGTCCAGATGCGCCTGCACCGTCGCCCGCGCCACCGTGGTCAGACGGGACAGTTGCAGCACCCCCGCCCGCGGGTTCGAGCGCAGCGCGGTGATCAGCGCCAGGTCGAGCGCGTCGAGGTCAGCCACCACGACACTCCTTAGCTAGGCAATCTGTATAGATTATTGCCGCATTTCCTCCGCAAGATGCCGCACACGACCAGCACATGATGGCTTACTTGCATAGAGACGCCACGGTCCGTTCTGATGAAGCCTGATCTGACAGGAGGACCCCATGGCAGTCAGCTCCACCGTGCTCGGCCGCCAGGCCGCCCAGGCCGCCCAGGCCGCCCAGGCCGCCCAGGCCGCCCAGGCCGCCCAGGCCGCCGACGCCGCCGAGGCCGCCGACGCCCTGATCGGGCTCGTCGACCACGACACCAGCCACGACCCGTTCCCGGTGACCGGCTGGGACGCGGTGGTCTGGGTCGCGGGCAACGCCACCCAGTCCGCGCTGTACTTCCAGCACGTGTTCGGCATGGAACTGCAGGCTTACTCCGGCCCGGAGACCGGGAACCGGGACCACCACGCCTACGTGCTGCGGGCCGGCACGGTGCGGTTCGTCGTCAAGGGCGCCGCGCAACCGGACAGCCCGCTCGCGGACCACCACAGACGTCACGGCGACGGCGTGCTCGACGTGGCACTCGAGGTGCCCGACGTGGACAGGTGCGTGGCGCAGGCCCGCAGGACCGGCGCCAGGGTCCTCCAAGAGCCGCGCGACCTGACAGACCAGGACGGCACCGTCCGGCACGCGACGATCGCGGCCTACGGGGACACCGCGCACAGCCTGGTGGACCGGTCCCGCTACCACGGCGCCTACCTGCCTGGCTACGTGCGCAAGGCGGGCCCGCGAACCCATGGCGCGCCGCTGTTCGCCGCCCTCGACCACGTGGTCGGCAACGTCGAGCTCGGCCGGATGGACGAATGGGTGGACTTCTACCACCGGGTGATGGGCTTCACCAACCTGGCCGAATTCGTCGGCGATGACATCGCCACCGAGTACTCGGCGCTGATGAGCAAGGTGGTCGCGAACGGCAACCACCGGGTGAAGTTCCCGCTCAACGAGCCCGCCGCCGGCAAGAAGAGGTCGCAGATCGAGGAGTACCTCCAGTTCTACGGCGGGCCCGGCGTGCAGCACCTGGCGCTGGCGACGCCGGACATCTGCGCCACCGTGGACGCGCTGACGGCGCGCGGCGTCCAGTTCCTGGCCACACCCGATTCCTATTACACCGACCCCGTCCTGCGAAGCCGCATCGGCGAGGTAAGGGTGCCGGTGAGCGAGCTGCGAAGGCGCGGCATCCTGGTCGACAGGGACCAGGACGGCTACCTGCTGCAGATCTTCACCAAGCCGATCGGCGACCGGCCCACGGTGTTCTTCGAGTTCATCGAGCGGCACGGGTCGCTCGGCTTCGGCAAGGGCAACTTCCAGGCGCTGTTCGAGGCCATCGAGCGCGAGCAGGAACTGCGCGGCAACCTGTGAGGCCAGCGCCCGCGGCCCCCGCGCGAGCGCGCGGGCGGTCGCGGGCGCGAATTCGCTGAGCCCGGTCAGCCTTCGGTGGCGGGGATCCCGGTCATCAGGTCCTCGGCCGTCTCCATGCCGGCCCGCCAGACCGAACGCGCGACGATCTTGCGCAGGTCCGCGCGGCTCGCGTACTTGGCGGCGATCTCGGAGACCTCGCCGAGCAGGCCCTCGGACAGCGTGGTGGGCTCAAGCCCCAGCGCGAGGAACTGGTCGTTGCGCACGATCAGCTCGTTCTCTTCGGCCTCACGCCGGGGGTTGGGCAGGTACGCGATGTCCGCGCCGGTGATGTCGGAGACCATCTTGGCCAGGTCGAGCACCCGGTGGCACTCGGTCATCTGGTTGAGGACGAGCGGCTTTTCGCCCGCCTGCGGCGGGTTCTCGAGGGCGATCTCGATGCACCGCACGGTGTCCTTGATGTGGATGAACGCGCGGGTCTGGCCGCCGGTGCCGTGTACGGTCAGCGGGTGGCCGATCGCGGCCTGCATGAGGAACCGGTTCAGCACGGTGCCGTAGTCGCCATCGTAGTCGAACCGGTTGATCAGCCGCTCGTCGCGCGCCGTCTGCGGGGTCTGGGTGCCCCACACGATGCCCTGGTGCAGGTCGGTGATCCGCAGCCCGTCGTTCTTGGCGTAGAACGCGAACAGCAGCTGGTCCAGGGTCTTGGTCATGTGGTACACCGAGCCGGGGTTGGCCGGGTGCAGGATCTCCCGCTCCAGGTCACCGTCGGGAGTGGGCACCTTGACGGTCAGGTACCCCTCGGGAATCGGCGCGGAACCGGACCAGCCGTACCCGTATACGCCCATCGTGCCCAGGTGCGCGATCGCCGTGTCGATGCCGGTGTCCACGATGGCGGCGAGCAGGTTGTGCGTCGCCCGCACGTTGTTGTCCACCGTGTACCGCTTGGTCTTCTCCGACCGCATCGAGTACGGCGCGGCGCGCTGCTCGGCGAAGTGCACGATCGCGTCGGGCCGCAGGTCACGCAGCACCGCGGCCAGCCGGTCGTATTCGGTGGCCAGGTCGACGTTGACGAATCCGATCTCCCGCCCGGAGACCTCGCGCCAGGCCGCGATCCTGTCGCCGACAGGCACGATCGGAGTCAGCGAGTCAACCTCGAGGCCGATGTCGATCTTCCGGCGGGACAGGTTGTCCAGGATAGTGATGTCATGACCACGGTCCGACAGGTAAAGCGACGTCGGCCAGCCACAGAAACCATCACCGCCGAGTACGAGGACGCGCATTCCGACTCCCATCGCATTGAGCAGGCAAACCTGCGCCGTGACTTTACCTCGCCCGCAGCGTCCGTGCCACGGAACCCGGTGTACCGAGTTTGCCGGCCGTTAGCCTGCACGACGCTGACTTCTGCCTGGGAGTTTATCCGGACGTCGCCGCCGCGGCCGGTGGCCGCGGCGGATCCGCTTGCGATGCTCCCGGGCGGCTGATCATGGTACAGGCACGACGGGCGCTCGCCGCCGCACCGATGCTCACCGTGACAATCATCACGGTATTTCTTTATCCAGAACGAGATTTTTTTATCCCGAACGAGCCGTCCTGACTCACCGCGCCAAGCCGCTCCCCGTGGCTGCGTACCATGCCCGGGGCCCCGCGCCGAGATCGTCCCCGGCCCGCCAGGCAATTAACCGCTCGGCGCGGATGGCGGGCGTCAGCAGCTCGCCGACCGCCTCCACGAGCAGCGTCATCTCGTAGGAGATCTGGCGGGTGTCGCATTCGGGCGCGGTCAGGACGGCGAGGCTGGAGCCGTCGCTGATCGCCTTGACGAACATCAGCCCGCCGTCCATCTCCACCAGCGCCTGCAGAGCGGCGCCGCCCTCGAAGACCCGGGCCGCTCCCTGCATGAGGCTGGTCAGTCCTGAGGTGATGGCCGCGAGCTGCTCGACGGCCTCGAGCGGTATGCCGGTCGAGAGCGCGAGCGGCACGCCGTCCGCGGATACCACGATCGCGTGCGCGACGTCGGCCACCCGCGTGGTGAATTCGGTGACTAGCCAGTTCAGGTCCTGGCGGTGCGGCTGAATCAACGGGGAGCTTCCTCTCCTGCACGCGGGATCCGGTCCTGGGCGTCGCGGCTGCCAAGCTGGAACCCGCTCAGGCGGCTGCGCGCCATGTCTGCTGACCTTGGTGGTGCCGTCCGTGGCGGGAGCATGGCCGGTTCCGTATCGTACATCGCCGCTGGGGGTTCATAGCCGGCTGGCGGCTGGCTGTGCTGGCTGTAGGCGGGCATCTCGCCTGTCGCCGCGCCGCTGCCCATGCCCGAGCCGAAGCCGCCGCTCGTGGCGGCGCCTATCGAGCCAGGGAAGAGGTTCGCCCGCGGTATGCGCGTCGGCAGGCCCGCGACCGTGCGGTCGCCGTACACGGGCGAGCCAGCCGCCTGACCGGCGCTCCAGCCGTTCCCGGACCAGTTGTCCATGGCGGTCCCCCGGCCGGCCGGCTCGGGCACGACGGTGCTCGCGACTACCTCGTGCGGCTCCATGCCGGACGATCGCTTGGGGCGGAACCAGTTGGACGCCGCGCGGGCCCCGGCCGGCGACTGCGCCGCCGACGCCCGCGCCGCGGCGATGCTCGGGTAGTCGTCGGCCGCGCCCAGCCCGTTGCGGTGCCGGCCGCTGATCCGCCGTCCGCCCGTCCGCAGCTGGCCGGGCGACTGCCCGATGAGCTGCGAACGGTCGGGGTACTTGACGGCCTCCCTGCCCGTGAGGTTGCCCGGCAGCCAGACCAGGGCCGACAGCCCCTGCGGGGACACCGGGCGCAGCCTGACCCGCACCCCGTGCCTGGCGGCCAGCCGGGACACGGCGAACAGGCCCATATGCCTGGACACCGACACGTCGATGAGCGGCGGGTTGTCCAGCCGCCAGTTCATCTCCGAGAGCCGCGAGGGGGAGACGCCGACGCCGCTGTCGCGCACCTCGATGAGCACCCCGCCGCTGCTGAGCTCCTGGCCGGACACGTGAACCGGGGTGTCCCGCGGGGAGAACATCGTGGCGTTCTCGACGATCTCGGCGAGCAGGTGCACCACGTCGGCGGCGGCCTGCCCGGAGACCGCGATCCCCGGCTGGATGTTGAGCACGACCCTGCTGTACTGCTCGATCTCCGACGTCGCGGCCCGTGCCACGTCGGAGAGCGGCACCGGCTCGCTCCACTTGCGGACGGGCTCTTCGCCGGCGAGCACGAGAAGGTTTTCCGAGTTCCGCCGCATGCGGGTGACCAGGTGGTCCATGGCGAACAGGTTGGACAGCCGGTCGGGGTCGTCCTCGTTCTGCTCCAGGGAGTCGATCATGCGCGTGAGCCGGTCGATCAGCGGCACGCTGCGGCGGGACAGGCTGATGAACATCGCGTTGAGGTTGCCGCGCAGCAGCGCCTCGTTGCCCGCCAGGCGCAGGGCCTCGCGGTGCACCTGGTCGAAGGCGCGGGCGACCTTGCCTATCTCGTCGGTGGAATTGACGCTGATCGGCTCGATCTGCAGGGCCGTCTGCGGGTCGGTGGTCTCGCTGAGCTCGGCGACCCGCTGGGGCAGCCGCACCGTGGCGACTTCGAGCGCGTCAGACTGCAGCCTGCGCAGCGGCTCGACCAGGGACCGGGCGACGAAGATCGTCGCGAGGAGCACAAGCAGCAGCACCCCTCCGGTCACCGCGGCGGTGAACTCCGCCGACTGCCGCGCCCCGGCCTCGAGTGACTGGCTGCGCGTGACGATCACGCTGGCCAGCCCCTTCTCGACGGACCGCATCCGCAGGATCGTGTCGGTCATGTCGGCGTAATAGATCTGCGGCGCCTTGGTCCCGAAAGTCTGGCCGAGCGCGCAGGTCTCCCCTGTCAGCTCGCTGACGGCGGGGCTGCCGGGCTGCGTCGGCGCGTTGGTGCAGGGATTGATCGCGGCCGAGCCGCCCCCGCCGCCGGAGCCGCCCGTGCTGCCAGGCTTGCCCGTGCTGCCTGACTTGCCGGTGCCGGACGTCGACCCCGTGCCCGTGCCGGACGTCGACCCCGTGCCGGACGTCGACCCCGTGCCCGTCCCGGACGTGGAGCCGGTGCCCGAGGAGGAGCCGCCGGACAGGCCGAGGTAGTCATTCAGCAGCTGGGCGGCGTCTACCGGCACTCCGGCCACGGTGGCCAGATAGGTGTTCAGCTCGTTGTTCGTGGCCGACGACTCGAACGCGAGCAGGTATTCGCTCTCCACGCCCTGGGAGGTGAGCAGCGCCTGCTGCGCGCCGTTGGCGAACTGGCCGTTGAGCAGCGCGGCGTAGAGGATGGCGCGCTGCTGCGAGGCCTGGTCCTTGGCCCTGGACATCGCGTCGAGCGTGCGGACCTCGGCGGCGAGCAGGGGGTCGCCGCTGCCGCTGGTGATGTCGTCGTTGAGGGCGAACAGGTCGCCGAGGGTGCCGTTGTAGTTCTGGATCGCCGAAAGCGATGGCTGCTGCGCCGACTCCGAGCGCAGTCCCGCGAAGTTGCCGATCTGGCTGACCACCTGAGCGGCCGCGTTCTGGGTGGCCACGGGGAACGCGCCGCCGATCGCCTGGGCCATGGAAGCGACCCGCGTGCCCTCGGCGTTCGTGACCGCCTGCGCCTGGCTCAGCTGGTTGCCGATGGAGGTGAGCTGCGCCGTGGAGACGGTGGGCGTTCCCTTCGCCGTGATGCTGTCCCAGCCGCCGGCGGCGTCGTAGGCGGCGGTGAGGTCACGCTCGTTTTCCAGATCCTGCGCGAGCCGAGTGACCTGCACTCCGAGCTCCGCGAGCTGCGTTGTCCGCGCGAATCCTGCCGCCGTGTTGGCTGCCGCCGACACCCGCAGGCCCCCGAAGACCAGCCCCATCACGACGGCCATCACGATGACCGCGACGAGCCGCCGCGACACTGGCCAGTTGCGCAGGGAGAACCTTCGGAGCTTGGGGGCGCGGGACGACGCGCGCGGCATAGCTGCGTGGCCGGCCGGCTTCCTGCCAGCCGGTACCTCGGGGCTTTTCATTGGCTACGCCCTCGCCTGTCCATGTCTCTTTTCGAAATATATAAATATCGACATGAGACGAGCGAGGCAGCGAGGCCTCCTCGTCCGGCACGCGACTGTGACTAGCTGGACAGTGTAAACCTACGCTTTCAGTTCGTACGGCAAAATTACGATTTGCGTGTTTGCGGTTCTTGTGTGCTTTCACAAGGTACGGTCGTTGTCCTTTGTTCCTCATGGCAGAACGGCCCGGGGGCGCTTCCCCGTAGAGGAATGCGCATTTACGGTGATGACTATGCCCCAGTCCACGACGCCGGCTGGTCCGGCGTACCGGCTCAGCTCGGTCGACCACGCGCTCGAACTTCTGCTGCTCTTCAGGTCCAGGCCTGCGCTGCGCGTGTCTGAGGTCGCCGACCAGCTGGACGTGGCCAGGTCGACCGCGCACCGGCTGCTGAACATGCTCGTGCACCGGCAGTTCGCCGTGCAGGATCCCGCCACGCGCGCTTACCGGCCGGGGCCGCGGCTGGTGGAGATCGGCCTCGCCGCGGTCGGCGCGCTTGACGTCAGGACGCGCATGCGCCCGTACCTGACCGAGGTCGCGGCCCGCACCGGGGAGACCTGCAGCCTGCTGGTGCTCGAAGGCGACACGGTCCACTTCATCGACAGCATCGAGTCGAAGCAGACGGTACGGGTCGGCTCACGGTTCGACTCGCGGATGCCGGCGCACGCCACCTCGGCGGGCAAGGCGATGCTCGCCATGCTGTCCGCCGGCGAGGTCCTCGCCAGCTATCCGAACGAGAAGCTCGCCACGGTCACCGAGCGCACCGTCGCCACCCGTACCCGGCTGCTCGCCGAGCTGGCCCGGGTGCGCGCCGCCGGGTACGCGGTCAATTTCGAGGAAAGCGAGGCCGGTCTGGGCGCCATCGGAATGGCGGTGCCCGACACCGACGGCCGGCCCGCGGCCGGCGTCACCGTCGCCGGGCCGATGCAGCGGATGGCGCCGGGATACGTGCACGCGATCGTCCGCGAGCTGCGCGGCACCGTCTCGGCCGCGAGCGCCGAACTGGTGCAGGTCCGCGCGCGCTGAGCGGCCGCCGGCGCGGTTTCCCGACAATTGCCCGATCGGCTATTCCCGACCGCGCGTCACCTGGCTTAGGCTACGCTCAGTAACCTCCTTGCTCCGAGGTTGCCTGCACGGAAAGCGACTTATCGCGCGCTCACTACGGCCGGGGTGCCGACCCCTGCCGCTGCACTCCCGAGACCCCGGAGGTACCAGTGACAGCGCCAGCCATCGACGCGGACTACGTCGACGTGCGGAACATCAGGATCTGGCTGGCGCGCGGGGGAGACGGGCCGCCGCTGCTCTACCTGCCCGGCGCCGATCCGGACGCCGACGATCCCGCGCTGCCGCTGCTCAGCCAGGACTTCCGGGTGTACCGGCCGCACCACCCCGGCTTCGGCCGCAGCGACGACGACCCGGCCGCCGACTCGGTCCTCGACCTCGCCTTCCGTTACCTGGACCTGCTCGACGTGCTCGGACTCGACCGGGTCTGCCTGGCGGGGCTCTCGCTCGGCGGCTGGATCGCCGCCCAGGTCGCGGTGCTCGCACCGGAGCGGGTCGCCAGGCTCGTGCTGGCCGCCCCGGCCGGGCTGCGTCCGCCGGTCCCCGTCCCCGACATGTTCACGCTTGACCCGGCGGAACTGGCGATGCTCATCCATCACGAACCCGCCGCGCAGCGGGCTGCCGTCGCGGCCGCGATGGAGATGACCGCAGGCTCCGAGCGCATGGCCCGGTACCTGCGCAACCGCGCGGCCACCGCGCACCTGGGCTGGAATCCCTACCTGCACGACCCGAAGCTGGCCGGCCGCCTGCACCGGGTCGGCTGCGACGTCCTGCTCATCTGGGGCGCGCTCGACCAGCTGCTGCCGCCGGAGTGCGCGCTGGCCTGGCAGCAGGCGATCCCCGGGGCCAGGCTCGAGCTTGTCGAGAACGCGGGGCACCGCCCGCAGGCCGAGCAGCCCGCGGCGTTCGCGTCGCTAGTCAGGAAGTTCCTGATGTGAAGATCTTCGGCTTCCACCTGATGCCGTACCAGGGGTTGCCCGCGGGCCACCTCGAGAGCATGGACAGCAGCTGGGTGACGCTCTCGAACGCCGTGTTCGACCCCGCGCACGGGCACGCGCTGTACCGGCGCTACATCGGCGAGCTGATCGCCTACGACCGTGCCGGGCTGGACGGCGTCTGCGTGAACGAGCACCACCAGTCGCCGTACGGCATGATGCCTTCCCCGAACGTGATCGCGGGGGTCCTGGTCCCGCAGACGAGCTGCCAGATCGCGATCCTCGGCAACGCGCTGCCGCTGCGCGACCATCCGCTGCGGGTCGCCGAGGAGGTGGCGATGCTCGACCTGATCTCCGGCGGCAGGATCAGCTCGGGCTTTGTCCGCGGCATCGGCGCCGAATACCATTCCTTCGGCATGGACCCGTCGGCCTCGCGCGAGCGGTTCTACGAGGCGGCGCGTGAAGATTTCATCCCATCCGCGTCGCGGCCGCCGCGGTGACCTGCGCCGGCGTGCGTCCGGCGGCGCCGCGGGCTGCACCGCGCCCGCCCGCGCCTCTACGGTGGCGGCTACCCGGCTTTGACGTGGAGGCGGATCATGCGCAGGCGGTGGAAGTTCGGATCGGTTCTCGTGGTCGTGGCGGCCTGCCTGTCGGTGGTGCTCGCGCAACTGCCGGCGGCAGCCATCGACGTGTCAGGAACACCAAGCCCCGTCACCGGGTACGCGACGTGGTTCAGCGGGCTCGGTTCGCCCTACGGCGGCTGCGGGCTGCCGCAGGCGAACCTGGACAGCCAGAACTTCCTCGCCCTCAACGTGCAGAACTCGCCGGGGGACTACACCAACCTGCCGCGCCCGATCCCGGCGGCGGACGCCAGCGAGATCGGCATGTTCGACAACGGCCTGAACTGCGACCGCTGGGTGCAGGTCACGATCGGCGACAACTGCGTCGGGACCAACACGGGCGCGCCGGGGACAGCCTTCTGCACCCCGGGCACACTGGAGTCCGACCAGTTCAACGGGGCCACGCTCGACATGGTGGTCGCCGACAGCTGCGACGACGGCAACGCCTGGTGCAAGGACAACCCGTACCACGTCGACCTCCACCAGGCCTCGCTCAACGATTTCGTCCTGAACGGGCAGCCGGTCGGCGACATGTACCCGAATAGCTGGAACAACCGGCAGGTGTCCTGGCAGTTCATCCCGGCGCCGAATTACACCGGCGATATCAGCATCGGCGCCATTCAGGGCGCCCAGCCATACTGGCCGGCCATCGCGATCTCGCATCTGCCGAACGGCATTCACGGCGTCCAGTACTACGCCAACGGCTCGTGGGTCGCGGCCACGATGGACTCCGACATGGGCGACGATTACATCATCGGCCCCACGACCGGTGCCGGGACTGGCGGGAGCCAGTACGAGATCCAGGTCATCGACGCGTCGGGAAACCTGGTCAACAACGGTGAGGTGTACAGCTTCACGCTGCCGTCCGGCTGCGCCAACGGATGCTCCGGGCCCTACACGCCGATTAGCTACACCACGTCCACCAGCCCGTCGCCTTCGCCGTCTTCGTCTTCGTCTTCGTCTTCGTCGCCGTCCCCGTCCCCGTCCCCGTCTTCGTCGCCTTCGCCGTCCCCGTCGCCTTCGCCGTCCTCATCGGCCAGCGCGGGTACCTGCGCGCTGACCTCATCGGTCACCAACTCCTGGCCGGGCGGGTACCAGCTTCAGCTCACCGTGACTGACAACGGCAGCGCGCCGGTAACCGGCTGGACCGCGGGGTTCATGTTCGCCGACTCCGCGGAAACCATCTCGAACTCCTGGAACGCCACGGTCACGCAGACAGGCGCGCAGGTGAGCGCGGGCAACGCGTCGTACAACGGCTCGATCGCGGCCGGCAGCTCCACGACGTTCGGCATGACGGTCAACGGCTCGAACTCGTCACTGTCGGCTCTCACCTGCACCGCGACCTAGACCAGGCCGCGCCGAAGCCGGGCCACGTTCCGCGAGTCGCTCGTTGAGAACGCGGGCCCGCGCTTCCGGGTTCGCGTTATGGCTCTTTATGAGCTGTTGTCTCATCGGTCCTGTGACGCCGGGACCCCCCGGGCGGCGCGCATGGTGGCCTGCCCCCTCCGGTGGATTCGCGGCTCGGTCAGGAGTACAGCACCCCGCTGAGGCGGGGTCAACCGGATTATCGCCGGATCACGGGACGCGCACGTCGTGGTGCCCGGCCACGAACGCGCGCTCGGCATCGGTCAGGTCCGCGTCCTTGACGAGGCTGACCAGGGTTACGTGCCTGCCTACCGGGCACCACTGCACCCGCCACATGCCGAGCCGGAGCGACTTGACCGACGCTCCGGGAATCCAGATGGTGCTGAACAGGTGGCCGCTTCGGCAGCGCACAGGGACGCTGCTGCCGAAGCGGTAGCCGCGGCGCTGTGCTATGACCGTTCCCACGGCGTAGGCGGTGATGACGCCGCCGGCGATGACCAGCCGGCGCTTCCGCTTGGTGGACATGGGGTAAGGCTACTGCGGCGCCCGGCCGGCGCTTAAGAGGCGTAGGTCCCGCGCGCGCCACGTGCAGGACCGCGCCCCAGTGGCGCAGCACCCGGCCGTCCGGGCGCAGCGCCAGCCGCCGCCGGACCTCGCCGTAGAGCCGGTCCCGCTGCCACTGTGCCATCGCGATGTGACCGGAGAACGTGTCGAGCAGGCGGATATACTCCGCCGCTGTGTAGCTGATCTCCCAGCCGAAGCGCCTCAGTCGCACGTCGGTGAACAGGCCGGTGGCCTCGATCTCGGCGGTGAAGTCCGCGAGTGTCTCCGTCGTGGAGTAGGTCCAGCCTTGCGGCAGTCCCTCACCGATCTCGTGGTAGACGTCCTGGATGTCGCGGAAGAACGGGTCGCCGTCAGGCGGGACCACGTGGACCCCTTCCCAGAAGGCCAGGTGGCCGCCGGGCCGCAGCAACTCCCACGCCTTGCGGTACCGGATCTCCGGGTCGATCCAGTGCCACGCGGTCGCGGCGAAGACCAGGTCGAATGCCGCGTCGGCGGGCGGGCGCCAGGTCTCGAAGTCCGCGGTGATCACCGTCACCCGCTCGAACCCGGCGAGATTGCGCCGTGCCTGGCCGGCGAGCGCCGCGCCCAGTTCCACGCAAGTGACCTGAAAACCGCGCCGCGCGAGCGGGATCGTCGCCTTCCCGCTGGCACAGCCGATCTCGAGGAGCCCGGCACCAGGTTCGAGCGCGGCCATGGCCACGAGAGCGTCGAACAGTTCTTCCGGGTACTCCGGACGCGCCTGCTGATAGAGCGCCGCCGCGCTCTCGAATGTCGTCCTCAGCTGCTCCCGGCTGCCTGACACGGCAGCCGACTTTACACGGTTTTCCAGCGCAGGACTGTCGTGCAGCAGGCCGGCCGTTCGGGATAAATGATCTGAGTTTATCAGGCGTCGAACCCGGTCATTTCAGCGGCCTCGTCCAGGGCGAGACGCCAGGGTAATGCGGCCATGACGCCCGTCGGGACTCCTGCGGTCAGCCATCAACCCGGTCAGCCTTCGTACCTGAAGTCGGCAATGAAGCTGTTCGTCCCCGAGAAGTCGGCGCTCCAGGAGCCGTGGTAGCTCACGTCTTTCGCCATGGCCTGCCGGATGGGCTGGGCGACCACGCCGAACGGCGCGTTCGTGATCACCGCCGGCTGCCTGCCATCCATCCCCGTCAGCTGGTAGCCGCTCATGGAGAAGGCGCCAGGGACCTCGGCGTGCATCGCGCCGCCGCCCTTCCTGAACGCTATCTTCGCGGGCTGCACCCGGCGACCTCGCCGATCAGCGGGGCGAGCCCGGCGAGATGGCCGCCCGCGCCGCCGGAGAACACCGCGCTCAGGGCCTGCGACTGCTCGGCGGTAGCGCGGTCGTCCAGGTACAGCGCGACCTTCCAGCCGCCGTCGGTCATCCGCTTCGGCGAGCGCACCGCCAAGACGGCGTTAAGGCCGGACAGGTCCACGCCATCTTTTTCGCCGTTGGTGACGTGCCACGCCAGCAGGACATCGCAGTGATCGTGGGTGGCGGCCCCGAGCCAGACACAGTTACAGCTGACACTGCAACTGCACACCTCGAAGTAGTCTCCTTCGACGAAAAACGTCATGGCGCCTCCCGCTGGCTCGTTCGGTTACCCGGCAGTCTTCCGTCTTCCGGCTTGAAGCACCACTATTTCCGACACGTAAGGTTGCGAGTTGCCCACGTTGCGCAACACGTTGACATCGCCGCGCTCGAGCCCGGCGACGTGCGGCCAGTCTGTTTACTTACGCCGCGCTAGTCAGGACAATGTCACTTGGCGTTTGGCGGAACAGGCCGGTGCGCGCGGCATCGCCTGTAACCCCAGCGGGCACGCCGGCCGGACATTTCCGATCACGGGGAGTTGAAATGACAGGTCTTAGTTCCAGCGAGCGCCTTGAGCGTTTCGCCGATCTGGTCGTGCACGTCGGCGCCAACGTGCAGCCAGGCTCGGAAGTCCTGGTACGCAGCGACATCGCCCACATGGAGATCGCCCGCGCCGTGGTAGAGCGCGCCTTCGCCGCGGGCGCCTCGTGGGCCGACATCGACTGGCTGGACGGCCCGGTCCGGCGCTCGCAGGTTACCCACGCGAGCATCGAGAAGCTGACCCAGACCAGGCCGTGGATGATGGAGCGGATCAAGGCGTTCGTGGCCGCGAGGGGCGTCTCGATCGCCCTCGTCGGCGATCCTGACCCGCACCTGCTCGACAGCGCCGATCCGGCGAAGGCGGCCGCGATCCCCGTGGAAGAGGCGATGGCCTCCACCCAGGCGATTCTCGGCCAGCGGTTGCGCTGGACCGTGGTGCCGGCGCCGAACGCCGGCTGGGCTCGCGAGGTCTTCGGCGAGCCAGACGTCGAACGCCTCTGGGAAGCGGTGGTGACGGCGATGCGACTCGACGAGGCCGACCCGGTCGCCAGCTGGCGCGAGCGCGCCGCGGACCTCGCCGCGCGAGGCCGCGCCCTGAACGCACTGGACCTGACGCAGTTGCGGTACCGCGGCGCCGGCACCGATCTCACCGTCGGGCTCGTTCCGGACAGCCGCTGGACCGGCGGCACGATGGACGACCCTGACGGCGTCACCTACATGCCGAACATACCGACCGAGGAGGTCTTCACCAGCCCTGACCGGCGACGCGCCGACGGCGTGATCAGCCTGACAAGGCCGGTGATCGTCGCCGGCCGGGTGGTCGAGGGGCTGAACGTCACGTTCTCAGGCGGTCGCATCACCGACATCACCGCCACGTCGGGCGCCGAGGCGGTCCGGGCACAGCTCGAGACCGACGAGGGGGCTCGCAGCCTCGGTGAAGTCTCCCTCGTCGACCGGGACTCGCGGGTCGCCAAGGCCGGCATCCTGTTCCACAACACGCTGTTCGACGAGAACACGGCCTGCCACGTCGCCTGGGGACAGAGCTTCCCGTTCTCGGTGGCGGGGGGTCTGGCGAAAAGCGGCGAGGAGCTGTATGAGATCGGGCTCAACCGCTCTGCCGTGCACACCGATGTCGTGATCGGCGGCGCGGGCATGACGGTAACCGGCACGGGGCCGAAGGGGACGGCGGAGATCATCCGCGACGACAAGTGGGTGCTCCAGACCTGAGCCGCGGCGGGCGCGACGCCGCCTCGGCGAGCGGGCGGGCCCGCCTGATCTGACCTTCGGTGACCCCGCCGCGGACGTTCGGCACCGGCACGAGAGACTGCACGGGGTCACGAGCGATGCCTTTCGCCCCCTGGCACGGCATTCGTAAGCGCTTACCGTCATGCGCGAAGGCGATGGGGATGGCGGTATTCGCAGGCGGCGAGCAAGCTGACAGCGATGTCCGGCACACCGCGAGCGGCGCGGGGATGCCGACGATTTACGACGTGGCGCGCCTGGCGGGTGTCTCCATCGCGTCGGTGTCGCGAGTGCTCAACGGGCGCGGCAACCCTCGGCCGGAGACCCGGGACCGGGTGTGGCGGGCAGTCGGCGAGCTGGGCTTCGTCCCTGACAGTGCCGCGCGGGCGCTGAGCGCGGGGCTCAAGGGGATCGTGGGCGTGGCGGTCAGGCGGCCTCTCGGGCCGCACATCGCGGGCACGTGGGAGCCGCCGGGCGTCTGGGCCCAGCGCCGCGGCGTCGACCTGCTTGTCCGGTCGGTGGGCATCGCCGACCATGACGCGCCCTGGCGCGTCATGGCGCTGGCGCGTAAAAGCGACGGACTCATCGTGCACGACCAGGTACTCGAACCGGATCAGCTGGCCTGGCTGTCACGCCTGGTCCCGGTCGTCACGGTGGCGGGCACGGCGACGCCGGCAACGGTGAACGTGGGCAGCGACAACCGGGCGGGCATGCGCGCGCTGGCCAGGCACCTGCTGTACGACCACGGCTACCGCTGCCTCGGCTACCTGGCCGGCTACAGCGACAGCCCCGACAGCCAGGCGCGCCTGGAAGCCCTCGCCGCGCAAGCGCGGACGGCGGGGGCGGTGCTGGCGTCAGGTCCGCAATGGCGGGGGAATTACTGCGCCGCCGGTGCGGCCGTGGTGACGGAGCGCCTGCTCGCCGCCGCCACGCCGCTGCCGCGGGTGATCGTGTGCGCGAACGATCAGACGGCGCTCGGCGTCATGTACGTGCTGCGCCGCAGCGGCGTGACCGTGCCGGACGACGTCGCCGTCACCGGGTTCGATGACATTCCGATGGCGCGGCACCTGGAGCCGCGGCTCACCACGGTCAGGCAGCCGGCCGGGGAGATAGGCGAGATCGCGTTCGAGGCGCTGCACGCCATGATCGGCCGGGAGCAGCCCGCCGAACGGGACATCGTCCTGCCGGCCCGCCTCGTGTGCAGGGAAAGCTGCGGCTGCCCGCCGCGCACTGGCATCGCCGGCGACGGGATCGTCGCCACTGGCAGGAGAAGCAGCGGAGGAGGCTGATCCCGCGTGCGGATGATCGCCCGGCGGATCGGGCTTTACGTGATAACCGTGATCGTCGCGATCACGATCAATTTCTTCATCCCGCGGCTCATGCCGGGCAACCCCGCGCTGGCGGTGATCGGGAAGGCGCAGGCCCAGGAGTCCAAGGCCGCTATCGAGGCGCTCCAGATGCAGTACGGCGTCCAGACGAAGACCGGGATGTGGGGCCAGTACACGCACTACTGGTATCAGCTGCTGCACGGCAACCTGGGCACCTCGCTGAACAACTACCCGGCTTCGGTCGGCAGCCTGCTGCGGGCCGCCCTGCCCTGGACGCTCGGCCTGGTCGGAACCGCCACGGTGATCAGTTTCGTCCTCGGCACGCTGCTTGGCACCCTCGCGGCGTGGCGGCGCGGCAGCTGGCTGGACAATCTGCTGCCCGCCATGACGTTTTTCCAGGCCGCGCCCTATTTCTTCGTGGCGATCCTGGCCGTGGCGCTGTTCGGGAACAAGCTGGGCTGGTTCCCGCTGAGCCAGGGCTACGACACCACCACGCTCAGTCCCGGCTGGAGCTGGGCCTTCATCTGGAACGTGCTCGACCATGCGGTGCTGCCGGCGCTGACCATCGTGCTCGCGTCCGCGGCCGGGTGGATGATCGGCATGCGGAACATGATGATCACCACGATGGACGAGGATTACGTGCTCCTCGCGCAGGCGAAGGGACTGCCCAAGTCGCGGGTGATCAGCTACGCCGCCAGGAACGCGCTGCTGCCCAACGTCTCGGGCTTCTCGCTGGCCATCGGGTTCGTCGTCTCCGGCGCGCTGCTCACCGAGATCGTCTTCTCCTACCCCGGTGTCGGAATGCTGCTCTTCAACGCTGTGACCAGCGACGACTACCCCGTCCTTCAGGGCGTGTTCCTGATCATCACGTTCGCGGTCCTGCTGGCCAACCTGGTCGCGGACTTCGTCTACGCCTTCCTGGACCCCCGCACCCGGCAGGAGGCATGAGATGCCGAAGCTACTGCGATCTCCGAAGATCATCATCGGGCTGTGCCTGTCGGGGGGTTTCGCCATCCTGGCGATCGTCGGCCCGTACGTCGCGCCGTACAGCCCGGGCTACAGCGCGTCCACGACCAACAGCACGCCCCAGCCGCCCTCGGCCGCGCACTGGCTCGGCACCACGAACCTGCAGCAGGACGTGCTGTCCCAGCTGCTGGTCGGCGGACGGAGCACGATCCTCGTGTCGCTGGTCGCGGGCCTGGCCGCCACCGCGCTCGCCGTCTTGTTCGGCGTGACGGCGGGATATTTCAGCGGCTGGGCCGACGACCTGCTGTCGATGGTCGCCAACATCTTCCTTGTGCTTCCGGCGCTGCCGCTGCTGATCATCATCTTCGGCTTCCTCGGCAGCGGCGCGAACCCGAACGACCTGCTGATCGGAGTGATCATCGCCATCACCGGCTGGGCGTTCGGGGCGCGCCAGATCCGGGCCCAGACACTGTCCATGCGAGCACGCGACTACATCGACTCGGCCCGGCTCATCGGCGAGCGTAGCTGGCGGATCATGACGTTCGAGATCCTGCCGAACCTGGTGCCAGTCGTGGCCACCTCGTTCCTGTTCACCGTGATATACGGCGTCGGCACCTACACCGCGCTGGCTTTCCTCGGCGTGATCAACACGCTGCACTGGAGCTGGGGAACCATGCTGTTCTGGGCGCAGAGCAACCAGGCGGCCATCACGGTGCACATCCAGTGGTGGTGGTTCGTGCCGCCCGGGCTCGCCGTCGGCTTGTTCGGCACCGGGCTGGCGCTGCTCAACTTCGGCATCGACGAGTACGTGAACCCGCGGCTGCGGTCCGCTGGCCTCACCGGCCGCCGCGCGCGCAAGGCCGGCCTGCCACGGCGGCAGCGGCTCGGCCTGACCCCGGTGCTGAAGCCGGAACGCCCGGTGGTCAGGCCACACGGCCGCCCGGTCGCGGCGACTGACGGAGGACAGCGATGAGCACGGTGCCATTGCTCGAGGTTTCCGGCCTTTGCGTCGATTACGGGCTCGGCGAGGGTGCGGTGCACGCGGTGGTAGACGCGAACCTGGTGCTGCGCAAGGGCGAGGTGCTGGGGCTGGCCGGGGAGAGCGGCAGCGGGAAGTCCACGCTGGCGTACGCGGTCACCAGGCTGCTGCGCCCGCCGGGCGTCATCACCGCGGGCCAGGTGCGGTTCCGCGGCTCCGTCGACCTGCTCGCCGCCGGCGAGCACGAGCTGCGCGGGCTGCGCTGGAACTCCATCGCGGTCGTGCTGCAGAGCTCGATGAACGCCCTCAACCCGGTGCTGCGCATCGGCACGCAGATAGCCGACGTGCTGCGCACGCACCGGCCCGGCATGGACCGCGGCGCGCGGGTGGCGCGCGCCGGTGAGCTGCTCGAGATGGTGGGCATCCCCGCCGACCGGCTGCGCGGCTACCCGCACGAGCTGTCCGGCGGGATGCGGCAGCGCGTGATGATCGCGACCGCCCTGGCGCTCGACCCGGAGCTGGTGATTCTCGACGAGCCGACGACGGCGCTTGACGTGGTGACTCAGCGGGAGATCCTCGAGGAGCTGATGGCGCTGCGCGACCGGCTGAGCTTCGCGGTCCTGTTCATCTCGCACGACCTGTCGTTGCTGGTGGAGATCGCCGACTCGATCGCGGTCATGTACGCGGGGCGGCTGGTCGAGCGTGCGCCCGCCAGTGCCGCCTACCACGCCCCGGCGCATCCGTACTCGCTTGGCCTGCTCGGCTCGTTCTCTCCGCTGCACGGGCCGCGCAAGCGGATGGAAGGCATTCCCGGCTCGCCGCCGGACCTGCGGTCCGCACCTGCTGGGTGCGCCTTCCACCCGCGGTGTGCGCTCGCCTTCGACAGGTGCGGGACCGATCCGCCCCCGCCGCTGCTGACCCTGAACGCCGCCGCCGCCGACGGCGCGGGGCGGCGGGAGGTCGCGTGCTGGCTGCACGACGGAACTCATCTCGTGCCGGCCGAGCTGGCCGGGCGGCTGGAGGGGACATCATGACTGCCGCGACGGTCAAGGCGCCCGTGCTCGAGGCGCGCGGCCTGACCAAGCACTTCCCCGTGCGCCACGCGCGCCTTGGCGCCACCGGCGCGGTGGTGCACGCCGTCGACAACGTCACGCTCGCGCTGCCCGGATCGGGAATCACCGCGGTGGTCGGTGAGAGCGGGTCGGGCAAGTCGACCCTGGCTCGCATGCTCGCCCGTCTCCTCCAGCCCACCTCAGGCGCCATCTTGCTCGACGGCGCCGGGCTCCGCGGCCAGACGCGGCGCGCTTACGCCCGCCAGGTGCAGCTGGTGCTGCAGGACCCGTTCTCCTCGCTGAACCCGGTGCACAGCGTCCGCTACCACCTCGCGAGACCGCTCAAGGTGCACGGCCTTGCCGGGGAGGCGGACCTGGACACCGCTGTCAGCGAACTGCTCGCCCGGGTGGCCCTGACTCCTGCGGACCAGTTCGCCCGGAAGTTCCCGCACGAGCTGTCCGGCGGCCAGCGGCAGCGGGTCGCGATAGCCCGGGCGCTCGCCACCCGGCCCCGGGTGCTGCTGGCCGACGAACCGGTATCCATGCTGGACGTCTCGATCCGGCTCGGCCTGCTCAACCTGCTGGCGGACCTGCGCCAGCGGGACGGCCTCACGATCCTGTACGTCACTCACGACATCGCCTCCGCGCGCTATCTGGCAGACACGATCACGGTGATGTACGCCGGGCAGGTCATCGAGTCGGGCCCGGCGCCCATCGTCACCGATTCCCCGTCGCACCCGTACACGCAGCTTCTCCTGTCCGCCGCACCCGACCCTGACCGGACGCAGCCCCCCTCGATGCTCGGCAGGGGCGCGCCCCCCAACCTGATCCATCCTCCGGGCGGGTGCCGGTTCCACCCCCGCTGCCCGCTGGCCATGCGGGTGTGCGCCGAGCAGGTGCCGCCCGTCGCCGACCTCGGCAACGGCCAGACATGCGCGTGCTGGCTGCATGTGCCGGACCGAACGGAGGAACAGTCCCGGCCGCTGTCCGCTGATCAAGCCGGGAAGGGAGCGGCCATGACGCCCAACTCACCGTAGCCGCAGGTGGCCGCGTAACGGCTCATGCCAACGCGCATGAGCGGGCAGGCCAGGCCGCATGAGCGCCCGGCCGGCCCGCACGCGAGCCACATCATGACGGACCCCGACACGGTCACCATCACAGGCCGGCGCCGAGCCGGCCGGGCATTCGGAGTTTAGGCAATGAAACGCTCATCAAAGAAATTCCTGGCTCTGGGCGCGATCCTCGCGGTGAGCATCGGCCTGGCAGCCTGCGGCACCAGCGGCAGTCCGTCCTCGGGCAATGGAGGCGCCGCGCCGCAACAGGGCAAGCCCCTGGTCGTCGTCGACAACACCGGCGCCACCTTCGTCCAGAGCTTCAACCCGTACGTCAGCACCACTTTGGGCGTCATGTACAACATGCAGTCGCTGACCTACGAGCCGCTGCTCATGTTCAACACGATGAATCCGCAAGCCGCCCCGATCCCGTGGCTGGCCACCGGGTACGCGTGGTCGAGTGACGGCAGGACGCTGACCTTCACCATCCGCCAGGGCGTGAAGTTCAGCGACGGCACGCCCATGACGGCCAGCGACGTGGCGTACACGTTCAACCTGCTGAAGAGCAGCCCGCTGCTCGCCTCGCAGGCACCCGGCCCGAGCCCGGTAGTGGCTTCCGCGACGGCGCCGGACGCGACGTCGGCGGTGCTGACCTTCAGCAAGCCGCAGTACGCCAACCTGTTCCTGATCGCGTCCACCTACGTGCTTCCCGAGCACGTGTGGAAGACCGTCCAGGACCCGGCCAAATACGCCGACCCCAACCCGGTGGGCACCGGCCCCTACGTGATGTCCTCCTTCACATCGCAGAAGGTGACGTTCACGCAGAACAAGCACTACTGGCAACTGTCTCAGGTGAAGGTGCCCGAGGTGATTTTCCCCGCCTACACCAGCAACAACACCGCCAACCCGGCGCTGGCGCGGGGCGAGATCGGTTACGCGGGCAACAACGTCACCGACGTCAAGGCCAACTTCCTCGACGTGAGCCCGGACAACCACACCTGGACGTCCGCACCTCCGTACTTCGCATCCAACAACGTGGTGGCGCTGTGGCTGAACGTCACCAGGCCGCCGCTGAACGACGCGAAGGTGCGGCAGGCCATCAGCGCCGGCATCAACCGCCAGCAGCTGTCCGCGCAGGGCGAGAGCGGGTACGCTCCGCCGGCGGCATCCTCCGGCGGGCTGCTGCTCCCGACCGACAACGCGCTGCTCAACCCCAGGTACGCCAATGACCTGAAGGTCACAAGCGACAGCGCCAAGGTCACCTCGCTGCTGACAAGCGACGGGTACAAGATGGTCAACGGCAAGTGGATGAAGAACGGCCAGCCGATCAAGTTCGCGATCCAGGATCCGTCCTCGTACACCGACTACGCCACGTCGGCGACGCTGATCGCCAGCCAGCTGAACGCCCTGGGGTTCGAGGTGTCGTTCAACGGCGTGGCCGACACCGCCTGGTACAGCAACTACCCGGTCGGCAACTTCGACGCGATCATCCACTGGGGCCAGCAGGGGCCGTCGCCCTACTTCTGGATCCAGAACTGGGTCGACAGCACGCTGACCGCGCCGATCGGCAAGGTCGCCAACGGCGACTACGGCCGGTTCAGCAGCCCCGCCGCTCAGGCGGCACTGGAGAAGTACGCCACCACTGACATCAAGGCCACGCAGCAGGAGGCGCTGAACACGCTGCAGGACATCGTCTCCACGCAGGCGCCGGTCATCCCGCTGTTCTACGGCGCGGCCTGGTACGAGTACTCGACCAAGGACTACACAGGCTGGCCCACGGCGAGCAACCCGTACATCAACCCAGTTCCCAACTCGCCGTACATGCTCTACACGCTCCTGCACCTGACCCCGGTCGGGTGAGGCAGCAGCCGGCGACACCGGGCCCGGGCGGCGTCAGCGGCCCGGGCCCGGTGCTGTCATCCGCGGACCCTTCCGGCCGCCGTCCGCCGGGGGGCGGAGAGGCGGGCGGGGCGGAGAAGGCGCAGAGGGCGTGAGGGACGGGGGCGGGCGGGAGGCGGAGGGGCCGCGGCATCACTCCGGCGCGACTTTACGCATAAAAGTGCACCCGAATAACGGCAAAACGGACGCGGAAGTGGTCATTTCATGCGGTAAGTGGACGCCAGGGGCTGATGTGACAGCAGGGTGCAGCGGACTGGCAGCCGCCCGGGGGCGCCTCATTGCTCCCGGCCTCACAGGACCAATGAGACAGCAGCTCACAGACGGACACAACACGAATCCCGAAGCCCTCGCCGGCGGCAACCCGGCGACCAGCCCTTGCCGGCCATGGCCGGCTGAGACAGCGCCACGTACACCCGGAACGGGCGCCCAGGAAACAATGACGGGCCGAGTCCGCTCAGACACGGGCCCGGATGCGATGGAGCGGTGAATGAAGGGGACTATCCGGGGATCGCGAAGATCACCCGTGACCTCGCCAGGTCGTAGGTCGTGGTGAAGTTGCGCAGGAACCTGTCTCCCACCGTCAACCTCATGCGCCGCCCGGTGAACGTCGCTCCATCCGGGTGGCAGCCGACCTTGGCAGCGAGGTCTTCGCCGATCAGGCTGACCCCGATTCCGGTGTCGAAGATGAACTTCGTCTCGACAGCGCCGACTGTCACCGAAATCGTCAGGACATGAGCGATGTATTCGAACGGCACAACGGAGGCCACGCTGTGATGCTACCGGTCCCTATGTCCGGGTATCGCGCTGCGTTCCAGGTCCGGCGGCCGCCCGGCTTCCCGCTCCCCAGTAGAAGGGCCCCGCTGTTGACGTGACCTTGATGTGCCAGCCGAGCCGGCCGAGCTGTCTTTCCAGGTCTGCCGGCTGGTGGGGGACCTTCACGAGCCGGAAGGTGGTCCCGTCAGGGATCCGGCGGCGGATGGTCGAGGATGAGGGGCCTTCGATGAGCTCGTCCGGGGTGCGGTAGGCGTCGTCGGCGATGAACACGCGGCCCCGCGCCTTGAGGCAGTCGGCTACGAGCGACCAGAAGGACTCGAAGCGTTCGGCCGGGACGTGTGAGAGCCAGAAGCCGATGAAGACCACGTCGTAGCGGCGGTCCGGCTTCCAGGTGAACAGATCGGCCTGGATGAAGCGCACCGGCTGGCCGGCGACGCGGGCTGCCGCGATGGCCAGCATCTGCGGGGACGCGTCCACGGCGGTGACGTCGGTCGTGTGGCGAAGCAGCCGGCTGGTCCACACGCCGGGGCCGCAGGCAAGCTCGAGAACGCTGCCCGCTGGCTTGAATGCCTCAAGCGCTTCGGCTAGCTCGCTGCCGCCGGGAAGATCCAGGCCCTG
Organism: Actinomycetota bacterium; assembly: GCA_027314595.1. GTDB lineage: Bacteria > Actinomycetota > Actinomycetes > Streptosporangiales > Streptosporangiaceae > Trebonia. The sequence continues at coordinate 2,539 of DAHVAN010000358.1, read as the reverse complement.
GTCCAGATGGTCCGCGGCCAGGGCCCGGTAGTAGGCGACTTGCTCATCGAGGAGACGGTCGACTTCCCTGTCCTCAGCCGGCCTCATGCCGCCGCCCCGATGCTCGGTCTCACTGCCTGCCACGATTGCGCCCGATCCTGTGTCCATGCGCTCAACAATCGGGGTTGCCCCGGGGGCAGAGTCAACAGACGTACGCGCTCCACGGAGCAGCGTCCTTGCCGTTGATCCAGCCGGCCTGCCAGCTGGATCCCTCCTGTCCTTGCAGGTAATACGTGGTCCCGTTCAGTACGTACTCGTCCGCGGCGGACAGCACCACCGGGTTGTCCGCTGACGGGACGGTCCGCGGGCCGGTCCACGTCTGCTGCCAGGGCTGCAGGGTGCTGTCGGTGGCTGCCGGCGCGAGACCGGTGATTCCGGTGCCTTCCGCGAAAACGGCCGGGTAGGACAGGTTGTTGCCGACCGTCTCGGTTCCCGCGTTCGGCGGCCTGCCGCCGCCTCCGCCCCCCTGTCCGGGATTGCCCCGCGCCAGTGCCGGTACGGGCAGCGACACCGCCGCTACCGCCAGCGCTGCGAGAGCTGTCTTGATGACTCGTCGTGTCATGTGTATGGCCTCCCCTCTGTTACTGCGGGGCGTGGCCGCTCGCGGCACGTCCCCTTCTGCATCCGCGCCGGCCCTGCCGGGCACGGACGCCCGTGCCCCGCAGGCATCAGCTACTGCCCCCGAATGGACGCAGCGGTCACGGAACGGATCAGCGGCTGTGCCCGGGGAAAAGGATCAGGGCTGCCCTCGACGTGGATCTGCACCTGCTGGACGGTCTGCGTGCCGGTGTTGTAGAGCAGCGGCTTGGCTGACCCGTTCACGAACAGGTTGACCTGGACGTCCACTCGGTCTTGGTACCGCGACCCGGTGCACCTGGAAGCCGCTGACGCTCATCACGCCGGCGCCGGGGATCCGCAGGACGAGCGACCCCCGGCACTGGAGCGTGGCAGACTGCGGCCGGCAGTCCGGGTTCTCGACCGTGCCCTTCTCCGTGTGCGCGGTCAGCGTGATGCGCAAGCTGTCCCCCGGATGGGTGCCCGGGTTCTGGGCCGTAACCGCCACCCCCGGCGTGGAGTGGCCCCCCTGCGCGAAGGCCCCCGAACCGAACGGGATCATGACGGCCAACGCGGCGAGCAGCACGCCGGAGCGTGCCGCCCACGTTCTTATCATGTACAACCTCACTCCCCTCTTGCCTGATGCGCCTGATGTGCCTGATGTGCCTAGCCTCATCACGTACGTCGGCTTTACGCGAGAGACGAGTGGTGCACACGAGCTGGCCCGTTGGTCACTAAGTCGCTGGCGGCGGGGCCTTGTTCGGCGGCGGGCACAGATCGGCTATGAAGGCTGGCCGCCGGCAGGTGAGAGCACTCGTGACTCCCGGGCTTCGAGCCCTGAGGAAAGACCGTGCCCCTGCCGGCTGCCGGGAGTTGCGCAAATGCCCCAGTCACCGGGCGCAGGGCGCCGGGCGAGGTGCGCCGGGGGCAAAGCGCCATGTGTGCCGGCGTCCGGCGTGGTGGCTGGCGTCGAGCCCGCTCGCGGCCGGCGTGGCGGCCGGGCGGGGCGCAGGCGGCGTGGCGGCCGGGCGGGGCGCAGGCCGACGCGGCGTGCGGCATGCGTGGCACACGCCAGGCTGCTCTGAGGCTCTCGGGCGTTAGGCAGGAGGTCGAAGCGGTGCAGTTAGTCTTCGCAGTTGGTTCTAGACTTGACCAGACTAGACCATGAGCCTAAAATAATCTCGTGACCGCAAGCGTCAATGTCTACGAAGCCAAGACCCACCTTTCGCAGTTGCTCGATCGCGCAGCGGCGGGCGAAGAGATCGTGATCGCACGGGCCGGTCGGCCGATCGCACGTCTCGTTGCGCTAAGCGATGCTCCCTCGCGGCGCCGCAGCCCGGGCGCATGGCGAGGCAAGGTCAGGATTGCCGATGACTTCGACGAGTTGCCGGCCGACATGGAGGCGGCGTTCCGGGGTGAGCGTCCGTGAGGCTGCTGCTGGATACGCATGCATTGTTGTGGTGGCTGGCCGACGAGGGTCTCACCAATCAGGCGCGGGATGCAATTGCTGATCCGGATAACGTGGTGATGGTGTCCGCGGCGAGTGCCTGGGAGATCTCGATCAAGAAAAGGCTGGGAAGGCTCTTTGCTCCTGATGACCTTGAACGGCAAGTCGACGAGAGCGGATTCGTCCCTCTGCCCATCAGCGTCACGCATGGGATCGCGGCAGGTCAGTTGCCGCGGCATCACGATGATCCATTCGACCGCATGTTGATCGCCCAGGCATACGCAGAGGGACTGACAATCGTCACGCGCGACAAGCGCTTCGCCGGCTACAACGTGGCAATGCTGCTGACCTGACAAATCTCGAAGAGCCAGGTGAGGGCATCGAGGGCGTCGATACCCCATTGGGCGGCGGTGGACAGGTAGGAGCGGACGACCGCGAAGTCGGCCAGTCCGGCCAGGGTGCGCCAGGTCCCGCCGGAGGTGCGCTGCTGGGCCTTGA
>DAHVAN010000356.1 GCA_027314595.1 Actinomycetota bacterium | reverse complement strand
CCGGCCCGGGCCGCGCTCATCGCGACGGCCGTCGCCCGCGCCGCTGACCTGGTCACGACGGGCGGGCGCGGCGGGGCGCGCGTCAGCGAGCCGCTGGCCTCCCGGCCGTCCCGCCTTCGCCGAGTCTCCCGCGAACGCTTCCTTGAGCCTGCGGACTACTGGCGCCTCGATCGTTGAAGACGCCGACCGCACGAACTCGCCCATTTTCTCGAGCTCAGCCATGACAGCCTTACTCTCTACACCGAACTCCTTCGCGAGTTCGTAAACCCGGACCTTCGCCACTATGCTCCTCTGCTCGGCCCTCCACCGGGCCATCTACCGGATCATCAGCCGATCCGGTGCATAGCGTGCTCCGGGTCGGCGTCAGCTCGTGCCGTTCATCGCCTTGTGCTCATCGAGCGCTCATTAGCTTCTCGACCTGCTTTCCGTACAGGTTTCCGTTGTGTCCAGCGTGCTTCCCGTCTTCGACCGTGGTGAACAACGTCGCCGGCAGTTATGTTATGCCCGCGTGTTCCATCCGTGAAAGGTACGAAGCAAGCGGAGCGGCGCTAAGCGGACCCGTGACGCGCAGTGCGCGCGAGAACGCCCGGCGTCGCTGCGCCCGTTGGAAGCATGCCAGACTGCGGTGCAGGTATGCACCCCGGCCTGGCTGCCGCGCTTGGGGGTCGGGCACGATGTCGTCCCCGGCCGCCACTAGGCGAAGCAGACTGGATTTGGCCGCGCGTTCCTTGCAGCCGACGCATGTGCGTACCGGGGAAACCCCCGGCTCAGGCAGCTCAGCTCGCACGACCTATTCCTCACGCTAGTCTACCGTGTCCGCGAGTCAGGGAAACCGGGAAGAGCCCCCTCCGCCACGGCCGAAGCGGCGCCCGCGCCGCGCCGTCTGCGCAGGCGGGCCGCTACCCGGGGGTATCGCTCGCTGTTCCCACGCCGGCGTCGCGCGCGACTTCACGCCCCTGCCGGGGGACCGCTCGCGCCTCGCTCGGCGCCTCGCTCGGCGCGTCGGCAGGAGCAGGAGCCGGAGCCGGAGCAGGAGCAGGAGCAGGAGCAGGAGCAGGAGCCTCGCCGGAGCCAGAATCGCCGGCCGCCGCCTCGCCGGAGCCACGATCGGTGGCCGGCGCGTCCGACCTGATGTCGATCCGCCAGCCGGTGAGCCTGGCGGCCAGCCGGGCGTTCTGCCCTTCCTTCCCGATGGCGAGAGACAGCTGGTAGTCGGGCACGATGACCCGGGCCTCCATCGCGACGGGGTCGACGACATCGACACGGGTGACCCTGGCCGGTGAGAGAGCGTTCGCCACGAACTCGGCCGGGTCGTCCGAGAAGTCCACTATGTCGATCTTCTCCCCGTGCAGTTCAGCCATCACGTTCCTGACCCGGCTTCCCACCGGGCCGATGCAGGCGCCCTTGGCGTTCACGCCCTGCTGATGGGACTGAACCGCGATCTTGGTGCGGTGCCCGGCCTCACGGGCGATCTTGACGATCTCCACCGCGCCGCTGGCGATCTCGGGAACCTCGAGCGCGAACAGCTTGCGCACCAGGTCCGGGTGCGTCCGCGACAGCGTGACCGAAGGCCCCCGGTGCCCCTTGCGGACCCGCCACACGTAGCAGCGGATCCGTTCACCGTGCACGTAGCGCTCACCCGGGACCTGCTCGGCTGGCGGCAGGACGGCCTCGATCTTGCCGAGGTCCACGAGCACCGTCCGCGGGTCCTTGCCCTGCTGGATCACGCCCGCCACGATGTCGCCCTCGTGCCCCGCGTACTCGCCGAACGTCATCTCGTCTTCGACGTCGCGCAGCCGCTGCAGGATAACCTGGCGGGCGGTCGTCGCCGCGATCCGTCCGAATCCGGCCGGCGTGTCGTCGTACTCCCGCGCGGTCGCGCCCTCGAGGCTGCCCGCCTCGCGCGCCCACACCGTGACGTGGCCGGTCTTCCTGTCTACTTCCACGCGCGCCGCGAGGCTCGCGCCCTCGGTCTTGTGGTAGGCCATCAGCAGCGCGTCCTCGATCGCCTTGATGACCGTTTCGAACGAGATGTCCTTCTCGCTCTCGAGGCTGCGCAGCACGCTCAGGTCAATATCCATCGCCGCCAGCTCCAAGGTCCGCTTCGTAGGGAAGCTCTTCACCGGAAAGCTCGTCGCCGGGCGCCTCGTCAAGCTCCGCGTCGGCAAGCCGCCCGAACTCCACCTGGACGGCGCCCGCGCCCATGTCGCCGTACGCGAACCTGCGCTCGGCACCGTTTACGTCCATCGTGACGCCATCGTCATCGGCGGCGAGCACCCTGCCCTGGACGGTCCCCTCCGCTGCGGCCTTGACCCGGACCAGCCGGCCGGCGGCCCGCCGCCAGTGCCTCGGCTCGATCAGCGGGCGGTCCACGCCAGGTGAGGAAACCTCCAGGGTGTACGGCACGTCACCCATGACGTCGGTGGCATCGAGGGTGGCAGACACCTCGCGGCTGACAAGGGCCGTGTCGTCGAGGCTGACGCCATGGTCGCTGTCGACCACGATGCGCAGCAGCAGCCGCCGTCCGGCCATGGTCGTCCGCACCGACTCCAGGTCCATCCCGGCGGCAGCCACCACAGGCTGAATCAGGCCGGCCAGGCGCCTGTCGTCCACCGGGCCGGCGGCGGTGCGAGAGCCACCGGGCATCACGACCTCCTCGTCTACGAGCCGTCTACCACGCAGCCTCTTATCTTCGCAGGTCCAGCCTATAGGCCACGGAAGCCGCACGCGTCTTTGGAGGCAAAGCGATCGCGAACCGGCCGCAACCGCGGCAGCCCCAGCTCCGTGGCATGCTTAGAGCCTATGCTGCGAAGGCGTCAGTTGCTCGCCGCGTCGGCGACGACGCTGCCACTGTTTCTCGCGGCGAGCGCCTGCACGCGCCCGGAGGGGCTCGCGTCGCCGCCGCCGTTGGCGGCTGACGTGCGAACCCTGTTCACCGCGGTCACCGCGGAAGAGAACCTGGTTTCCCTGTACACGCGCACCATAGCGTCTTATCCCGCGCTGGCCGCTGAGCTCGAGCCGCTGCTGGCCGAGCACTGGGCGCACCTCGCGCGGCTGCGCGCCCGCATCATCGAGCCGCCGGGCAAGGCCGTGCCGGACCGGGTCACGTCGAGGCCGCCGATTCCGGGCACGCGGGCAGCCGTCCTGGCCCAGCTGCGCACCGCCGAGCACGCCGCGAGCACCGCACAGCTGCGGCGCCTGAGCGGCGCTTCGCCGTCGCTCGCGCAGCTGTACGCGAGCATCGCCGCCGCGGAGGCCACCCACATCACCGTGCTGGAAACAGGCCACGCATGACGCGGGCGAACGTCGCGCCGCAGGCGCTGCAGGCGCTGCAGGCCGCGCTCGCCGCCGAGCACGCGGCCATCTACGGCTACGGCGTGCTTGGGGCCATGCTCAGCGGCGCCGGACAGGCCACCGCGCTGACCGACTGGAGGCTTCACCAGGAGGCCAGGGATACCCTCCAGGCGATGATCACCAGGCTGGGCGCCACCCCCGTAGCCGCGAGCGCGGCATACGAGCTGCCCTTCGCCGTGGACGACACGCGCTCGGCGCGGCGGCTGGCGGCAACGCTCGAGGACGGCGTGACCCGGGCCTATCTCGGCCTGGTCGCCGTCACGGATCCGGCGCTGCGCGCCTTCGGCGCACTCGCCATGCAGCCCCCCGCGAGCCGGGCGGCGGCATGGCGTGGTTCAACCGTCGCCTTCCCCGGCATGCCGTCGGGCTCCGCCCCCACGGCCTGACGTTCGCCCGAGGGCCCCAGCACGGGCAGACGAGGGCCCGATGTCCGGGCTTACCCGGCGCCGCGCGGCAGGGCGAGGACGCGGGCGATGGCGGTCGCGGCCGCGTCGATGTCGTCGGCGATCGAGATCCGCTCCGCCCAGGACCACCAGAACCACCACAGGCCATCCTTGCCGCAGCCCACGTACACGTTATCCTCAAGGGCTCTCGCGGCCGGATTCACCACGTAAACGCTGGGTACCCGGCCCGCCGGCGCCATGAGCCAGGCTTCAAGCCCCCGGTGCGTCAGTTCCTCCGCCAGCTTGTCAAGGTATACCGACTCTGCGTGGTTCCCCTTGGCTTCCACCGATATCACCATCGCTACTTATGGTAGTTTCCCAGAACCCCAAGCGTGCTAGATCGTCCGAGGATGCCGCCCCCGACACGGTCACGCAACGCGCATTGTGAATTTACGCGCAAGCGCCAGATAAATGTGGCCAACATCTATGATACGTAACAAAGTTCAGCGGGAAGCGGCTCCGCATGCAGCACGGTGAGCCGGGATACGGCGCGGGTCAGCGCCACATAGAGGCGGCGCATGCCGTGCGCCTCGCCGGAGACGATACGGCTGGGCTCGGCGAGCACGACGTGATCGAACTCAAGTCCCTTCGCCAGCGTGACGGGAACGACCGCGAGCCGGGACTCCTGTCCGGCTGGCCCTGAGCCCAGCACGCCGAACGCGAGCCCCGCCGCGAGCAGCGCCGCGCTGACGTCGGCCACCTGTGCGTCGGCGCAGATGACGGCGACCGAGCCCGGCAGGTTCAGGGCACGGGAACTGGCGTCCGCGACCCGCCCGCCGAGCCCGCCCGGGGCCACCGGCTCGACCGCGAGGGCCCCGGCGTCCTGCCGCAGCGACACGGGCGGGCGCAGCCCGGGCGCGATCGACGGCAGCAAGCGTGAGGCGTAATCCAGAATCTGCCGTGGCACCCGGTAGCCCACGTCGAGCTCACGCACCGCGGCCTCCGGCTTGCCCAGGTGGCTGAGCATCACCGGCCACGACGTGGCCGCCCACGGGGTCGTGCCCTGGGCGATGTCGCCGAGCACGGTCGCCGACCCAGTCGAGCACCGCCGGCCGATCGCCCTGCACTCCATCGGCGACAGGTCCTGCGCCTCGTCCACCACGACGTGCGCCATGCTCGGCGTGCGCTCAATGAGGTCGGCGGCCTCGTCGATGAGCACCTGGTCGGCCCGGCTCCAGCGGGCCGAACCCGGGCCGCGCGGCGCCGCCGACCACACGATCGCCTGCTGCTCAGCCGCGGACAGCAGCCCGCAGGCGTGCCGCGCCAGTTCCGCCGGCGACGACAGCAGCCCGAACACCAGCCGTCTGGCCTCGACCTTCGGCCACACCTGATCGACGTACGCCCGCACCGGCGCGGACCGCCGTACCGCGTCGTGCGTCCGGTCATCGCAGGTCTCCCCGGCCGCCTCCATCTGGGTCAGGATCACATGGGCGATCCGGTGCCCGAGCAGTTCCCGCCCCGCCCCGTACCGGACCCCGCGATCGCGCAGCTGGGCCGCCAGCGAGGCCACCTCGCGCGCTGAAACCCGCCACCGCCGTGCGCCGCGGGCCACCATGAGCCCCTCGGCCGGCTCCCTGACCGATGCCCACAGCGCCCGCCGCAGCACTTCCGCCATCCGGGCGTCGCCCTTGATCACGCCCGCGAGGTCGCCGTCAGCGCCGCGCACCGGCACCGACGCCACCAGGTCGGTGACGGTGGTCTGGGTGACGTCAAGCTCGCCTAGCGCCGGGAGCACGTTCCTGATGTAGGAGAGGAAGGCGCTGTTCGGCCCGACCACGATCACCCCGCGCCGTATCACCTGCTCCTTGTGCGCGTACAGCAGGTACGCGACCCGGTGCAGCCCGACCGCGGTCTTCCCCGTCCCAGGCGCACCCTGCACGCACACGGTCCGGCCAACGTCCGCGCGCACGATGTCGTCCTGGTCGGGCTGGATCGTGGCGACGATGTCGCGCATCGGGCCCGAGCGCGGGCGCTCGATCTCCGCCAGCAGAAGCTTGCTCGTTTGTCTTTCTTCCGAACGGCCCGTGGCGTCTGTCCCCGCCCGCCGTGCGCCGAACCACTCGTCCTCGTAGGCGGTGAGATCTCCCCCGGAGAACCCGAACCGCCGCCGGAGCCCCAGATCCATCGGGTCCGCCTGGCTCGCCCGGTAGAACGGCCGCGAGACGGGCGCCCGCCAGTCGATCACCACCGGGGTGCCGTCCTGGTCGTGCACGTGCCTGCGCCCTATGTGGACCGAGCCGGCATCAGGCGACCGGTAGTCGAGGCGGCCGAAGAACAGCGGCGCGCCCGGCAGGTCGCGCAGCGATTCGGCGCGACGGTGCAGGTCCGCCTTGAGGAATTCAAGGGACACCGGGTCCCCGGCCATGGGATTGAGCGCGAGCACGTTCTCCCGCATCAGGCGGAGGAACTCGCGGGACTGGGTGAGATGCGCGCGCTCGGCGCGGATAACGCTGTCTTCGCCGTCCTCCCCGGCGTCGGCGGGCATGGCTTACTCCCTTGTTCGGTCGTGGGCGCGAAGCCCGAAACCTTAACACCGCGGCCCCGCCGAAGTCACCTGGTTTTCGCCGGCGTCCCGCGCATCCCGCACGAACCACTGGCTCGTGCCGCGTTCTGGGCCAGACGCGCGGCTACCCCGGTTCTATCGGGCCAGATGCGCAGGTGCCCCAGGAGAACGGGCGGGCGCCGGGGCAGGGAGAACGGGCGGGCGCCGGGGCAGGGCGATACATCACGTTCTTGCCGGCAGGCATGGTGGGCCGGCAGACTGGGGAGATGGGTCGGGTGACGGTGCATTCGGGGGTCTGGACGCTCGATGACCGGCTTGCCGCACCATGGCAGTACCTGCCCGTCGAGGTGGCGCCAGGGACGGCCGCGCTGCGCGTGGAGCTCCAGTACGAGCGGGCAGGCGCGATCCTCGACCTCGGATGCCTGGGCCCGTCAGGGTTCCGCGGCTGGTCGGGGGGCGCCCGGAGGTCTTTCGTCATCGCCGAGGACGGCGCCACGCCCGGGTACCTGCCGGGGCCGGTGCAGCCGGGCCTGTGGCAGGTGATCGTCGGCCTGCACCTGGTGCCGGCCGGCGGGGTCAGGTACCGGGTCACCGCGGAGCCGTCCAACGGGCAGGCCAGCGGGCGCGCCGCGGTGCCCGCACCGCCGGCGCCGGCCAGCCGGCCGCCGAGGCGGGAACTGCCCGCCATGGCCGGGCGCCGCTGGCTGGCCGGTGACCTGCACTCGCACACCGTGCATTCGGACGGCGCGCTGACAGTGCCCGAACTGGCGTGTCTCGCGATCGGCCGCGGCCTGGACTTCGTCGCGGTCACCGACCACAACACGGTCAGCCATCACGCCGAACTTGCCGCCGCGGCACGCGCCTACGCGATCACGCTGATCCCCGGGCAGGAGGTCACGACGCCGCACGGTCACGCCGGGGTGCTTGGCGACACCGGCTGGGTCGACTTCCGCGACGGCCCGGACGACTGGCTCGACGCCGCCGAGCGCGGCGGGGGGCTGATGGTGGTGAACCACCCGATCGCGGGCCCGGTGAGCTGGCTGTACCAGATGCGGCGCCGTCCGCCGCTTGTCGAGGTCTGGCACTGGAGCTGGCTCGACCTCACCTGGACCACGCCGCTGGCCTGGTGGCAGGCCTGGGACCCGGCGGCGATCCCCATCGGCGGCAGCGACTGGCACAGGGACGGCTCGGACGCGCCGCTCGGCACGCCCACCACCTGGGTTGACAGCACCGGCGAGGACGCCGGCGCGATCTTCGACGGCCTGCGGTCCGGCCGGGTCGCGATCACCGCGGAGCGCGACGGCCCCGTCCTGCTGCGCCAGGACGGGGAACTCGTGGCCATCGAGGCGGACGGACTGGTGCTGGCCGGCCCGGACGGCGCCTACCGCCGCGTGTCCGGCGATCGCGCCCTGCTTCCGGGCCGGCCTGGCTACCACCGCCTGCTCACCCCCGCGGGCAAGACCCTCGCCCTGGTGCCGTAGCCGGAGCGGGCGCGCGGTGTCGCGCCCCGTGGGCCACAGGGCGGCGCGCGGCGGCGAGCGGGACCGGCAGGCTAGCCGACCGCGAGCAACCGCATCCTGGCGTGCATGAGGGCACGGTGCGCGGTGAGGTCGTCCGCCTGGTCGGGCTTCTCGGGACACTCGCCGGCGGTGATGGCACGCTCCAGCCGGTCCCGCGCGTCCGCGGCGTCGATCGGCTCGAACACCACGAGCGGGTCGTTTTCCGCGGCCAGCCACGTCTTGTCGAGCAGGCCCGTGGCGTCGCCGACCCACGCGTCCTTGATCCGGCCGCCCTTGCCGTGGTCGATCAGCACCGACAAGGCGTGCTCGGATTCGCCGTAGCCGAATGTCACCGTCACCGACTCCTGCCGGCCGCCGATGTCGCTGTAATGCCAGCACTTCCCCACCGTGGGCGAGCCGATCGCGGTCGCCCACTCCGGCTCCGCCACGCCACGGGAGGCCACGCGCTCGGCGGCCGCGGCGGCCGCGGAGCGCAACTGCTCCGTTCCGATCGCCCCGAAGATCCGCAGCAGCGCCAGCGCCTCTGGCGTCGCGGTCTCCTCCGCGGCCGGCACCATGGAGGTGGCGAGTTCCGCCATCACGTCCGACTCGTCAGCCGCGGCGGACAGCGCGCCGATCATGTCCGATCCCCACAGCTCCGCATCGACCGGCTCACGGACGTGGGAGAGTATCTCGTGCGCTTCGCTGAGCACGACGCCAAGCGCCTTCGACGGGTCGATTGGGGCGAAAAGCTCGGCTATGTCGGGATCCTCGTCATCCATGCCGGGTATTGTCGCACGCCGCGCCGCCCGCCGGGCGCCGCTCGGCGGTTCGCGGTCTCACCGCCCCCGGGCGTTCTGGCAGACCGGGGCCGGCGGGGTGCGGGCGAAGCAGCCGGCCAGGTGATCGTTGACCAGGCCGCAGGCCTGCATCGTGGCGTACGCGGTGACCGGGCCGGTGAAGGTGAAGCCGTGCTTGCGCAGTTGCGCGGAGAGCCGTTCCGAGGCGGGGGTCTGGGCCGGGACGTCGGCGAGGGTGCGCGGCGCGGGACGCGCCGTGCCGGCGTCGGCGTCGGCGTAGCTCCAGACCAGGTCGCTCAGCCCGGACGGCAGCGCCAGCGCGGCACGGGCGTTGGTGATCACGGCGTTGACCTTCGACCGGTTCCGCACGATGCCGGCGTCGGACAGCAGGCGCGCCACGTCGTCCGGCCCGAAAGCGGCGACAGCGGCGAGGCCGAACCCGGCGAACGCCTTCCTGAAGTTCTCCCGCTTGCGCAAGATCGTGAGCCAGGACAGTCCCGACTGGAAGGCTTCCAGGCTCAGCCGCTCGAAGATCGCCTGGTCGCCGCGGACCGGGCGGCCCCATTCCTCGTCGTGGTAGGCGAGGTACTCGGGGGCGCTCAGCCCCCAGGGGCAGCGCAGCCTGCCATCGGGGCCTGGCACTGCCATGCCCGCGGGCTCAGTCATGCGACTGTTCCGGCGGCGCGGCCCCGGGGCCCGGGGCGCCGGGAGCGCCGGGAGCGCCAGGGGCACCGGGGGCACCGGGGGCACCGGGAGCGCCGGGAGCGCCCGGGGCGCCGAAGCCCTCGCCCGCCGCCGGGCCGCCCGCCGCGCCGTCCGCCGCGCCGTCCGACGGCAGCCGCCTGCGGCGGGTGCCCACGTAAGGGCTGTCGAGCGGCGGGGGCAGGGCGTGTTCCCTGCTCAGGTCGGTGACGAGTTGCTCGAGCGCCACGATGCGCACGTCGCGATCCCTGATCGATTCGGCGATCCGCTCCATCGCGTCATCGGTCGCCTGCATGTGGTACCCCCACAGCGCCGTCGGCGGCCGGAGCAGCACGACGTCCGTGGCGGTCACGGGCCCGAGGTCGAGCGGGGCGTAATCGGTGCGCTCCGCGGGCATCTCCCCGCCCCGGCCGAGAGCGACGAGCACCGCGGCTACCAAGATGACCGCGATAGTGATCAGCAATACGACAGGCACATACAGAATCGTGCCATGCTCTGAGAGTGAAGTCGCACTCCCGAACCGTCCTGCCCGACCCGGGCACGGCGCTGCTGACCGAGGCCGGGAGCCTTGACGACGCCGTCGCCGCGGGATTCGCCGGGGCAACGATGATCGAGGTCGGTGCCGGCGGTCCGGCGCTCATCGCGGCCATCAGGTCACTGCTCCCTGACGTGGTCATCAGCGGCGCGGACGAGTCCGCGGACCTGGTACCCGACCCGAGCCTGGCGCTGCGCAGCGGCGCCAGGCTGATCTGCTCAGGCGTGACGGCGGCCGAGAAGGCCCGCTATGAGGGGATCGCGCCGGACCGCATCCTGGTCACGGTGCCGATGGTGCACCTGGACCGCACGCTGCGAGCGGGCTGGTCGACCCTGACCGACGTCGACGCGGGCGCGGCCGGACTCGGCGTGGCCGGCGCGGAGGCGCTGGCGGCGGCCTGCTGCTGGCTCGGCGTGACAGCCGTCAGGACCCGCCATGTCGCGCAGGTCCGCCAGAGCCTGGACGCGGCCGAGGCCGTCCTCGGCAGGCCGCGGCCCGCCTGGACCGTCCGCCGGGCCATCGGCAGGGCCTTCGGCAGGGCGGCCGGCGGCCGCGGTCAGCGGAAGGACAAGTCGGTGTGAGCTTCCTTGATGATCTCGATGACCTCTTCGGGGTCGTCGGCGACCTTGATCAGGTCAAGCTCGTCGCCCCCGATGTTCCCCTGGCCGAGCATCGTCTCCTTCAGCCAGCCAAGCAGGCCTGACCAGTACTGGCTGCCGACAAGCACGATCGGGAACTTGGTGATCTTCCCCGTCGCGACAAGCGTCACGGCCTCGAAGAGCTCGTCCATCGTGCCGAAGCCGCCGGGCAGCACGACGAACGCCTGCGAGTACTTGATGAAGACGGTCTTCCTGACGAAGAAGTAGCGGAACTCAAGGCCGACGTTCACGTGGTCGTTGAGCCCGCTCTCCATCGGGAGCTCGATGCCGAGGCCGACAGAGACGCCGCCCGCCACGGCGGCGCCCTTGTTCGCCGCCTCCATGATCCCGGGGCCGCCGCCGGTGATCACCGCGTATCCCCCGTGCACCAGCGCCGCCGCTATCTCCTCGGCCAGTTCGTACTCCGGCGTGCCCGGCAGCGTCCGCGCCGAGCCGAACACAGAGACCGCCATCCCCAGTTCGGCGAGCAGCCCGAAGCCCTCGACGAACTCCGCCTGGATGCGCATCACCCGCCAGGGGTCGGTGTGCACCCAGTCCGAAGGCCCGCGCCTGTCCAGCAGCCGCTGGTCGGTCGTCGTCGCGGGTATCTGCTTACCGCGCAGCGTAACGGGTCCCTGGCGGCGGACCCTGCGCGTGTTGTTGGTCGCGTTCATGACGCTGTCCACGGTAGCGCGGTCAGGCGTCTGCGCCGTGATCGCGCAGGATCGCGTTGAGCTCGGCCTTGTCGTGCCTGCTGCCCTCGGGCAGGCGCCGCAGCACGAGCACGCACGGCATGCCGAACTCCCCGCCAGGGAACGCACGCGGCCGCGTGCCGCCCACGCAGACCGACCAGGGCGGCGCCTCGCCGCGTGGCAGTTCCTGCCCGGTCTGCACGTCGATGACGTGCGTGGTGTCGGTAAGTATCGTGCCGGAGCCGAGCACCGCGCCGGTCCGCACCCGCGCGCCGTTGACCACCATCGACCGCGAGCCGATCATGCACTCGTCCTCGACCACGACGGGGACCGCGTTCGGCGGCTCGAGCACGCCGCCGATCCCGACACCGCCCGACAGGTGGACGTTCTTCCCGATCTGGGCGCACGACCCGACCGTCGCCCAGGTGTCCACCATCGTCCCGGAGTCCACGTAGCCGCCGATGTTGACGAACGAGGGCATCAGCACGGCCCCCGGAGCGATGTACGAGCCCCAGCGGACGATCGCGCCGGGCACCACGCGCACCCCGTCCAACCGCGTCTTCAGCGGCACCCGGTCGTGGTACCTGAAGTCGCCGGCCTGCGACTGGGCCATCGGCAGCAGCCGGAACGCCAGCAGGATGGCGCGCTTGGCGCGCTGGTCGACGACCACCTCGCCGCTTTCCTTGCCGATGAACGCCACCCTGGCGTTTCCCGCGTCGATCTCGTCCACGGCCGCGACGACCTCGGCCCGCGCGGCGGAATCATCCGGGCTCAGCCCGGCCCGCTGCTCCCACAGTTCGTCGATGACCGGTGACAGCGGGGACTTCAGCGACTCGCTCATGGCGTCGCAGCCTACCGAACGGCAAGCGGCGGCAGCGCGACTGCGGGTACCTTCAGGTGGTGTACCTACGACGACCCTGAGGCGCTGTGCAGAACTACTACCAACGCCCCTCGTGGCGCCGCCCGCTCACGATACTGACCGTTATCGCGGTGCTGCTTGGCGGTGGCGGCTACGCGGCTTTCACGGCCTACCAGCATTTCGTCCAGCGGCTGCTCACCGTGCCCGGCTGCCAGGCGGGGTTCGGGGCGAACGCGCTGCCGCTCGACTTCGCGCAGGCCTCGGACGCGGCCATCATCGCGGGCGTCGCCGAGCGCAATCACCTGCCCCGCCAGGCGCTCGTCATCGCGTACGCCACGGCGCTGCAGGAGTCCAAGCTCGAGAACCTCAGCTACGGCGACCTGGACTCCGTCGGCGTCTTCCAGCAGCGCCCCTCGCAAGGCTGGGGCACCGTCGCCGAACTTGAGGACCCCGAGTACGCCGCGACGGCGTTCTTCGACGCGCTCGTCAAGGTTCCCCGCTACACGCGGCTGCCGGTGTACGTGGCCGCGCAGGACGTCCAGCACAGCGCCGACGGCTACGCCTACCAGCAGTACGCCCAGACCGGCGCGATGCTCGCCGCCGAGTTCACCGCCACCCCGCACGCGGTCACCTGCTGGTACGACCCGGCGACGCAGGCGGCGGACAACGGCGTCAGCACCCGGCTGGACCTGCCCGCCGCCGTCAGGGACCTGGGTCAGACGTTCGGCCGGCCGGGGAAAGGGCCGGTGCTGAGGACAACCTGGGATCGCGCGGGAGGGTCGGAGACGGTCGCGGTGACGGCGGGCAGCGGGTGGGCGGTGGCCAACTGGCTGCTCACCAACGCCAGCTCCTACGGGATTACCCAGGTGAGCTACGGCGGGTACCAGTGGACGGCCGGACTGGCAGAGACAAGCTGGCAGACCGGCCCCGGCGGGGCGGCCGGGAGTATTGTCGCCAGCTAGCGCACGATGCCGGGGAACCGGCCATACTGTGTGGTAGCAGGGTTAAGAAGTTGAAGAGGAGCTCACGTGACCTACGTCATCGCGCAGCCGTGCGTCGATGTGCTTGACAAGGCATGCATCGAAGAGTGCCCGGTGGACTGCATCTACGAGGGTGACCGCATGCTCTACATCCACCCGGACGAGTGCGTGGACTGCGGTGCCTGCGAGCCCGTCTGCCCCGTTGAGGCTATCTACTACGAGGACGACGTGCCGGAGCAGTGGAAGGACTACTACAAGGTCAACGTCGATTTCTTCGAGGAACTTGGCTCCCCGGGCGGCGCGTCCAAGGTCGGCAGGACCGGCAAGGACCACCCGCTGGTCGCGGCGCTCGCGCCGCAGGCCGGGGAAGAGTGACACTCGCCGCACGACTCCCCGGCTACCCCTGGGACGAACTCGGGCCGCTCCGGGAGAAGGCTCGCGCCTTCCCTGGCGGCGCGGTTGACCTGTCGATAGGAACGCCCGTCGACCCGGTTCCGCCCGTCATCCGCCATGCGCTGGCCGCGGCGGCCGGCGCGCCCGGCTATCCGCTCACCGCGGGGACGCCGCAGTTGCGCGCCGCCGCCGCGGGATGGCTGGCCCGCCGCCATGACGTGCACGTCAGCGCGGATTCGGTGCTGCCGGTGATCGGGACCAAGGAGTTCATCTCCTGGCTGCCCGTCATGCTCGGGCTCGGCCCGGCCGACACGGTGATCTACCCGTCGCTGGCCTACCCGACCTACGACATCGGCGCCCGGCTCGCGGGCGCGGCGCCGGTGGCCGCCGACGTCCCGATCGACCCGGACGCGCCGGCCGGGCGGCCGGGAACGCCCGGGGGGCCCGGCGTGCCGGGGGCGCCCGGGCTGCTGTGGATCAACTCGCCATCCAACCCGACCGGCCGGGTGCTTTCGGCCGGCCGGCTGCGTGACGCGGTGGCCTGGGCGCGCTCTCGCGGGTGCGTGCTCGCCTCCGACGAGTGCTACATCGACCTCGGCTGGTCGGCCTCTCCGGTGTCGGCGCTGCACCCGTCGGTGTGCGACGGTGCCCACGAGGGCGTGCTCGCCGTGTTCTCGCTGTCCAAACGGTCCAATCTGGCGGGCTACCGGGCCGGCTTCGTGACCGGCGATCCGGCGCTGATCTCGCAGTTGCTGCTGGTCAGGAAGCAGGCGGGGATGATGGTGCCCGGCCCTGTGCAGGCGGCGATGACCGCGGCGCTGTCCGACGACGAGCACGCGCGGGCACAGCGGGCGCGGTACGGGGCGCGGCGGGAGATCCTCGCCGGCGGCCTGGCCGCCGCCGGGTTCCGCGTCGACCACTCCGAGGCCGGGCTCTACCTGTGGGCGGCCCGCCCCGGCCTGGACTGCCGGGCGGCCTGCGAGCTGCTCGCCGCCGAGTGCGGCATCCTGGTCGCCCCCGGCTCGATGTACGGTCCGGGCGGCGCCGGGCACATCCGGGTCGCCTTCACCGCGACCGACGAGCGCGTCGCCGCAGCCGGGGAGCGGCTGCGCGCCCTCGCGTGACACGGATCGGGCACGCCGGGCCGGCCTAGCCGGAGGCGACCGGCTAACGTGGCAGGGTGGTCAGGCTCAACGACGCCGACGTGCGGCCCGCGCACCGGGGAGAGTTCCGGGTGCTGGTCGCGGCCCGCCGCACCGGGCTGGGGCAGGTGCGCGGCTACCTGGCCGCCGACATCCTGAGGCGATTGTCCGAACGGTGCCGGCTTGTTCCCTCTGTCGTCGATCTCCTCCCGCACCAGGAGGACGGCCTGCGCGCGATCTGCGCGGCCCTCAACATCCACCCGCCGCGGCAGACGCTGACGCCGCCGGCCGGCGCGGACGCGCTGGCCGACCTGTTCGCCGGCGCAGTCCGCGCGCCGGTGTTCGACGTGGGCATCCGGGTGGCCGGCGAGGACGCCGGCGCCGGGGTCGCGAGGCTGGCCGCGCAGTGGATCGAGGTGGCGGACCCGGCGCCGGCGCAGACGGCACGCCCGCTGGCGGAGCGGCTCGGGCTCGGGGAGGAGCCACTCCTCGTTCGGATGATGCTGATGAGGCATGGGTATGGCGAGGCTCTCGGGGACGGCTGGGACCATAACGGCGCGTCAAGGACCCTGGCCCGGTGGCGGGAGCTCGTCGCGCGGTGGGCGCGGTCGCCGAGCGGGCCGATGTCGCCGCGGTACGCCGGCGCGATCACCGCCGCGTTCGCCGACGGCCTGGACACCGCGGCGGCGCTGCGCGAGATGGCCGCGCTGGCCGACGACCCCGGCGAGCCCGACGGGGTGAAGTTCGAGACGTTCGCGGCGGCGGACATGCTGTTCGGGCTGGACCTGGCGCGCGACGTCGGGCGGTAGCTCCCCGCTCGCCTGGCGACACAACGAATGGCCGGGAACTGGCCGGAAAACGCAACGAAACGCCGCATGGACGCATGATCACCGGGTGCCATACCGGCAGCTCGGCTCCTTACGCTTAACGCCATGACGAACCTCGGGCCGCGCCGGGCCGCCACCGGCCGCAGCTACCTGATGTGCCCGCCGGCCCACTTCGCCGTGACCTACGCGATCAACCCGTGGATGCGGCCGGACCAGCCCGCCGACGCCGGGCTCGCGATGCTTCAGTGGGAGCGGCTCAGGACGGCCTATCTCGGCCTCGGGCACGAGGTGCGCGTCATCGACCCGGTGCCCGGGCTGCCCGACATGGTCTTCGCCGCCAACGGGGCGACGGTCGTCGGCGGGACCGTGCTCGGCGCCAGGTTCCGGCACCCGCAGCGGTCCGCGGAAGCCTGGGCCTACCTCGACTGGTTCAGGACCAATGGCTGGCCTGAGGTCCGCGTGCCCGGGTATTACAACGAAGGCGAGGGAGACATCCTCGTCGCCGGGCAGACGCTGCTCGCCGGGTACGGGTTCCGCAGCGACCAGAGGGCCGCGAGCGAGCTCGCCGCCGTGTTCGGCATGCCGGTGGTGAGCCTGCGGCTCGTGGACCCGCGGTTCTACCACCTGGACACCGCGCTGTGCGTGCTCGACTCGGCCACCGCGATGTACTACCCCGCCGCGTTCGACGACGCCGGGCGGGCGGCGCTCGGCTCGGTGTTCCCCGAACTGATCGAGGCCAAGGACGAGGACGCGGAGGTGCTCGGGCTGAACGCGGTCAGCGACGGGTACCACGTGGTGCTCGCCGCGCAGGCCGCCGGGCTCGCCAGGCAGCTGTGCGCGCGCGGATTCGCGCCGGTCCCCGTCGATATGTCGGAGCTGCTCAAGGCGGGCGGCGGCGCCAAGTGCTGCACGCTCGAGCTGCGTCCGGCCAGACCCTGACGTCCGCGCTAGCCAAGGGAGCGACCGCGATGACCGAAACGCTGGCAGACCTGGCCGGGCTGACGCGCGAGTTCAGCGCGCACAACTATCATCCGCTGCCCGTCATCGCCGCGACCGCGTCCGGCGTCTGGGTGACCGACGTGGCGGGCCGGCGCTACCTGGACATGCTCGCCGGGTACTCGGCGCTCAACTTCGGGCACAGGCACCCGCGGCTGGTCGCCGCCGCCAGGCGGCAGCTCGACCGGGTCACGCTGATGAGCCGGGCCTTCGACCACGACCAGTTCGGGCCGTTCTGCGCCGAGCTGGCCGAACTGGCGGGCATGGACATGGTGCTGCCCATGAACACCGGCGCCGAGGCGGTCGAGACCGCGATCAAGGTCGCGCGCAAGTGGGGGTACGAGGTCCGTGGCGTGCCCGACGGCCAGGCGGTGATCGTGGTGTTCGACGGGAACTTCCACGGGCGCACCACGACGATCGTGTCGTTCTCCTCCGACCCGGACGCGAAGAACGGCTTCGGGCCGTACACGCCCGGGTTCGTCTCTGTCCGGTACGGGGACATGCCGGCCCTGAAGTCGGTCTTCGCCGCCTACGGGCCGCGGATCGTCGCGGTGCTGATCGAGCCGGTCCAGGGCGAGGCCGGCGTCATCGTGCCGCCCCCTGGCTTCCTCGCCGGGGTGCGTGAGCTGTGCACGTCGGCGGGCGCGCTGATGATCGCCGATGAGATCCAGTCCGGGCTCGGGCGGGCGGGGGCGACGTTCGCGTGCTCGCTGGAAGGCGTCGAGCCCGACGCCTACCTGCTGGGCAAGGCGCTGGGCGGCGGCATCGTGCCGGTCTCTGCGATGGTGTCCACGCGGCCGGTGCTCGGGGTGCTCCGGCCCGGACAGCACGGATCGACGTTCGGCGGCAACCCGCTGGCGTGCGCGGTGGGACGCGAGGTCATCGCGATGCTGCGGACCGGCGAGTACCAGGCGCGCTCGGCCGAGCTCGGCGCGAGGTTCCACGCTCGCCTGCGCGCCCTGCCGTCGTCGGTGGTCTCGTCGGTGCGCGGGCGGGGGCTGTGGGCGGGCGTGTCCTTCCGCTCGCTGGACGGCCGCGCGGTGTGCGAACGGCTCCTGTCGCTCGGCGTCCTCGCCAAGGAGACGCACGGCACCACGATCAGGCTCGCGCCCCCGCTCGTGATCACCGAAGACGAGCTCGACTGGGCCCTCGAGCGCTTCACCGAGGCGGTGCTGACCGGCTGAGCGGCGGCGCTGCGCGGGGCGCGGGGCGCGCGGCGCGGGGCCGGATGCCTGCGCGGCGGCGCGGGGCCGGCACCTGTGCGGCGGCTGCGGCTGGCGGGACTGATGGGCCGGCGGTCGGGCGGTCCCGGCCACGGTCCCCGATTTATGTGTGTAGTTTGACCCCCTGGCCGGGGTCAAACTACACACAATGATTCGAGGCAGCCGCTGTCAGCGGCGGCGGGGCTGCCGGCGGGCCCAGAGAATGAACGCGGCGGAGGCGCCGCCCGTGGCGGCGAACGCGCCGCCGTACAGGTACCACTCGCCCGCGGTGGTGGCGGTGATGATCACGCTGCCGTGCGAGCTTGGCATCGACATCACGAACGAGGCGACGATCCAGCCGATGGCGGGGACCAGGCCGCCGGCGAAGGAACCCATCCCCCAGCCGCACAGCAGGCACGTGACGAAGATCATCACGGCGAGCAGGATCGCGATGAGCGGAGCGGGGCCGCGGCTGTACTGGAAGCTGCCGATCAGGCCCTCCATGACGCCGAGCAGGAGCAGCACCAGGTAGGTCACCGCCGTGAAAGCGCGCGGCTGCTCACGTCCTGGCAGGCCCTGCGTTGTCCCCATGAACCAGCAGGCTACCGAGTCCGGCGCGGGTGCGCGCTGGGGCGCCGGGCCAGCGCGCGAAGAGGTCGCTCTCGTACCGCGCGCCGGGGGCGGTGGGCCCGGGGGCGGTGGGCGGGCCGTCGAGCAGCGTGTAGTACTCGGTGCCGAGAACGCGCATGCCCAGGTCGTTGGACAGCGCGAAGAACCCGCCGTCCACCGTGATCTGGGTCTGGTGCGCCCGCATCGCGGCCAGCTTGGCGCCCAGGTAGGCGGTCGCGTCGATCCGCGTCGTGACCGCGTCGTCGGGAACGCTCGCCGACAGGTCCGTGACCTGCTTGAACCAGGAGTCCGCGGGCAGCTTGACGGCCTCGGCGAGCACCGAGCGCGGCATCGCCGTCGCGTAGAACTTCGCGGTCCCGCCGGTCATCTGACGCGCCCGCCTGGCGACCCGGTGGGCCTGGATGTGGTCCGGATGCCCGTAGAAGCCGTTCGCGTCGTAGGTCACGATCACGTCCGCCGCGACCTCCCTGACGACGTCGGCGAGCGCCGAGGCGGCCTCGTCCACGTCGGCCTGCCAGAAGCAGCGCGGGTCGTCGTTGTCGGGCAGGCCCATCATCCCCGAATCCCGCCAGCGCCCGGGGCCGCCGAGGAACCGGTGGTCGGACACGCCGAGCGCCTGGCACGCCCGCGCCAGTTCGCCGGTGCGGTGCTCGCCGAGCTCGTCGGGGAGCAGGTGCCGCAGCGCCGGCGGAATGATCTCCCCGAGCTCGCCGAGCGTGCAGGTCACGAGGGTGACCCTGGCGCCTTCGGCCGCGTACCTGGCCATCGTCGCGCCGGTGCCGATCGACTCGTCGTCGGGGTGCGCATGCACGAACAACAGACTGCGTTCCATGCTGTATTGTCCCGCTTTCCCCGGCCGCCCGGCAGGCCGCCGTCGCGCCCTTCGGCTCGCGGGACTGGCAGGATGCAGGTATGACGGACAGCTTCGCCAGGCAGCAGGCCCGGACCCGGCGGTTCACGCTCGGCGCGCCGCGGGCCTTCCAGATATCACCGGACGGCTCGAGGATCACGTTCCTGCGGACCAAGAGCGGCGACGACCCGGTGACATGCCTGTGGGAAGCCGACGCCGCCACCGGCGCCGAACGCCTGGTCGCCGACCCCGCCGGCATCAGCGCCGACGAGGAGCGCCTGTCGCCGCAGGAGCGCGCTCACCGGGAACGGGTCCGGGAGACCGCCGCGGGCATCGTGTCGTACGCGGCGGACGCCGCGCACAGCCTCGCGGTGTTCGCGCTGTCCGGTCAGGTGTACGCGGTGGCCCTGGGCGACCCGCGGGCCGCGCCGCGGCAGGTGCCCGCCCGCTCCCCGGCGCTTGACCCGCGGCCCGACCCCCGCGGCGGCAAGGTCGCCTACGTGCACCAGGGCGCGCTGCGCGTCATCGACCTGCAGACCGGCGACGACCACGTGGTCGCCGCCGAGGAGGGCGTCACCTTCGGTCTCGCCGAGTTCGTCGCCGCCGAGGAGATGGGCCGGTCCCGTGGCTACTGGTGGTCACCCGACGGCGCCCGGCTGCTCATCGCCCGGGTGGACGAGTCGCCCGTCAAGCGCTGGCACATCGCCGACCCGGCCCACCCCGAGCGCGAGCCGGCCACCGTCAGGTATCCCGCGGCGGGCACGCCGAACGCCGAGGTGTCGCTGGTCATCGCCCCGGCGGCGGCCGCCGCCGGGGGAACAGGGACGACGGAGCCGGCCGGGTGGGACCGGAAGGAGCTCCCCTACCTGGTCACGGCCTGCTGGGATGACGACCTGCTCATCGTCGCCCAGACCCGCGACCAGAAGACCATGCAGGTCATCGACGGGACCACCGGCGAGCTCATCCGCGAGGACAAGGACCAGCACTGGACCGACATCGTCGGCGGCGTCCCAGCCCAGCTCGACGACGGGCGCATCGTGTGGACCGAGATCAGCGAGGACACCAGGCGCCTGATCATCGCGCCCGCTTCCGGGCTGGCGGCCGCCGCGCCGCTCACCCCGCCCGGCCTGCAGGTCCGCGAGGTCCTCGGCACCGACGGCGGCGTCGTGCTGCTGCGCGGCTCGACCGAGTCCACCGAGATCGGCGTGTGGAGCTACGACGCCGGCGCCGGCGGCACGGGCGGCCTGGCCGAGATCGCGACCTGGCCCGGCGTGCACACCGCCAGGCCGGGGGGCGGCACAACGGTGGTGAGCAGCCGGACGCTCGCCGCGAAGCGGCTGTCCGTGCGGATCGTCAGGCACGGGAAGGCGACCGGGGAGATCGCCTGCCTCGCGCAGGAGCCCGCCCTGCCGCATCCGCGGCCGCGGTTCCTGAACGCCGGGCCGACCGGAATCCGCACCGCCGTTCTGTTCCCCTCCTGGCACGAGCCCGGCGGCAGGCTCCCGGTCCTGATGGAACCGTACGGCGGCCCGCACGCACAGCAGGTTCTGCAGGCCTGCGGCATATTCCTCCGCCCGCAGTGGTTCGCCGAGCAGGGGTTCGCGGTCGTCGTCGCGGACGGCCGCGGCACGCCGGGCCGCGGCCCGGCGTGGGACCGGGCGGTGGCCGGCGACCTCGCGACCGGCGTGCTCGAGGACCAGGTCACGGCGCTGCACGCCGCGGCGGCGGAATTCGCCGACCTCGACGTGAGCAGGGTCGGAATTCGCGGCTGGTCGTTCGGCGGTTACCTGTCGGCGCTCGCGGTGCTGCGCCGCCCCGACGTCTTCCACGCGGGGGTGGCGGGCGCGCCGGTGACCGACTGGCGGCTCTACGACACGCACTACACCGAGCGGTACCTCGGCGACCCGGCTGAAAACCCGGCCGCTTACGCGGCAAGTTCGCTCATCAATGATCCGGAACGAGCGGCGGCGTCTGTCATCCGCCCATTGCTCATCATTCACGGGGTCGCCGACGACAACGTGTTCGTCGCGCATTCGCTGCGCCTGTCATCGGCGCTGCTCGCGGCCGGGTACCCGCATTCGGTGCTGCCGCTTTCCGGTGTCACCCACATGACGCCGCAGGAAGTCGTGGCGGAGAACCTGCTGCTGCTGCAGGTCGCTTTCCTGCGCTCGGCGCTCGCGGCGGCCGGCGAGGAGGCTGAGACCGCCGCGACCGGCATGTGAGCCTGCTCACGTGGCCGCGCGCAATGGCTGCTGGCCGCGCGGGCTCCCTAAGTGTAGTCAGTCTCACATGCTGGATGGGTGCCCTGATGCGGCATCCTGAGACTTACTGGAATAAGTTCTAGGGCATCATCGCATGCGCGGGCGCCCCGGGCCCTTCCGCCGGGGGCAAGGGCTGGCCTCGACGCGCGTCGCGTTACGATCACGCACAAGGCAGCGAGGACGCTGAAGTATGACTCAAGTATCGGATGCGCCAGCCAGAACGCGGGCGCAGATCGCCGAGCGGACGCTCCGCAAGGACAGGTGGTGGCAGGCGCCCATCGTCGTCGTGACGCTGCTCACCATATGGCTGGCCTACGCGACGGTCCGCGTGTTCACCGGGCACTGGTACTACGTACCGGATTACCACTACCTGACGCCGTTCTACTCGCCCTGCGTCAGCGGCGAGTGCGTGCCCGGGGCGTCGTCGCTGGGCACGTGGATCCCCGCGGTGCCGCCGATCATCCCGTACGCGTTCGTCTCGCTCGTGTTCGTGCTCGGGTTCCGGCTGACCTGTTATTACTACCGGCGCGCCTACTACCGGTCGTTCTGGCAGTCCCCGCCGTCGTGCGCGGTGCGGGAGCCGCACGCGACGTACACCGGTGAGACCAGGTTCCCGCTGATCATGCAGAACCTGCACCGGTACTTCTTCTACGTCGTCATCTTGATCTCGCTGCTCAACACCTGGGACGTGACGCAGGCGTTCCGCGGCAAGGACGGGAACTTCGGGTTCGGGCTCGGCTCGCTCATCATGCTGGCGAACGTGGTGCTGCTCTGGGCGTACACGCTGTCCTGCCACTCGTGCCGGCACATAACCGGCGGCAGGCTCAAGCATTTCTCCAAGCACCCGGTGCGGTACTGGGCCTGGACGAAGATCTCCTGGCTCAACGCGCGGCACATGCAGCTCGCCTGGACCACGCTGGGCACGCTGATGCTGACCGACCTGTACGTCATGCTGGTCGCCAGCGGCGCGATCTCCGACCTTCGATTCTTCAATTAGGCCGAACAGGGATGCGGTTATGTCTTCCAGCGAAATCGAGCGTCATTCCTATGACGTGGTAGTGATCGGCGCGGGTGGCTCTGGGCTGCGCGCGGCGATCGAGGCCCGCGCGCGCGGCAAGAAGACCGCGATCATCTCCAAGTCGCTGTTCGGCAAGGCCCACACGGTGATGGCCGAAGGCGGCGCCGCCGCGGCCATGGGCAACGTGAACCCCAACGACAACTGGCAGGTGCACTTCCGCGACACCATGCGCGGCGGGAAGTTCCTGAACAACCCGCGGATGGCCGAACTGCACGCCAAGGAGGCGCCGGACCGGGTCTGGGAACTCGAGGCGTGGGGCGCCCTGTTCGACCGGACGAAGGACGGCAAGATCTCGCAGCGCAACTTCGGGGGTCACGAGTACCCGCGGCTCGCGCACGTCGGCGACCGGACCGGCCTTGAGATGATCCGCACGCTGCAGCAGCGCGTGGTGGCCCTGCAGCAGCGGGATTCTTACGATCTCGGCGACCCGGAGGCGATGATCCGGGTGTTCGCCGAGACGACGATCACGCGGCTGGTCAAGGACGGGGACCGGATCGCAGGCGCCTTCGGGTACGTCAGGGACACGGGCACGTTCGTGCTGTTCGAGGCGCCCGCGGTGGTGCTGGCCACCGGCGGCATCGGGCGGACGTTCAAGGTCACCTCGAACTCCTGGGAGTACAGCGGCGACGGGCACGCGCTCGCGCTGCTGGCCGGCGCCTCGCTGCTGAACATGGAGTTCGTGCAGTTCCACCCGACGGGCATGGTCTGGCCACCATCGGTGGCCGGCCTGCTCGTCACCGAGTCGGTGCGCGGCGACGGCGGGGTGCTGCGGAATACCGAGGGCAAGCGGTTCATGTTCGACTACGTGCCCGACGTGTTCCGCGCGCAGTACGCGGAGACCGAGGAAGAGGCCGACCGGTGGTACGCCGACCAGGCCAACAACCGGCGCCCGCCGGAACTGCTGCCGCGGGACGAGGTCGCCCGGTCGATCAACTCTGAGATCAAGGCCGGGCGCGGGACGGAGCACGGCGGGGTGTTCCTCGACGTCGCCTCCCGGCTGCCGGCCGAGGAGATCTTGCGGAAACTGCCGTCCATGCACCACCAGTTCCTGGAGCTGGCCGGCGTCGATATCACCAAGGAGCCGATGGAGATCGGGCCGACCTGTCACTACGTCATGGGCGGCGTCGAGGTCGACCCGGACAGCGCCGCGACCTCGGTGCCCGGCCTGTTCGCGGCCGGCGAGGTGTCCGGCGGCATGCACGGATCCAACAGGCTTGGCGGGAACTCGCTGTCGGACCTGCTGGTGTTCGGCAAGCGGGCCGGAGACGGCGCGGCCGACTATGTGGAAGGGATTCCTTCCCAGCCTGCCGTGTCCCCTGCCGACCTTGACGCGGCCGTGGCGGAGGCGCTCGCGCCGCTGGGGCGGACGGAGGGCGAGAACCCGTACACGGTGCACCACGAGCTGCAGCAGACGATGCAGGACCTGGTCGGCCTCATCCGCCGCGAGCACGAGGTCAAGGCCGCGCTCGGCGAACTCGAGAAGTTCAGGGAACGGGCCGCTCGGGTGGCGGTGCCCGGGGAGCGGGCCTACAACCCGGGCTGGCACTACGCGCTCGACCTGCGGAACATGCTGCTCGTCGCCGAGTGCGTGGCGCTCGCGGCGCTGGAGCGGCAGGAGTCCCGCGGCGGGCACACCCGCGATGACTATCCCGTGATGTCCGCCGAATGGCGCAAGGTCAACCTGATCCTGACACTGACCGGCGACAAGGTGGAACTCGCCCACAAGCCGCTGCCGGCCATGCGCACGGACCTGCTCGCGCTGTTCGACAAGTCCGAGCTCAAGAAGTACATGACCGAGGAAGAACTGGCCGGGCTGCCGTCGGTGCCTCCGGCTGCGCCGGCGCCGACAGAAGGGAAGGGCCACTGATGGGGTACAAGGCTTCGCTTCGGGTCTGGCGCGGCGACGCCGGGTCGGGCGCGCTGACCGACTATGCGGTCGAGGTCAACGAGGGCGAGGTCGTCCTCGACGTGCTGCACCGGCTGCAGGCCACGCAGGCGAGCGACCTGGCGATCCGGTGGAACTGCAAGGCGGGCAAGTGCGGGTCGTGCTCGATGGAGATCAACGGCCGGCCCCGGCTCGGCTGCATGACCCGGATGTCGACGTTCTCCCCGGATGAGGTCCTGACGATCACGCCGCTGCGGACGTTCCCGGTGATCAGGGACCTGGTCACCGACGTGTCCTTCAACTACGCGAAGGCGCGCGCGATCCCGTCCTTCACGCCGGACGCTTCGATCAAGCCCGGCGAGTTCCGGATGCGGCAGGAGGACGTGAACCGGTCGCAGGAGTTCCGCAAGTGCATCGAGTGCTACCTGTGCCAGAACGTCTGCCACGTGATCCGCGACCACTCCGAGAACGAGAGCGCGTTCGCCGGCCCGCGGTTCCTGATGCGGGTCGCGGAGCTCGAGATGCATCCGTGTGACGAGGCGGACCGGCGCGACATCGCGCGGCAGGACTTCGGCCTCGGCCTGTGCAACATCACCAAGTGCTGCACCGAGGTGTGCCCCGAGCACATCAAGATCACCGACAACGCGCTGATCCCGATGAAGGAGCGCGTCGCGGGCCGCAAGTACGACCCGCTGGTCTGGCTCGGCTCGAAGATCTCCCGCCGCCCGTCGAAGGCGGGCACCCCGGCCGTCCCTGGCAAGCGGTAACGGTTTCGCCGCGTGGTCCCCGGCAGGCGTGCGCCTGCCGGGGACTGCTAACTGGGGCATCCGCGCATCTGGCCCGATAGGGCTGGGGTGTCTGCGCATCTGGCCCAATACGCGGGCGCGGGCGCGTGGTCAGAGGGGGCGGCGGGCGGGGCACCGCCTGGCTGCTGGTGCCAGGGTGGGGAATGTGAGGCAGGCTGCGGCTTACGCCACGTGCCAGGTGGCCGCGGGGGTGGCGGCGCACGCTGCCACTACCAGCCTGGCGCCGCTGGCCGCCGAGGGCGCCGTCACGCACAGGCCGGAGGCGGCGCTGACCAGTTCGGTGGCGATCGGCCCGGCGGCGGCCAGGTTCCAGGTAGCCGCCGCGCCGGAGCACGGTCCGATGTGCAGGCCGGCGCCGGCGGTCGCGCCGCTCTCGGTCAGGCAGTTCCTGCCTACCCGGATAGTGCCGTCGGACTGCGTCACCCAGTGCTGAGCGGCGGTGTTCGCGCAGGTGAGCAGTTCGACGGCGGATCCGGCGACACCGAGGCACTTGCCGGGCTCGCCGGACACCACCGGGGCCGCCGGACCGAGCCAGTGATGCCTGACGTCGTTCGCGCACGCGTGGACGACAGGCCTGGTGCCGTTGGCCGCGCCGTTCACGGGAATATACAGGCACTTCGCCGACGCCGGGTTCACCAGTTCGCCGTCGCTGCCCACCCTCCATTGCTGCGCGCCATCGCCCGGGTCGCAGGTCCACAACCGCACGGCGGTATTGACGGCCGAGCCGGCGCCGGCCATGTCCAGGCACTTGCCGGCCACCCGGATCGTGTCATCCTGGACGATCGTCCAGCGCTGAAAGGACTTGCCGTCGCACGTCCACATGTTCGGCTCGGTGCCGTTGGCTGTCGCGCCGCGCGGGTCGTTGAGGCACTTGCCGGTGCCGCCGGCCTGCCTGACCTGCCCGGTGACCCCGGCGTCGCCAGCCGCCGCGATCGTCCAGGTGAACGTGACGGCCCCGGCGCCGCCGAGCCTGTCGGACGCGTGCACCGTGACCTTGAACGTGCCCGGCCGCGACGGCCAGCCGGTGATCAGCCCGGCCGGGCTCATCGAGACCCCGGCCGGCAGTCCGGTCGCCCGCAGCGAGGGCCAGAAGCCGGCCTTCTGGTCCGGGCCCGCGGTGGCGACGCGGAACACGACCGGGGCCCCGGCCACGGTCCTGCGGGCCCCGGGAGAGACCACCGTGACGGTCCCGTGGACGTGGAGGGTGAACGACACCGCGGCGGGCAGATCGGCCGGGCTCGTGGGCGTGGCCGTGACCGGGTAGGCGCCGGCCGCGGTGCCCGGCGCCCAGGTGAGCAGTCCGCCGGGGCTCAGCGACAGGCCGGGCGCCAGGCCGGAGGCGGTGTAGCCGACTCCGGCGCCGGCGAGCGAGTTCAGCGTCTGGACCTGGAACGAGCCGGCGGCGGCGTTGCTGCCGGTCACGATGCCAGGCGCGCCCTGCATCTGGTCGAGGTCGGCCTGGCCGGGG
The DNA here is from genome assembly GCA_027314595.1 of Actinomycetota bacterium. GTDB lineage: Bacteria > Actinomycetota > Actinomycetes > Streptosporangiales > Streptosporangiaceae > Trebonia. The sequence continues at coordinate 39,832 of DAHVAN010000356.1, read as the reverse complement.
CCTTTGATTCCGTTGACCGTGGCTGCGCCGGAACTCTGCCAGAACGTGTAGCCGGGCCAGCCGGGCGGTACCGCCGGGCTGGAGACGCCGTAGTCGGCGATCCACAGCGGGTCGGCGCCGAACGCGGTGCTGTCGCCCGTGCATGCGGCCCACCAGTCCGGGTTGGCGTAGATGAACGGCATCGCGCCGGTCTGCTTGTCCGCGGCGACGACGAACTGCCCGATCCAGGTGACCATCGCCGACCTGGACAGGCCGTAGCAGGGCTCGGTGGGAAAGTTGTACGGGTCGCTCTCCATGTCCAGCACGATCGGCAGCATCAGGCCGCCGCGCGCGTAGGGAATGCCGGGGACCGAGTCGATCAGGTTCCACGCATAGCCGAACTGGGTGGCGCCGTCGGAGATCTTGCCGGGATCGGCGAACACGTACGGCATGACGAACAGCCCGGCCGACGTCGCCCCGGTCACCTGGGCGGCGTATTGCTTGTTGACGATGGACTCGCCCTGGATGGCTTCCACGCCCGCGAAGCTCATGCCCGCGGCCGCCACGTCCGGCCAGCTCGTGACGTCGGTGTGGTCTGAGACGTCGGTGCCCATTACCGGTGGCGACGTCGCCGCTGAAGCGGCGGCCCCGGGCGCGGCGGCCCCGGGCGCGGCGGCCAGTCCTGCCGCGACGATCAGCACCGCGCCCGCGATTTTGGCGCGTGCCCGTAGCCCAGTCACGCACGGAGCTTACAGGGACGTGAGCGCGAACGCGGGCTTACCGGTGATTCCGGTGCAAATACCGGCGGAATGGACGCCGGCCAGCCCCGCCTGGAGTCAGGCCTGCTCGCCCCGGGAGACGCGGCCGCGGGCGCGGGCGCGTTCCCTCGCGTCGAGGACGGTCTTGCGCAGGCGGACCGCCGCCGGGGTGACCTCGGCGCACTCGTCGTCGTTGCAGAACTCCAGGGCCTGCTCCAGGCTGAGCAGCCTGGGCGGGACGAGGCGCTCCAGTTCCTCCCCGGCGGACTGGCGCACGTTGGTGACCTTGCGCTCCTTGGTGATGTTCACGTCCATGTCGTCGGCCCGGGAGTTCTCGCCCACGATCATTCCCTCGTAGACCTCGGTGCCCGGGCAGACGAACAGCGACCCCCGCTCCTGGAGGTTGAACATCGCGTAGGCGCTGGCGGCGCCGCTGCGGTCGGCGACAAGCGAGCCGGTCGCGCGGCCGCGGATGGCGCCGGCCCACGGCTCGTAACCCTCGAAGACGTGGTGCGCGATGCCGGTGCCCCGGGTCTCGGTGAGGAACTGGGTGCGGAACCCGATCAGCCCGCGGGACGGGACGAGGAAGATCAGCCGGACCCAGCCGGTGCCGTGGTTGGTCATCGACTCCATCCGGCCCCGGCGCACCGAGACAAGCTGCGTCACCGCCCCGAGGTACTCCTCGGGCACGTCGACGGAAAGGCGCTCGACGGGCTCGTGCAGCGTGCCGTCGATTTCCCTGGTCACGGCCGCCGGGCGGCCGACGGTCAGCTCGTAGCCCTCCCGGCGCATCGTCTCCACGAGCACCGCGAGCGCGAGCTCGCCGCGGCCGCGGACCTCCCAGGTGTCCGGGCGCTCGGTGGGCAGCACCTGCAGCGACACGTTGCCGACAAGCTCGCGGTCGAGCCGGTCCCTGACCAGCCGCGCGGTGACCTTCGAGCCCTTGACCTGGCCCGCCAGCGGGGAGGTGCTCACCCCGATCGTCATCGAGATCGCCGGCTCGTCGACGGTGATCAGCGGGAGCGGCCTGGGGTCGTTGGGGTCGGCGAGGGTGTCGCCGATCATGATCTCCGGGATGCCGGCGATCGCGACGATGTCGCCGGGACCCGCCACGTCGGTCTGCACGCGGTCGAGCGCCTCGGTGCGGAACAGTTCGGAGACCTTCACCCGCTCGACCGAGCCGTCGTGGCGGCACCAGGCGACCTGCTGGCCGCGGCTGATCGAGCCGTTGTAGATCCGGCACAGCGCGATCCGGCCCAGGTAGGAGGAGGCGTCCAGGTTGGTGACGTGCGCCTGCAGCGGGGCGCCCTGCTGGTAGACGGGCGGCGGGACCGTCTGGCGGATCACGTCGAACAGCGGCTCGAGGTTGTCGCTGTCGGGCATCTGGCCGTCGTCCGGGCGGTTCCTTGAGGCGCGGCCCGCCCGGGCGGCGGCGTACACGATCGGGAACTCGATCTGCTGCTCGCTGGCGTCCAGGTCGATGAACAGCTCGTAGCAGGCGTCGACGACCTCGGCGATCCGCGCGTCCGGGCGGTCCACCTTGTTGATCACGAGGATGACAGGGAGGTTCGCCTCCAGGGTCTTGCGCAGCACGAACCTGGTCTGCGGCAGCGGTCCCTCGCTGGCGTCGACGAGCAGCAGCACGCCGTCCACCATGGAAAGGCCGCGCTCGACCTCGCCGCCGAAGTCCGCGTGCCCCGGCGTGTCGACGATGTTGACGACCAGCCCGCCGTGCCGTACGGCCGTGTTCTTGGCGAGGATCGTGATGCCCTTTTCCCGCTCCAGGTCGCCGGTGTCCATGACCCGCTCATTGACCTGGGCGTTCGCGCGAAACGCGCCGGACTGCCACAGCATCGCGTCTACGAGCGTGGTCTTGCCGTGGTCCACGTGCGCGACGATCGCGATGTTCCGCAGGTCGTCGCGGGTGGCGATCTCGCCTGCGCTGCTCGCGCTCATGGTCGTGGTCTGCGGTGCGGGCATGCGTGAGGTCTCATTCGGATTCGGGGAGCGGCGGCCACTCGGATCGGCGGCCGTCAGCCACCAGTTTATTGCCAGCCAGGGGATGTCCGGCGCCGCCCGCGCAGGACCGCGCCCGCCGCCGCGGCAGGGGGCCGCGCCAGGGGCCGCGGCAGAAGCCGCGGCAGGGGCCGTGGCAGGGGCCGGGAATGCGGTGCCGCCCGGGTGAAACACGCGGCCGTTCGGGATAAGAGCCTTTGAATTGTGCCTGGGTGCGATCGGCGGCGGGCATCTAAGGCGCCGGCCGGCGCAAACATAAGGCGTTCGTCCGATGCGGCGAGGGGGGCCTTAGCGCGAACCTCAAGGTACGGGGGAACGGTTCCCCGGGACCGAGGAGGAACGATGCATCCCGACATGATGCGCGAAGTAGCCAGGCAGCGCGACGCCGAGCGGCGCGACGCAGCCAGGAACGCGAGCATCGCGCGGGCAGCGCGCAAGGCGATACGCGCCCAGCGCGCCCGTGCCGAGGCTCCGGACAACTTCGTCGCGCCGGCCATCCCCGACTACGTGGACAGCACGTTCCACGTCGCCGGGGAGCAGGTGCCGGTGCAGCGCGCGGGCGCTGGCCGCTGACCGCGGCCGGCGGCGGCGATGGCGGAGAACACCGGCGCGGGGGCGTCCGTGCCGGCTGGAATGTCAGACCCCCGTGGCATGCTGCAGGGAGAGATGAGCAGGCGCGGGACAAGCCCCGTCCTCGTTGGGCGGGCGGCGGAGATGGCCGCCCTGGAGGCCGCGTTCGAGACGGTCCGCCAGGGCGGTCCAGCCGCGCTGCTCATCGGCGGCGAGGCGGGGGTCGGGAAGACCCGGCTGATCAGCGAGTTCGCGGCACGGGCAGGGGCGGCCGGCGCGCGAGTGCTCACCGGCGGGTGCCTGGAGCTCGGGGCCGACGGGCTGCCGTTCGGACCGTTCACCGCGATGCTGCGCGACCTGGTACGCGAGATCGGCGCGCGGGAGATCGTCGGCATGCTGCCGGGCAGCAACCGGGCCATACGGGAGCTGGCTCGGCTGCTTCCCGAGCTGGCGAATGCTTCCGCGCTGGCCAGCGCTCCGGCCAGCGCGGAAGCCGGAGGGCCCGCCCCCGCCGCGCCTGCCGCCGGCGAGGCCCGCGCCCGGCTCTTCGAGGAGTTCCTCACACTGCTCGAGCGGCTGGCCGGGCAGTGCCCGCTGGTTCTGGTGATCGAGGACGCGCACTGGGCGGACAGGTCCAGCCGTGACCTGATCGCCTTCCTCATCGGCTATCAGCGCGCGCTGCGCAACGTGCTGATCGCCGTGACGTTCCGCTCCGACGAACTGCACCGCACTCATCCGCTGCGGCCGCTGCTGGCCGAGCTGGCCAGGATCGACTGGGTGGAACGGACCGAACTGCCCCGGCTCAGCCGCGGGCAGGCCGAGGAGCTCGCCGCGGCGGTGCTCGGACGGGTGCCCGACCGCTTGCAGACAGACGCGCTGTACGAGCGGGCCGAGGGCAACCCGCTGTTCACCGAGGAGCTGATCGCCTGCGCCGACGGCTGCGCGGAGATACCGGGCTCGCTCGCGGACCTGCTGCTCCAGGCCGTGCGGCGGCTGCCGGAGGACACTCAGGAGCTGCTGCGCGTGGCGAGCGCGGGGAGCGGCAGCACCAGCCACGCGCTGCTCGCCAGGGTCACCGGGCGCGCCGAGGACGAGCTGACTTCCGTGATCCGGCCCGCCGTCACCGGCAACGTGCTCGTCACCACGGCCGACGGCTACGCCTTCCGGCACGCGCTGATCCGCGAGGCCGTGCACGAGGACCTGCTGCCCGGCGAGCACAGCGGGGTGCATACCCGGTACGCGCTCGCGATCGGCGCCGACCCGGCACTGGTCTCGGACGGCCGGGCGGACATCGAGAGGGCGCACCACTGGTACTCGGCGCACAACACGCCCGAGGCGCTGGCCAGCGCGTGGCAGGCGTCGGCACAGGCGTCCCGGGCCGTCGCGCACGCGGAGCGGCTCGTTCTGCTCGCCCGCGTCCTGGAACTGTGGGATCAGGTGCCTGATGCCGCCGAGCGCATCGGCGCCGACCATGTGCGGGTGCTCGAGGAGGCCGCGACCGCCGCGTCCGACGTCGGCGAGGCCAAGCGCGGCATGGCGTTCGCGGAGTCGGCGCTGGCGGAACTCGACGAGTCAGACGCCCCGGTCCGTGTCGCCCTGCTGCTCCGCCAGCGGCACATGTTCCGTAAGGATCTCGGCCTGCCGGCGGATCCGGCGGACCTGGACCGGGCGCTGAGCCTGGTGCCCGAGTCGGCCTCCACGCAGGCGCGGACACAGCTGCTGCTCACCGCCGCGCACGACGGGTGCGGCTCAGCGGGCCCGCACTGGCGGCACCTGGCGGACGAGGCACTGCGGCTGGCCCGCGAGGAAGGCGACTTCGACGCGGAGGCGCAGGCGCTCTCGACGCTGGCGATGATCGAAGCCGGGCACAGCTCGCTCGCGACGCCGGGCAGCGAGCCTTTCCGCCTGCTGGCGCTGGCCCGGGCGGCCGCGCAGCGGGGCGGCGCCTACCACCCTCTCGCCAAGCTGGTGATTTACGAGTCGCACCTGCTTTGCGGGGCGGGTGAGCACGAGAGCGCCGCCATGGTCGCCCGGCAGGGGATAGCCGACGCCGAGCGGCACGGGCTTGCCCGGACCGCGGGGGCGTTCCTGGCCATCAACGTGGCGGAACCGCTGATGTCCCTGGCCCGCTGGGACGAGGCGGCGGACATCGCCGAACGGGCCCTGGACCTGGCACCGCCACCCCTGACCGGCGCGGGGCTGCGGATGATCTGCGCGTACGCCGCTCTCGCCCGGGGCGACACAGGCACCGCCAGCCGGCGGGCGGCATCGAGCCGGGCCGTGCTGTCGGGGGTCGGGTACGAGGACCAGTACCACCTCCCGCAGGCCCAGCTCGACATCGAACTGAAGCTGGCCACGGACGGTCCGGCCGCCGCGGCCGCCCTCGCCGCTGCCGAGCTCAACCGGTATGACCTGACGGCGAGCAGCCCGCGGTACGTCTGGCCGTTGCTCACGGTCGCGGCTCTTTCGTCCGTCGCGGCTCTCGACGCGACTGGGGCGCCCGGGGGCGCCGGGGGCGCCGGACCGATGGGCTTTCGCGAGGACGACGAAGGCATTGCGGCGCTGCGAGACCGGCTTGGCTCGCTGGCGGAGAAGACGGCAGCCTTCGGTCCGGTGCAGCAGGCCTGGCAGCTCACGTTCACGGCGCTCGTTCCGCCGGACGGCACCGGCCCGCCAGAGCGCCTGGCGGCCTGGGACGCGGCCACGGCGGCCTGGGACGCGGTGCGCCAGCCCTACCAGGCGGCGCGCACCTTGTTCGCGGCGGCGCGCACCGCGCTGGCCGTCGCTGACGGACGCCGGCTCGCGGCGGTCCGGCTGCGGCGCGCGGCCGGACTCGCCGCCAGCCTGGGTACCAGCCCGCTGGCCGGCGAGATCGCGTCACTGGCCCTGCGGGCCGACGTCTCGCTGGCCGGGTCCGGCGCGGGGAACGCGCCTGCCGGGCTTACCGGGCGCGAGTTCGAGGTGCTCCGCCTGGTCGCCGCCGGCCAGTCCAACAGGGAGGTCGCGGCGGCCCTGTTCATCTCGCCCAAGACGGCCAGCGTGCACGTCTCCAACATTCTCGCCAAGCTGGGCGCCGCCTCGAGGACGGAGGCGGCCGCCAAGGCGCTGGCGCTTCGCCTGTTCGACGCCCCGGCGGCGTCGCCCAGGGACCCGCGGGACGCCCGGCGGGCGTGACGGTTAAGCATCAGGGAAAATCTTCCCGCTAGAAGATAGTGTCTGCCCAAAGGCAACATAGTCGGCAGGAAGGCGGCGGCGTGGCAGGCTTTTTCAACGGCACCGGGCGGGACCAGGCGGCATTCATGGCCGCGCGCATCCCCTCCTTCACGCAATTCCTCTCCTCCTACGACCCCAGCATGCTCCCGCTGGCGAACCTTGGCCCGCTGGGCGCGGCCGGCCCGGCCGCCGACGTGATCAAGAACCTGCCGCACGCGACGACGATCGTCGCGGTCGCCTGTGAAGGCGGCGTGGTGATGGCGGGCGATCGCCGCGCGACCGCGGGCACCATGATCTCCAAGCGGGACGTGGAGAAGGTGTTCCGCGCCGACGAGTACTCGGCCATCGCGATATCCGGCACCCTGGCAATAGCGCTTGAACTCGTCCGCTTGTTCGGCGTCGAGCTTGAGCACTACGAAAAGATGGAGGGCCGTTCCCTCACCCTTGAGGGCAAGGCCAACCGGCTGAGCAAGATGATCCGCGACAACCTTATGGCAGCGATGCAGGGCCTGGCGGTGATCCCGCTGTTCGTCGGCTACGACGAACAGACCCAGGCCGGCCGGATCTTCAGCTATGACGTGGCGGGCGGGCCTTACGAGGAGCACCGCTTCCACTCGATCGGCTCGGGATCGGTCTTCGCCAGGTCCGCGCTCAAGAAGTTCTACTCCGACGGCATGCCCGTCGCCGACGCAGCGCTCGCCTGCGTGCAGGCGCTGTATGACGCGGCCGACGATGACTCTGCCACCGGCGGCCCCGACCTGACCCGGCAGATCTTCCCGGTGATCGTGACAGTCACCGAACATGGCTTCAGCGCGCTCTCGGAGAGCGAGTCCGCGCAGTACGCCCAGCAGGTCGTGGACGGCCGGATGACCTTGCCCGATGGGCCGTCAGCCCGGCTGCGGTCAGTCAGCTAGCTACGCGAAAAGTCACAATCGTCGGCTGAAGGCGGCTACTACCCCTGGGCATCGGGGGTACTCGAATTGCCGTTCGACCTCTTGCTATGCTTTCAGCCATGGCCGCGTACATACCGCCGGGATGGCCAACCGGGGTGCATCCGCCGGACAGCGACGACTTCGAGTCGACCGCCGTCGCGTGGCTGCTTGACGTAGTCCCGCCCGACTACCGGCTGCACGGCGTGCTGCGCCGGCATCCGGTGGCGCTCGCCGCCATGGCCCGTCACCACACGGCGGCCTGCGTCGAGGGCGCCCGCCAGGGGTACCGCACCGCGCGCACCGAACTCGCCGTGGCACTGCCGCCGCATGCCGTCGACGCGGTTCTCGCCGCCTACCGGACCGAGGGCCGCAGGCTCGCCGCCACCGCGCGGGCCGTCGCCCTTGTCGAGCGCGCCATGCGCGGCGAGGCCTTCACGCCGAAGCTCTGACCTCGGCATCCCGAGCGCAGCGCGCCGGTGCGCGCCGGCGCGCGCCGAGCGCTTTCGGGCGGCGCGGCGCTGCTTGCCAGAAATTGATATCACGACGATACAATCATGGTATCAGAGAGGTTCCGATGGAGGTGGGCAGATGTCAGCCCAGGGTCAGATCATCGAAAAGCTCACCGAGCGGGTCCGGCCCGCCGGCGTGCAGGTCGTCGAGACGCGCCTCAGGGCGTCGTCGGACTCGACGGGGAGCGGAAGGCGGCCATCGTCTCCGGCCTGCTCGCGGTGCTCTGCGGCGAACAGGCGGCACAGCAGGTCGTGAACACCGGATCGCTGTACCAGTAACGGCGGGCATGGCGAATGGCCGAACGCAAGAACGTGCTGCTGCGGCTCGACCCGGCCGTGTACGACGCCCTGGCCAGCTGGGCGGCCGACGAGATGCGAAGCACCAACGCTCAGATCGAGTTCCTGCTCCGTCGCGCTCTCGGCGAGGCCGGCCGGGTGCCCCGCGACGCCGGGCAGATGCGCAAGCCGGGCCGGCCTCCGGCCGGCCCGGCTCCCTGAAAGCTGGCCTGTTAGGATTGCGCACAACTGAACACGCACGGGAGCTCGGGCTGACCGGGCTGAGAGGGTGGCTGGCCGCTTCCCTGGCGGGGACCGGCCCACGCGCCACCGACCGTCTGAACCTGTCCGGGTAATTCCGGCGTAGGGAGGCTGCCGTGGCATCGACCACCAGTGCCAGCGGTAACACCGAGGGCACGTTCGTGACCGTCCCCGGAGACCGTCACTCAGAAGTCGCCAGAACGCTCGCCGAGCCTGTGCCGCAGGCGCTCAGCATGCTCGATCAATTCGGACTGTGGGGCAATCTCGGTGTGAGCCTTCTCGGCTTCACCGCCGCGATCTTCGTGCTGCAGCCCGCGGGGGCGGGCACTCCTGAGCTTTCCCTGGCCGCCGCGCTGGCGGCGATCGTCGTCGGCACCGTGCTAGGCACCCTGCCGCTTGCGCTGGCCGGACTGGCCGGGGCGCAGACCGGCGCGCCGGCCATGGTGCTGCTCCGCGGGCTGTTCGGGGCCAGGCTGTCCTACCTGCCCACCGTGCTCAACATCCTGCAGTGCATCGGGTGGGGAATCTTCGAACTGGTCACGATCGCGACGGCCGCGCACACGGTCGCGCCAGCCCTGCCGAAGTATGGCTACGTCCTGATCGCGGGTGCGGTAACGGGCCTGCTGACCGTCCGGCCGCTCGGCGCCATCCGGGTGCTCCGGCGGTACGCCACCGGCGCCGTGCTCATCGTGATGTGCTACCTGTTCATCCAGCTCATCAGGCACCCGCTCGCCAACTCCGCGCACGGCACCTGGTCCGGCTACTGGGCTGCCACCGACACGGTGGTCGCCGTCGCCATCTCGTTCGCGCCGCTGGCCGCCGACTACACGCGGCACTCCCGCACCCCGCGCGCGGCCTTCGCGGGCGCGCTGGCCGGCTACAGCACGACGCAGGTTCTCTGCTACGTCATCGGGCTGCTCGCACTGGTCACGGTCGCACGCGGCAACCCGAACGACATCTACGGGGCGTTCATCGCGCTGCCGGTCGGCTCCCTGGCGTTCGCCATCCTGGCCGCGCGGGAACTGGACCAGTCTTTCGCCGATGTCTACTCCACCGCGGTCTCGACGCAGAACCTGCGGCCCTTGTGGGACCGGCGAGTCCTGGCGGGAACGATCACGGCGCTGACCACGGCGGGGGCGCTGTGGCTCAACATCGCCGACTACGAGAACTTCCTGTACCTGATCGGCTCGGTGTTCGTGCCCATGTCGGCGGTGATGATCGCGGACTACTTCGTTCCGCCCAGGCGGGGCTGGGACCTGTCGGCAGCGGCCCGCTCCCGCTGGCTGATGCTGCTTGCGTGGGCCGCGGGCTTCGTCACCTACCAGCTCGTCAACCCGGGCTACGTGTCCTGGTGGGCCGCGGCATGGACCTCGTTCGGGCACGACATCGGCTTCACCCCGGCTAGCTGGATGTCGGCTTCGATCCTGTCGTTCTGCGTGGCGGCCGCGACGACCATCCCGGCCCGATGGCTGACGCGGCTCACGGCGCGGCGCGGCCGGCGGGGTGGCCTCTTGGCCACTCCGGGACCACACCAGAGTGACTGCGAGGACTCTTTCACCAACTAGACCACAACCATCACTCAACTTGCGGGAGGCGATCGATACAACGCCATCGTGATCGCCCCTCACGGCCGTCATGACAGACTTGAAGGGCCATACCATCCCGCGACCTCACCACCACCCGCACCGATGGGAGTGGCTGCCGTGCCGCAAAAGGCAAGGATCCTGCTCGTCGACGACCGGGCCGAGAACCTGATAGCGCTCGAGGCCATCCTTTCCTCACTGGACGCCGAGCTCGTCTCCGTGCGCTCGGGTGAAGCGGCGCTCGGCGCGCTGCTCTCTGGCGATTTCGCCGTCGTGCTGCTCGACGTGGTGATGCCGGGCATGGACGGCTTCGAGACCGCGGCGATCATCAAGCGCAGCGCCCGCACGCACGACGTCCCCATCATCTTCCTCACCGCGGCGGGCGCCGAGCCGGACCATGCGTTCCGCGGCTACGCGGCCGGCGCCGTGGACTACATCGTCAAGCCATTCGACCCGTGGGCGCTAAGCTCGAAGGTGGCGGTCTTCATCGACCTGTACATCAAGAACCATCAGTTGCGGGAGCAGGCCGACCTGCTGCGGCGGCAGGCGGACCTGCTGCGCCAGCAGGCGGAAAGCACCGCCGACGGCGGGCCTGCTGGCCCGTCCGGCCTGCTCGCCGAACTGTCCAGGCGGCTGTCCGCGGTAGAGATGACGGCCGCCGGCCTGGCCGGCCTTCCCGCTGTGAAGGCCCATGCCACGCTTGCCGACGGCCTCGCCGAGCTCGACCGCGGCATCGGGCGCCTCCGCGACACCCTGGACGCGCTGGGCGCCGCCGGCTAGCGATTCGCCCGCAGGTCGCCGGGGACCCGGCGCCCCGTTCTGGAGACCTCATGGCCAGCCGGCGGCGAGTTCACGGCCAGCCCTATGTGTTCGAAAAAGATCTTGAAAAGAATTTATATGCTTGCATTAAATATCGATGTTTGATATTATTTTCGGAGAGGCAGAATATGCGGCACTAAGCACCGAACGAAAGGATGTTACCCAATGTCCCCAGGAGCCGTTCCCGGCAGCGGAGCAGACGGCGGGCAGCCGTCCCGCCCGCCCGTGCCCGGGAACGGCCGGCCCCCGCACTCCGGCCCGGGCAAGAGCGCGGACGCAGGCCAGGGCAAGAGCGGCGGCGGCGGCCCGGACCCCGATGCGGCGCATGCGGACGCGGGGTGGGACGGGGCGGCGAAGATGGCGCGACTGGTCGCCGACATCGACGCCGGGCTGGTCGCGATACCCGGCGAGGCGGACGCGATGCCGCAGACCTGGTTCAGCCTGGCGGGCACCTCCGACCCCGCCGAGGTGGACGTGACCGGGTTCGCCAAGGGCGGCGCCCTGAACACCCGCGAGCCGGACGCGGTGCTGGCCGCGGTCGCCGAGATGGCCGCCGACCCGCAGGTGCTGAAGGCGCTGACCGACAACCAGGTCCTGGGCCTGGCCGCCGCGGGACGGCGGCTGGCCGCCCGGGGCGCGTGGGTACAGCATGCCGCGGTCGCCGAGTTCGCCGCCCGCCGCGCCGAGCCCAGCCCGAAGAAGGCCACCCCGTACGGGTTCACCCCGTTCGCCCCCGATGAGCTGGCCCCGGAACTGGTCATCAAGAACGCGGCCGCCGAGGAGGCGATGGCCCGGGCCCGGGACGCGGCCCGGCGGCTGCCCGCCTGCTGCCGGCTGCTCCACGACGGGCTGATCAGCGCGTTCCAGCTGCAGATCATCACCGACGCCACGGCCTGCCTGACCGATGACGGCGCCGCCGAGGCCGACCTGCTGCTGGCAGCGGCCGCGGCGGCGCTGACGCCCAGCCTGCTGCGCGGCATGTGCACCCGGGTGGTCATGATGATCGACCCGGCCGCCGCGCAGCGCCGCAAGGACAGCGCCGCAAAGCATGCCCGCGTCATCCGGTTCCAGGAACAGTCCGGCAACGCCGCCCTGTGCGGCCGGGACCTGCCCCCCGCCGACGTGCTCGCCTCCTCCCAGCACATCGACGACTGCGCCCGCGCCCTGCGCGCCGGCGGCCTGCCCGGCACCCTGGACCAGTTGCGCGCACTGGTCTTCCTCGACCTCACCAAAGGCCGCGACCCCCTCGCCCGCCTCACCACCGCAGACAGCGCCGAGCAGGAGAGCGCCGGGCAGGACAGGGCGGGCCAGGACAGCGGGCGCCAGGACAGCGGGCGGCAGGACAGCGCGGGGCATACGGCGACGGTCAAGGCCGCCATCACCCTCCTGGTCCCGGCCGGGACGCTGCTGGGCTGGTCATCGGCACCAGGGGAGATCCCCGGGTTCGGGCTGCTTGACCCGCAGACCACCCGGGACCTCACCCAGGCAGCGGCCGCCCACCCCGAAACCCGCTGGTGTGTCACCGTGGTCGGCCCCGACGGCACCGCCGCCGCCCACGGCTGCGCACCCGGCCGCCACCCCTGGACCCCAGGCCCGCACGCCACCAGCGCCAGCCCGGACGCCACCAGCGCCAGCTTGCACCCGGCCCCCGGGCCACCCCCCGGGCCGGCGCCCCACGGCGGGCAGCCACCGCCCGCACCACTAGGCCAGCCCGGCACACCCGCCACCGCCGAACAAGCGGCTCAGGTCGCCGGGCTGCTCCGCCGGCTGCGGGTCCAGCTCGCCCCGATCGCCCAAGGGCACTGCGACCACCGCCACTATTCCGACCGGTACGTCATCAGCCGCAAGGTCAAGGACCTCATCAAAGCCCGAGCCACCAAATGCGTCGCGCCCGGCTGCAACCGACCCTCCGCCACCGCCGACGCCGACCACACCATCCCCTGGCCGACCGGGCCAAGCTGCGAATGCAACATCGGGGCCCCGTGCAGGTACCACCACAGGAACAAGCAGGCCCCCGGCTGGCGGCTCGAACAGCCCGCACCAGGCATCATGGTCTGGCACACCCCATCAGGGCGTACCCACACCACCTACCCCACCAGGTATGTCATCTAGACGGCCCGCGCACGCCACGAGGCGGCAGGTCGGGTACGTCAGACGATCACCGGGCGGGACCAGCCAGCCTCGGTGTGCTCGCGGACGACCTTCGCCGGCACGCCGGCGACGACGCACCGGTCGGGAACCTCACCGCGTACTACCGAGCCGGCCGCGATCACCACGTTGCGCCCGATCCGGGAACCCGGCAGCACGATCGCCCCGGCGCCCAGCCACGACCCCGCACCGATCGTGACCGCGCGGTTCACCGGAAGCTGGCGGCCGATCGGCGTGTCGGGGTCGGTGTACCCGTGGTTCTGGTCGGTGAGCAAGTTATTCGTAGAAGTAGGCTACTAGCAGTCCTCTGACCTGCGGGTTGCCTCACGCCCCGGGACCGGCATGCATGCGAACACCGGGGGGTGCGTACCTGCCTGATGCCGGCAGCAGGTGCCGGCACAGCGCGTCAAGCTTCTTTTCCGTGAGGTCAAGGCGCTCAGCGAAGGTCAGCACCCGCTGCAACTGGCGAGATACATGGGTGGCGTTCACCAGGTACCGCTTGTTAGTGAACGACACCCATCCGTCTTTCTCAAGGTCAGCTAGCGCCCACCAGACCACATCACGGGTCACGCCGTATTCGGACGCCAGCCGTTGCTGGATGAGGGGCTGCCCGTCGGCGTATTCGCCGTGCTCGATCGCTGCCCGCACGCCACGGGCTACGCGCTCACGCTTAAGGGTCATGAGACCTCGCAAGGGTCATGAGACCTTGCTACGTCTTCCCCGCCGTCGTCCTCGCCTTCCGTCCCGCGCAGCCGGTCACGCAAGATGTAGAGGCAGCTTTCTAGGACGTCGTCTTGTAGCGCCTCAGGTTCGGCCAAGAGCACTTCGACGGCCAGGAGGCAAGGCAGTGTCGCTATCCCTAGCTGGCTGATGTCCACGCGATTCCCGCCCTCCTGATGAACTCGTTGTCTAGTTCGGTCATGCGCTCTGTAAGCTCTTCGAGAGCTTCCCGTACGCGCTTCCGTTCGGCTAGGAACGTCGGATCATCCATCGCCGCGAAGTCTTCGGTTGGCGTCTTCGTATCGCTCATTGCCTTTCCCTTGTTTGAAGATGGCGGACCTTGCCACTCTGGCGCGCTCCGCCGCCGCACTGATTCGGACGGTTAACCGCCGACGGCGGAGCGTGTGACCATCCTCACGATGCGGAGCTAGAATTGGATATACGTTTCCTCGATGCTGACCACTCTTGAACGCCGGTAACGGAAGGTGCGCACCGTGCCTACGCCGCGAGAACAGCTAGCTACGATCCTGAAGCAATCGCGATTCGATGCCGGATTCGAGTCCCACGGTTCGCTGGCGAAAAAGCTCAACGTGTCGCGCCCGGTCGTCAGCAAGGCGGAAAACCCCGCCCATCCCGTACCGTCCGACGCTGTGCTAGCAGCATGGGCCGGGGCTACGGGCGCACCCCTCGACACGCTCACGGACCTAGCACAGCGCGCCAAGTCGGGCACCCCGGAGTGGTTCATGCCATACCTGACCGCTGAAGCTCAGGCGACTACCCTCCGGTTCTGGGGACCGCTAGTAGTTCCCGGCCTGCTTCAGACCGAGGGATACGCCCGTGCTCACGAGCAGTCTGCCGACATTGTCGCGGCCCGACTCGAACGTCAGCGAGTCCTAGGACATGCACGGGTTACGGCGGTCATCGATCACACGGTGCTGCAGCGGCGCGTCGGCTCGTCTCAGGTCATGGCGGAGCAGTGCGCGCACCTGGCCGCACGGGCGGAGTCGCAGGTAATCAGGTTGCATGTAGTCCCGGAAGGCGCGAGCGTTGGGCTTGCCGGCGCATTCGGCATCGCCACTAGAGACGGCATCTCAACCGTGAGCCTCACCACCGCCATACGTGACGTGACGAGCACAGCGGCGGACGTGGTAGACGACACCCTCAACCTGTTCGATGTGATCCTAGGCGCGTCGCTCCCCGCTGTAGCGTCACTAGAATTTCTCCGTACGCAGGAGGAGACATGGAAGGCACAGATTTGAACTGGCGTAAAGCCAGCTACAGTAACGGCGGCGAGAACTGCATAGAGGTGGCGAACGCCGATGGCGTGGCCGTTCGCGACACCACCGACCGTCAAGGGCCGACGCTCACATTCAGCGTCGAAGCCTGGCAGGCCTTTGTGGGCGGACTCAAGTAACTCGTGTTTCCGAGTTCGCGGTGAGTAAGGGGCGCAGGCTTGCCGAGCGACCGAGACGGCAGTCGGGTGTACGTGATTTGGCGGTGCGCGTGTGATACGGCAGCATCGGCGGTGTCTATCACGTCACCGGTAACCGGGGGGTGTCCGCCGATGCTGCCTGGCCAGAGCCTATCCATGCCGCGGGAGTGGCGGGAGCTGCTGGAGGAGCTTGCCCCCGTGTTCGCGCGCCGTTCGACGTTCCGGCTGTTCACGGTGCTGGCGTGCGGGCTGGTCCTGGCGGACCGGGGCACGGTGACTGGGATGGCCGCGGCGGCCGGGATCGGCCGGGAGTGGCGGCGGGCGTGCTGGTTCTTCGCGTCCGCGAAGTGGGATCCAGATTTAAGACGGATATCCCCGCGCTGCAGTTATGCGACACCCTCGGTCAGAACCAGCCACTACAAAACAGTTCAGGAGCCCCGACCTGCGACGCTATCGCCGTCTAACACGCAAACACGAGAAGTAAAACAGGTCTCTGCGAACGGGGAGTTGGCCTGCTGACGGCTGCGGGCGAGCAATCAACCGGACTGCGGGGGCGCGGTCAGGGGGGCTTCCTCGTTAGCGTTAGCCGGGTGAGCAGCTACAGGGTCAGCGTGGGCAGCAGGACCGTGCGGGTGAAGAACTTCCGGGATGCCCGGTCTGTTGTCGCTGAGGCTATAACCGGCCTCACGGCGCACGACCCGGAAGCGGTGGCACGGAGTGCCATGACGGTCAACGCTGCGTTCGAATCGGGGGCTGCCGAGCATTCGCTTACTGCTCACGGCAGATGGAGCACGACCGTTACCGTGCACGGCGAACCGGTCCTGCTGGCCATCATCAAGAAGCGCTGGTAGGGAAGGGGCCGGTGCTGGCTCCTATTCGTCGGCCTGCCGGTTGTCCGGGCCGTTCGCTGGCTCATGTGCGGATGCCTGGTGCTCGGCGTTGGTGAGTAGCTGTCGGGCTATGGCGGTGTAGGCGTGGTCCGGTCCATACAGCCGTTCCCGATCGGCTAGGACTTCCCTGTGCAGCGGGATGGCTCGCGCGAGGTCGCCGGCCAGCTGGTAGGCGTAGGCCAGGTTGCTGCGCGCGGTGATGGTTTCGGAATGGTCGGGACCGAAGACGCGGGCGTAGTCGGCCGCCGACCGTTCGTGCAACTCAATCGCCCGGTCAAGATGGCCCACGGCCCGGTGAGAGCTGGCTAGGTTAGCGCGGGCGTTCAGCGTGTGGGGATGGTCCGGTCCCTGTACCCGTTCGTAGTCGGCCAGGTTGCGTTCGTGCAGTTCTAGCGCGTCATTCTCCCGGTGCTGTAGCGCGTAGAGGTAGGCCAGGTTGGCCCGCGCGACCAGGGTTTCGGGGTGGTCCGCACCGAGAACGCGTTCGGAGTCGGTCAGGTTCAGCTGGTGCAGGGGCGCGGCGGTGGCCAGGTCGCCGGCGGCGCGGTAGGCGCTGGCCAGGAAGCTGCGCGCGGCCAGGGTGTCTAGCGCGTCGGGGCCTTGCAGCCGACGGTAGGCGCCAACCGCGCGGCGCGCGAGGGTCACGGCCTCGTCATTAAGTCCGTCGCCCTGCAAGTAGCCGGACGCTGCCAGAAGGATCGCGGCGGTATCCGGGGTGTCCTCGTCCGGGGGCGTGAGGTCCGCTAGGGCAAGGACATGCGGGATTAGTTCGCGCCAGCGTGGCCACCCGGGCACGTTGAACAGGGGGTTTTCCGGCAGCGCGCCCCGCAGGATTTCAGCGGCGCGTACGCGGGCGCTGGTGATTGCCTCGGGCGTGCGGTGCGGGTCGGCAGGGTCGGGGATGCGCGCTACTGCCTGCACTAGCCGGTGGATGGTCACTGACTGCGCGGTCAGGCTGATCATGCTGTAGGTGTTCAGCAGGGCTAGCGCGTCGTCAACCGTGATGGGGTCATCGTGCAGCGCGTAGGCCAGGTCACGGGGAATAGGGTCCGGGCTCCACCATGCCAGAGTCCGGAGGATTTCCCCGGCTAGCGGTTCCTCGTCTTCGATCGCCTGCATGGTGAGTTGCCAGATTCGGGCAACTGTTCGTTGGTTGGCGGATTCATCGGCTTCCTGCGCGGGTGCGGACACGGCGAACATGCGGGCAGGGAAGCGGCGTAGCCGGTCGAGGTAGGCTGCGGGCTCGATCGCCGTGTACTGGATGTACGCGGCGGCCTGTTCCAAGGCCAGCGGGAGATACCCCAGTTCAGCGGCGATGCTCTCCAAAAGTTCCCGGTTGGGGTCATCGGGGTCCGGGTTGATGATTCGCATGAGCATTTCCAGTGCTGCTGCGGGCGGAAGCGGGGCTAGCGGCATGAGACTGGCGACGCGGTGCCATCCCGTTGCGCGCCGACTGGTGATCAGGTGCCGACCGCCGGCGAGTGTCCCGAGCACGGATTCGATGCCACGCGGCGAGGCGGCATCATCGAAGACGAGTAGCCAGCCGGTATGCGTCTGTAGCCAGCTGACCGCCCACGCGGCCGCCTCGGCGTTGTTCTTGGCCGTGAGGTTCTGGACGGGGTCGAGGCGGGCGGCCAGTTCGGCAAGACCGCTGGTAATGCTGACCGGGGAATCGGCGGGAATCCACCACACCGGGTTGTAGCGGTCGCGGTTGCGGTGCGCGTAGTGCAGTGCAAGCGTGCTCTTGCCGGTTCCACCTAGGCCGTGCACGACGGGCGGGACCACTGCCGCCTCGTCGGCCATGACCGCATCCAGCTGCGCTAGGTCTTCCTGCCGGTCGACGAAAACCGCGCTGTGCGGCGCGGGCAGGTTATGTAGGCCGCGTGCCGCCGCGACCCCGGCGGGCATTCGAACAGCCTCGGCCGGCAGATGGATCGTGCGGGCGTCGATCACGGCTCCGTCGCCGGTACTGATCACGCCGGCGTTGACGCCGATCGAGACCGAGCGGGGATCGGGCCTGTTCGCAGCGTCGGCCGTCTCCGTTCCGTCTTCGCCGGTGCTGGCATTGTCCGTCTGCGTGGACTGGTCGAGAAGGGCGGCGAACCGTTCCCGCTCTGCTGCCGACGCTTGCGCCCAGGTGGTGTCTAGAATCCGCTGCGTCTCCGGCCGTGGCCGCAGGCTGGGCCTGTCGTGCCAGTCCTTGACCGTGCTCAGCCCGATTCCCAGTCGGCCGGCGAACGCCACGTTGCTCATCCGCAGCGCTGCTTGCAGCGCGCACGCTTCCCGCCCGGTCCAGCCGGTCACCATCTCCACTGGCTACCGCCTCCATGGTCGCTACCGCCGCCGGCCGTCCTCGCCAGCGTAGCCGGTAATTATCCGGAACACACTAACGCGCTTCCCCTAAGAAAGCGCCCGCGAATCGTTGTGAAGCGCTTATTTCAGCGAGCCGGAATGGCCAACCGGCCTGCAACCGGCCTGCAACCGGCCTGGTACCGCCCTGCTACCGCCTCGGAGCCGTGCGGCATTTTCGATGGAATTCAGGCATGGAAATACCAGCCGCCGGAAGAGCTGCACCGGCGTCAACGCGAAGAGGTGATGCCCGATGAACCATGCCGATTCCACCGAACGGGCCGCGCTTATCAGCGGACTCCGCACCCTGGCCGATTACCTGGAATCCAACCCGGAAGTTCCGGCCCCCGCCTATCCGGCCGTGCACACATTCCCGGCGGCCGACGACTGGGCGCAAATGCGCGCCGAAATCGACGCTACCGCCGCACGGCTCGGCGTGAACGCCCACTTTTCCGGAGGCGGCCACTACGTCGCCGTCCGTCTCTTCGGCCCGGTGGAATACCGAGCGGTCGCCATCCCGCACAAGAACGACAACGAGCGAAGCGAGTAAGCGCATGTCCCCGATCCTCGTCCTTGCAGGCGTGGGGGTCCTAGCCGCTGCGGCGGTCGTGACCCTCGCCGTCCTGATCATCGGAATCCAGCGGGGCGACCGCCGGCACCTGGCAAGTGGCCCCCGCTCGGCTTCAGACGCATTCGCGCGCCGGCTTCTCCTCAGCGTCCGCTACCCCGCACCGCCTGCAGAATCCGCGCCCGAAAAGGAATCCGCGCCCGAAAAGAGGCGGCCGAACGTATGAGCCGCGCCAGCGAGATCATCGCCGTCGCCTATGTCGTCCGCCACTGCACCGAATACGGGTGCCAGAAATGCACGGGCCGTGCCCGCTGGAGCCGACGCAGGAAGTGGCAGTCACGGAAAAGCCAGACCCGCCGCGTTACCGGAAGGAAGTGATGCGCTAATGATTATCTCGATTCCCCTCATCGCCATTCTCGCCCTCGTCGCCTGGATCGCATACCGGCATATGGGGCTACGGCTCTGGCACGCCGTGGTGTGCATCATCCTCGGGTTCCTGCTCGCCGCAACCGGGGCAGCGCCAAACATTAACGAAGTCATCGCCGCCATCACCTACTGGTTCGGTCACTGGTTCGGCGGTGGCCGGTGAGCGCCGCACCGTTCGCGCTGCATGTTGGCGATGCCCGCGCGGTGCTCGCGATGATGCCCGCCGAGTCGGCCGACTGCATCGTGACCAGCCCGCCCTACTGGGGCAAGCGGGACTACGGCATCCCCGCACAGTACGGCCACGAGGAAACCCCCGCCGCGTACGTGGAAACGATGCGGGGCGTTTTCAGCGAGGCGCGACGCGTGCTCGCCGGTGACGGGACGTGCTGGCTCAACCTCGGCGACTCCTACTCGGCCAGCGGCGGCGGGGCCACCGGGCTGCACGCCTACCTGGGCCGGCACATCACCACGCACCGGGCGGCCGGGCTGAGCGCGAAGAACCTGCTCGGCCTCCCGTGGCGGGTCGCGTTCGCACTGCAAGAGGACGGCTGGATTCTGCGGAACGCGATCGTGTGGCACAAGCCCAACGCGATGCCCGAATCGGTGCGCGACCGGCTTTCATGCCGGCACGAGCTGCTGTTTCTGCTCGTCAAGCAGCCCGCCTACTGGTTCAACCTAGACCCCATCCGCGTTCCCCACGCGGACAGCCCAGGGCGCGCCCGGCGGACCCGTCCGCCGGGGCACGCTGAGGGACCTGTCCGACCGCCGAAGTACGGGCCGGGCACGCCCGAGGTTGTCACGGCCCGCCGCTACGGGACAGGCCGTGACGGACGCGGGCACCCGAACGGGCGCAACCCCGGCGACGTGTGGTCTATCTCCACCCGCCCCTACAACGGGCCGCACTTCGCCGCCTACCCGATCGACCTGCCGCTTCGGTGCATCGCCGCCGGGTGCAAGCCCAGCGGGACCGTCCTTGACCCGTTCGCGGGCAGCGGCACGACAGGACTGGCCGCGATCCAGCTGGGCCGACGGTTTACCGGCATCGACATCTCGCCGGACTTCGCGCGGCTGGCCGCCGGCCGACTCGCCCGGGCCGTCGCCGGCAGGCAGGAGGGCGCACGATGATGACCAGCAACAGCTATGCCGAGATCACCACCCGCAACGACATCGCACGCGACATCATCGCCGGGTTCGCCTCCGCCGCGCCCACGCTGGCGGGCGTGTTCGGGTTCGTGGACTCGGCGCTAGCCGACGTGCCGGCCGTGCTCGCGGAACTACAGCGGACCCGCGCGGAACTCGAGGCGGCGCGGCTGGACCGGGCGAACCTGCTCGCGGCCATGCGCGCCACCATTGGCGCGCATGCGGACGGGGAACCGGACTCCTTGTACTACCTGCGCGACGAGTTGCAGGCCCGCCGGGAGCGTTCCCAGGGCCACCGGGGGGCATCGTGAGCGGCTACCGGCAGATGCGCCGTCACGCCCGCCATGCGCGGCGCGCGGGCATGCAGCCCCTGATCGTCGTCAACTCCGGTGACCCGCTGCCCGAACTGGCCATCGTGGTTCTCGCCCGCCTGGTGTGGCGTTACCGCTCCGAGCTAGCCCCGGCCGACGTCGCGGCGGCGCTGGCCGGCGCCGGGCTGTGGGCGCACGTCGCGTTCCCCGCCGCGGCGGTGCCGGTCCTGGCCGCCGCGCTGGCCGTCGCGGCGGCGGCAGTGGCGTTCGGCGCGAAGTTCGGCCTGCGCCCGGTTGCCGAGCGCGCTTATGCCGGCGCAGTGATCCTCGCGGGCGGGGCGTGGCTGGCCCTGGCCGCCGCGCTCGGCCCGCTCACCCCGCCGCTGCCGCTCGTCCTGGGCATTGGCGCGGTGGTCCTGTCGGTGCCGGGGTGGGCGCACCGTCGCCGGCGCGCCAGGGTCCGCGTTGAGCGGACCCTGGCCGCCTGGCCGGACATCGCCCGCGCGGTCGGCCTGGCCGGCAGCGCGGTCATGTCCGCCACCGTGGACGTGTGGGGATGGCGAGCACGGTTCCGCCTGGCACGCGGGCAGACCATCACCGATGTCATTGCCAGGATTCCGGCAATCGAGTCAGGCCTTGGCACGTACCGGGGCGCGGTGCGGGTCTACCCGACCCCCGACGACCGGGCGAACAGGTTCGAGTTGCGGGTACTCGACACCGACCCCCACGCCGATGCGATCCCGTGGCCTGGGCCGTCTATCGGCTCGATTACCGACCCGGCCGAACTCGGCCCGTTCGAGGACGCGATGCCGTGCCGACTGCTATTCCTCCGCCGGCACGCTCTGATAGGGGGCATCGCCGGTTCCGGCAAGAGCGGCGGGCTAAACGTGCTCATGGGGAACCTGACCGCGTGCCCGGACGTGATCATCTGGGCTATCGACCTGAAAAGGGGAATGGAACTCGGCCCGTGGACCGAATGCATAGACCGGCTCGCCACCACTCCCGGCCAGGCAACCGCATTGCTCCGTGATGCGGTGGCAATCCTTAAGGGACGCGCGGAATACCTGGCGTCGATCGGCCGGCGAACATGGGAACCGACCCCGGAAATGCCCGCGCTGATAATCATCATCGACGAATACGCGGAACTCTCCGAGGAAGCGCCGGAAGCGATGCATTACACCGACGAGATAGCGCGGCTCGGTCGTGCGCTTGCCGTGACCCTGATAGCGGCAACACAGCGTCCGACGCAGAAAGTCATGGGACAGGGCGCGGTGCGGTCGCAAATGGACCTGCGAATATGCTTCCGTGTCCGGGAGCAGCGAGACGTGGATCTAGTTCTCGGTCAGGGCATGCTTAACGCGGGATGGAACGCGCACAAGCTGAACGCGCCCGGGAAGTTCCTCGTCTCCGCTCCCGAGCACGACATTCCCCGCCGGGCGCGCGCCTACCTCGTCACGGATGAAATGGTGGCCCGAACGGCCGCACTGCACTCGCAAATACCTCGCGGACTTGACCAGGTATCCCGCAATGCGATAATCGCCGCGGCTGCCGAGATGCCCCAGGCGTACGACCGAAAGTCGGAGCAGTCACCCGAGGAATCACTATGGGCCGCACTTCGCGGCGCACCCGAAGAAGGGCTAGAAATCGGAGACCTCATGAGGATTACCGGAATGAGCCGGTCTCCGCTTTACCGCTACCTTCAGAACCTCGCCGGCGAGGGCCGCGCCTACCAGGTCAGCCGTGGCCGGTGGCGCGCCCGGGAGTCACCATGAGTGATCGTCCCTTCGTCCCTCCCTCGCGCGCGTCTGCACGTAACGGGAGGGACAGGGACGAAGGGACGAAGGGACGCGACCCCCCGCACGACGACGACGACAGCACGCCGGCGGCCGAAGAGCCGATGACCCGTGAACAGTGGATCGCTTATCACGTCGCACGCGCACCCAAAATCACGCAACGGCAATGGGCTGACATGCTCTTGCTACTGCACTACGGAAACCAGGAAATCCGTGATGACGACCAAGACGAGGAAAAGGAATCCTGAACACGCGAAAGACGCCGACCGCATGCGCGGCCGGCGTCTTTCGCTTTGGGTGCGGCTCTTCCAGGGTGACGCAGCGCGAGGCCCTTTCGGTGCCTTGATGCCCGTGTGTCCGGTTCGCGGCTGTGGGTTAACACGTGAAGGGCTCCTTCTCGTAGGTTCTTGGTTATCTCACGCGACTTTCGGGGTTTAGGCGGCGACGGGCATTGCGTCTTCCCAGGCCAGTCGGAGGATGCTGAGTTCTGCGGATGTTGGCTGGTCAGGGCGAAATGCCGTAAATCTGGCGGCGGAGCCGCACCCTTTCGCTTTCGCTGCTAGTAAATCACGTGATCAAGTGGCGCGTATTCCCCGTCTTCGCGCCATACCGGCTCGATCGCGGCATAATCCAGGGCTCCCGGACCACGTCGATCTGTCTTGCAGATAATAACCGCTTTCAGGTAGCGGGAAAGAATCGCGCGGCGCACCAAGTTATCATCGGCCTCGTCCCATTCGCGGCGTACTTCTTCCGGCCTCTTTGCAAGGGAAACCCGGCCCATACGTACCTTGGCCTTTTTCCGCAGCTTTGCCTTCAGGTCGCGTTCGGTGGCTTCCAGTTGCGGCAGCACGCTGAACATCGTGTCATCGCTGACCGTCCGGGGAACCGCCGCATATCCCATCCGGAGCTTGCGTATGCTTTCCTGTGTTTCGGCTAGCTGGATAGCGTCAGCATCGGTTTCGCCTGCCCCGTCGTTTTCCTGCATGCTGTCCGGCGCGTTTTCCGCGAGGTGCGCGAAAAGCAGGTCTTCTATGAGTTTGTCGAGTTTCGGCATGCTTCGCTGGAGACCGCCGCAGCCGCCTTTTATCTTGTCTGGGCACCGGTAACCGTAACAAACCGTGCCGGCTTTATTGGTGTATTTGAAGCCGGCCATAGACCGGTTGCATACAACGCCGTTGTCGTGTACGCGCCCGCACCGCAAGAGCCCGGTCAATAGGTATTTCCGCGTTCCCCTGGCACTGAATGTCTGCCCTTTCCTCCTCGCCTCCGATTCCGCTACGAGTGCTTTCCACTCGTCAACTGACAGAACCGGCTTCCAGTTTCCCATCAGGTACCGGCCAGCCGCGTCTTTCAGCGCGACGGCTTCAGGGTCGGAGTAGAGGTTTTTCGGACGGCCCGTCTTGTTTTCCTCGCGCAGCGAACCATTATACACCGCGATACCTGCGGTAGAGGGAGACAGAAGAACCTGACGTATAGACGTCATTGACCAGACATTCGCGTAGACCGGCCGGATTCCCGAAGCGCGGAAATGCTTGGCAATACCGTTCCACGACTCGCCAGCCATGAACCTTTGTGCCGCGTCACGGATAAGCACCGCTTCCGCCTCATTCAGGGTTCCGTCTTCCCGGTAGCCGAAACGCCGGCGGCTTCCCGTGAAACGGCTGCCGTTTCCCTCCTGCGCAATTTGGAGCTTGGCGCGTGCCACGCGCCGCGCGGTGTCCTCGCTAGACTTGTTCGCCATCGCCACCAGCACGCGCGCCATCGCGCGACCATTGGATGTGCGCAAGTCGATATTTCCGGTCACCGTTTCAACGGGACGCTTGTAGTACTCGACTAGGTCTATCAGGTCTTCCAGGTCGCGCGGCTGACGGGCGAGACGGTCAATGTCGTAGAAGATGATCCCGTCTATCTTCCCGTCTTCGTAATCGGCGAGCATGCGCCGGAATTCCGGGCGGTAAACCCGCCACACGCTACGCCCGTTCGGAAGCCGGATACGCCGCTTCTTGTACGCCGACGTGTCGTTTTCCGGGTACCACTTGGCGACTTCCCCGCCAAGCCGGCCGACCAGTGCGGTTATGTCCTCTTCCTGCCGGGTAATGCCCTTCTCGGACAGGCGCATCTCGCCCGTCTTCGGGTCCTTGACCCACTCGTCCTCAGAGATGCGCACGTCCCCGCCCCAACGGAGACCCGTCTGCCCTGCGCTGCCGCGCCGCTCGGTACCCATGGGAGTAGCCTACGTCTACGAATGCTCAGGGATGTACACGTACGGCCCGGTCCACACGTCATCGCCGATCTCGACGCTTTCATGCGCGACGATATGGCTGCCGCGCCCGATCACGCAGCGGTCGCCGATTCGCAGCACCGGGTCCGGACCCAGATCCTGACCGGGCATGATGCCGGCCGACATGGTCACTTGCGCGGCGATCAGCGTGTCCTCGCCGACCGCGATCCAGCCCTCGCCGAACACGGACCCGGGCGGAAACGCCATCACCGAGCCCCGGCCGAACTCCCGGTAGGCCCGCCCCGCCGGCGTGTCCCCGGTGATCAGGCCGGCCCGCTGGAACTCCCGCCATCCCCAGTGCACGGCCCGCCATAGCAGCGCCCGCCGTGCTCGCCCGGCCCGCAACTTCAGCCGCTTCCACCACTTCACCAGGGCATTGTCCCGCGTTCGCGCGGCACGGCGGTGGCCCTCCCCCGGCTTAGCGGCCCTTCGGCGCGTTCGGCGAGTTCAAC
The DNA here is from genome assembly GCA_027314595.1 of Actinomycetota bacterium. Lineage (GTDB taxonomy): Bacteria > Actinomycetota > Actinomycetes > Streptosporangiales > Streptosporangiaceae > Trebonia. Next base: position 14,406 of record DAHVAN010000356.1, on the reverse strand, counting down.
GCGGCTAGCTGGCCGCAGGCGCCGTCGATCTCACGGCCCCGGGTGTCCCGCACGGTCACGGCCACGCCGTGGGCGGCGACGCGGCTGACGAACTCGTCCTGCGCGCCCGGCAGCGAGGCGGTCCACTTCGAGCCTGGCGTCGGGTTGAGCGGGATGAGGTTCACGTGCGCCAAGTGCCCGGCGAGCAGCGAACCGAGCAGGTCGGCCCGCCACGGCTGGTCGTTGACGTCCCTGATGAGCGCGTATTCGATCGAGATCCGCCTCCCGGTGGCGGCCGCGTAGTCCCACGCGGCCGACAGCACCTCGGCGACCTTCCAGCGGCGGTTGACCGGGACGAGCCCGTCACGCGCCTCGTCGTCCGGCGCGTGAAGAGAGACCGCGAGCGTGACCGACAGGCCTTCCGAGGCCAGGCGGTTGATCGCCGGGACGAGACCGACGGTGGACACGGTGACCGAACGCTGTGAGATTCCCAGGCCGGCGGGCACGGGGTCGGTCAGCCGGCGGACCGCCCCGATCACGTTCCGGTAGTTCGCCAGCGGCTCCCCCATGCCCATGAAGACGACGTTCGAGACGCGGCCGTGGGCGGGGTTCCCGGTGCAGAGGCGGCCGGGCGCGGGGCCCGGGGCGGCGGCGGCGGGCAGGGCGCGTTCGCCCGCTACCACCTGGGCGACGATCTCGGCGGTGGACAGGTTGCGGGTCAGGCCGGCCTGGCCCGTCGCGCAGAACGGGCAGCCCATCCCGCAGCCAGCCTGCGACGACACGCACATGGTCACCCGGTCCGGGTACTTCATCAGCACCGATTCGACGAGCGCGCCGTCGTGCAGGCGCCACAGCGTCTTGCGCGTCGCGCCCTTGTCGCAGGCGAACGACCGCTGCTGCGTGAGCAAGGGGGGCAGCAGCGCCGCGGCCAGCGCAGAACGCACCGCGGCGGGCAGGTCGGTCATGTCCTGCGCCGAGTCGGTGTGCCTGCCGAAGTAGTGCCGTGACAGCTGGTCGGCGCGGAATTCGCGCTCTCCCAGGTCGGCGACTGCCTGCCGCCGCTCCGCCAGGCCGAGATCGGCGAGATGGCGAGGTGGACCAGACACGGCGGCTCCGTTCGGGGACTGCGCACACCCGGGGGGCGACCCCCGGACCCCCGAAGGGGATCGACCCACCGATATTACCTAAGCGCAAGGACTTGATCACGGAGGGCAAACAGGACGATATTAAGGATTATGGCAATAATGCGGTCCGGTCCCGAGCCGTTCCCGCAGCCGGCCACGCTGCTCGACAGCGTGAGCCCCTACGGGAGCCGGCGGCTGACGGTGGAGTTCGACGGCACAACCACGGCTGCGTACCTGTACGACGAGACCACGACGATCGCCGCCACCTGGATAGCCAACCACGTTCGCGCCCCGCGCACCAGCGATTCCGCCAGGATCAACGCGGGCCAGGCGCCGCTTATGCCCGCCGTCCGCACCCGGCATCCGCGCGGCCGGCCGCCGTTCGACCCGGACACGCTGCAGGCGCTGTGGTTCGAGGAAGGCGACGGCGTGGCGCTGCTGGAGCGCGGCACCCTGCTCGCCGTCATCCCTGGCTGGGCCAACTCCGGCCGCGGCATGCCCGGGTACAGCCGCGACGTGATCGGCCAGACGCCGTTCGCCTGGTCGCTCGACGACGCCATCGAGGGGCTCGGCCCCCGGGTGGAGCGCGCGGGCCAGTTCTGGCGGTGGCGCAACTCCACCGCAGGCTGGGCCAAGTTCCAGCAGGCGGCGCTCGCGCACCTGACCTCGCGGCTCGGCCCGGGCGCCCATTACTGGGACGGCGCGCAGGGCAGGCGCCCGGCGATCGGGATCTCCGAGCGCCCGCCGTCCTCGGGCCGGCCGTACACGGTGCTGTCCACGGTTGGCATGAGCGCGCAGCGGATGCCCATGGTCGAGCAGGTCGTCGACGATCCCGCCGGGTACTCCAGGGTCGAGCTCGCCGTCGCGACGACGCTGCCGTCCGGGGTGGCGGCCCTGGTCTTCTTGTGGCTGGCCGGATACCCCTGGCGCGCGGTGACCTGGTTCGGCCCCGGCCACAGCGTCCGGTGGTACGACCGGGCGGCGAACTTCCCGCTCGGCGGCGGCTACGAGGGCGTGCTGCTCCTGCAGGACCCGTCCGCGCTCCCCGGGCCCGCGGCGCCCGATCTGTCGGGTTTCTCGGTGGACGATGACCCTGTCAGGTGGCTTTGGATAATTCCGATTTCCGAACGGTCCCGGCTGATTGCCAAGGAACATGGCTCTGCCAGCCTTGTCAGCCAGCTGGCCGCGGAACGCCGCGGCTGGATTGTCAATCCTCCGGCGGCGGCGCTCCGCTAGGCCGCGCTATCCGTGGATATGCAGGTTCACGCCCAGCGGGATGAGCCACCACAGCAAGATCGCCAGGATCGCGCTGGCTAGTGACCTCAGCCAGGTGAGGCCGAGGTACCCATGGTCCCAGGCGATAACGCCGCCGATGATCAGGTAGACCGTCAGGATGAGGATCTTGACCCACCTAGCCGACATGTCCATCGACTCCGTTCCGGAATGCCGAACCGATATTCCTTCGACTCAAGTCCCATAAAATCGGGGGCTCAAACATTTCCGGCGGCAGTCGGCAAGGGCCCGTTCTGGATAGCAGAAAAGAGACTCCAGTTACGGACGGAAAGCTATGTGCGCAGGAAGGCCGACAGCAGCAGCCAGACGGCCGGAGCGCAGAAAAGCAGCGAGTCGATCCGGTCCAGGATGCCGCCGTGGCCCGGCAGCAGCGACCCCATGTCCTTGATGTTCAGGTCCCGCTTCATCATCGACTCGGCGAAATCGCCGAGCACCGCGGCGACGACGGCCGCCGCGCCGAGCACGACACCCTGCCACCAGTACCCGTGCAGCAGCGCGGGCAGCAAGATGGCGCCGGCCGCGATGGTGGCGACGGCGGAACCGGCCAGGCCTTCCCACGTTTTCTTCGGGCTGATGACGGGGGCTAGCTTGTGGGCGCCGGAGCGCCCGAGCGTGATTCCGGCGAAGTAGCCGCCTATGTCGCTGCAGATCGCCAGGATGACGAACACCAGGACCCGGCGGCCGCCGTCGTGGGCGGCCAGCATCGCGGACACGGTCGAGCCGAGCAGCGCCAGGTAGGCGACCGCGAACACGCCCGCGGTGACGTCCCTGACGTAGCCATCGGTGCCGCCGGACATGCGCCAGGCGAGGATCGCGAGCACCGTCAGCGCGAACGCGGCGGCGACGGCGCCGCCCGCGGCCCAGTACGCGCTGGTCACCATCGCGGCGCCGCCGAGGGCGACCGGGATCACCGGGATCGCGATCTCGCGGGTGCGCAGCGCGCCGGCGAGCTCATACAGCGCGACCGCGAGCGCGGCGCCCATGTAGATCAGGAACGTCGCCTTCACGGTCAGCAGCGTGAGCAGCGCGATGCCGCCGAGCGCGGCGCCAACGGCGATCGCGGCGGGCAGGTTGCGGCCGGCCCTGATCCCCGTGCCGGGCGCCTGCCGGCCCTCGTCCGGCATATCGTCTTGGGGCTGTGTGCCTGCGGCGCTCACACCTCGAGCAGCTCGGCTTCCTTGTGCTTGAGCAGCTCGTCGACCTGCGCGATGTAGGTGTCGGTGAGTTCCTGGAGGTCACGCTCCGCGCGGCGTACCTCGTCCTCGCCCGCCTCGCCGTTCTTCACCATCTTGTCCAGCGCGTCCTTGGCGTGGCGCCGGATGTTCCTGATGGAGACGCGGCTGTCTTCGGCCTTGGACCGGGCGGTCTTGATGTACTCGCGGCGGCGCTCCTCGGTCAGCTCGGGGAAGATCACCCGGATGATCACGCCGTCGTTGGAGGGGTTCACGCCGAGGTCGCTGTTCCTGATGGCCTTCTCGATCGTGCCGAGCGAGGCTTTGTCGAACGGCTGGATGATGACCATCCTCGGCTCGGGCACGCGGAAGGTGGCGAGCTGGTCCAGCGGGGTCTGGGTGCCGTAGTACGCGGCGGTCACCTTGGTGAAGATGCCCGGGTGGACCCGGCCGGTGCGGATGTTGCCGAAATCTTCCTTGGCGACCGCGACGGCTTTGTCCATCTTCTCTTCGGCCTCAAGGAGGGTGTCATCGATCATCGTTACGGCTCCTGTGCGCACTTGCGTGCCGGTCGGCTCGGACCTCGGCCCCGTACGGTCGTCACCACACTACCCGGCCCTACCCATTCTCATACGAAGGGCGCCGGAAAGCACTGACCGCTGCCGCGGATCGGCGTCTTTCCGGCGCCCCCCGATCAGGCCTGGCCCACCTGGAACCGGGCGAATCCCCGCACGGACACGCCGTCGGCCTCGAGCACCTTGGCCACGGACAGCTTGCTGTCCTTGACGAACGCCTGCTCGACGAGCACGACGTCCTTGAAGAAGCCGCCGAGCCGGCCCTCGACGATCTTCGGGATCGCCTGCTCGGGCTTGCCCTCGTCGCGGGTGATCTGCTCGGCGATCCTGCGCTCCTTCTGGACCACGTCCTCGGGAACCTCCTCGCGCGTGGTCCACATCGGGCGCATGGCGGCGACCTGCTGCGCCAGGTCCCTGGCGACCCCCTCGCTCGGCTTGTCCAGCTGGACGAGCACGCCGAGGGTCGGCGGCAGGTCGCGGTCGGAGCGGTGCAGGTAGCTGGTCACGTAACCGCCCTCGAAGCGGGCGAAGCGGCCGAGTTCCAGCTTCTCCTTGATCGAGGAGCTCGCGTCCTCGATGAGCTGCTCGACGGTCTTGCCGGGCTCGACCTCGACGGTCAGCAGGGCGAGCCGGTCGGCCACGCCGCTGCCCAGGGCCGCCTTCGCGATCTTGGCGGCCACCTCCTGGAACTGCTCGTTCTTGGCCACGAAGTCGGTCTCGCAGTTCAGCTCGACGAGCACGCCGGCGCTGCTGCCGTCGAGTTCGGCCGTCACAAGCCCGTTGCCCGCGGTGCGGGTCGCACGCTTGCTCTGGTCCTTAAGGCCCTTCAGCCGCAGGAACTCGATCGCGGCCTCGAAGTCGCCATCGGCCTGCGCGAGGGCGTTCTTGCAGTCCATCATTCCCGCGCCGGTCTGTTCGCGCAGCCGCTTCACATCAGCGGCGGAGACATTCGCCATGTCGTGGTTCCTCGCTCCTGTCTGGTCACTCGTCGCCGGCGGCGTCGGCTTCGGCCTGCGCCACCACCTCGGCGGTCGCCGCGGTGGTGCTGACGACCTCCTCGGCGGCGGCCGGCTCGGTGGTCTCGGCGGCGGCCGGCTCGGTCGTCTCGGCCGCTGGCCCGGCTTCGGCCGCTGGCCCGGCTTCGGCCGCTGCGGCGGCGCTGCCCCCGAGCAGGTCACGCTCCCACTCGGGCAGCGGCTCCTCGCTCAGGAACTGGTCGTCGGACGGCTTCTGGTCGCCGTCCGACGCGCCAGCCCGCCCGATCAGGCCGTCCGCCACCGCGTCAGCGACCACCCGGGTCAGCAGCGCCACGCTGCGGATCGCGTCGTCGTTGCCCGGGATCGGGTAGGTCACCTCGTCCGGGTCGCAGTTCGTGTCCAGGATGGCGACCACCGGGATGCCCAGCTTGCGCGCCTCGCTGACCGCGATGTGCTCTTTCTTGGTGTCCACGACCCAGACCGCGCTCGGCACCCGGCTCATGTCGCGGATACCGCCGAGGGTGCGGTCCAGCTTGTCGCGCTCGCGCTTGAGCTGCAGCAGCTCCTTCTTGGTCATGCCGGAGCCTGCCACGTCGGTGAAGTCGATCTCCTCGAGCTCCTTCAGCCGCTGCAGCCGCTTGAACACGGTGGAGAAGTTCGTCAGCATCCCGCCCAGCCAGCGCTGGTTGACGAAGGGCATGCCGACCCGGCGGGCCTGCTCGGCGATCGCCTCCTGCGCCTGCTTCTTGGTTCCGACGTACAGGATCGTGCCGCCGTGCGCGACCGTCTCCCTGATGAACTCATACGCGCGGTCGATGTAGTCCAGCGACTGCTGCAGGTCGATGATGTAGATGCCGTTGCGCTCGGTGAAGATGTAACGCTTCATCTTCGGGTTCCAGCGCCTGGTCTGATGGCCGAAGTGGACGCCGCTCTCCAGGAGCTGCTTCATGGTGACGACCGGGGGCATCGCTACGGTCCTTCCTTACATGCGCGCGGCGTCTGTCCCGGCCGCGCGCGGCTCGGTTTACCTCCTGGCGCCCGGGATTGTCCCGCACCGAGCGGCCGGCCTTGGGCGGGAGCTTTCGCCCCTTTCGCCGTTCGCCTTGGCCGGCGGACCGAGTGGTGCGGTCCCGCGCGATCCCAGGTCCCCGTCAGGTCCGTCCTTGGTGCGAGGCTCGCCTGGCGGCGACCGTTCGCGATGTCCTGACTGTTGCTGGTTTCGTGCGGCACACGGGCACGCGAATTACGGTCACCGCGTGCGTCTTGACGGCGCGTACGAAGCGACCGCGTCCAGACTACTTCAAGTCGGACGCACTACGCGCGTGGGTGCGCCTGGCGATAGCTCGCCTTCAGGCGCTCGGCCGAGACGTGCGTGTAGATCTGAGTCGTGGCCGGCGAGGAGTGGCCGAGGATCTCCTGGACGCTGCGCAGGTCCGCGCCGCCTTCGAGCAGGTGGGTGGCGGCGGTGTGCCGGATCGCGTGCGGTCCCGCGTCCCGCACGGCCTGCGGGGCGTCATGCCCGCCCTCCCGGGCAGCCGCGGCTAGCGCGGCTGGCGCGGTCCCGGGTCGTGCGGCCGCAGCCGCGGCCGCGGCCGCGGGGAAGGCGGCACCGCGCAGGCGCGCGTGCACGATGCGCCGCGCGCTGCGCGGATCGAGGCGCCCGCCGCGCGCGCCCAGGAAAAGGGCGGTTCCACTGCGCTGGCCGGCCAGCACGGGACGCCCGAGCTCCTGCCACCTGGCCACCGCCCGGGCCGCGGGCACGCCGACGGGGACGACCCGTTCCTTCCGCCCCTTGCCAAGCACGCGGACCGTGCGCCGCTCCTGGTCCAGGCCGCCGACGTCAAGCTCGCACAGCTCGCTCACCCGGATCGCGGACGCGTAAAGCAGTTCGAGGACGGCGGCGTCGCGCATGGCCAGCGCCGCGGTCGCCCGCTGACCGGAGGCGAAGTCCCGCAGCGCCCGGTCCTCGCAGTCCGCGAGGACCCTGTTGATCTCATCCCTGCGCAGCACCTGGGGCAGGACGCGACGCACCTTCGGGGTGCCGAGCTGCGGCCCGGGGTCGGCGGCGAGCCACCCCTGGCGGTGCGCGAACGAGGTGAACGCCCGTGCCGCCGCGCCGCGGCGCGCCAGCGTGGCCCGTGCCGCCCCGGCCTGGTGCTGGCAGGCCAGCCAGCCGCGCAGCATCGTGACGTCGAGCGAGCCTGGTTCGCTGACCCCGGAACGCCACGCGTACCGCAGAAGCGAGGCGATGTCACCGTGATAGGCGCGAATCGTATGACGCGACAACGCACGCTCGGCGTCGAGATGCTCGCTGAACTCGGCCAGCGCGACGCTCAGCCCCGTAGGCAGCGTCTGTCGCGGGCCGTCCGCGCCGGCGGCCCGCGCCTGTGGCGTAGCCATGGGCACAGTGTGCACCGGACCGGGGCCGTTGGGAAACCATCTCGCGAAGGTTTCAGCCGGCCGGAGCGAATCGGACTCAGGCGCGGCGCAGGCGCCAGCCGTTGTCGCAGCGTTCGGCGAGGCCGGCGGCGGCGAGCGCTCCGAGGCGGCGGATCACGGTGTCCGGGTCAAGGCCGGCCTTGACGGCGATGCTGGCCGGGCCCATCCCGCCCCGCAGCGGCAGCGCGTCGAGCACGGTGGCGGTCTCGAGGTCCAGCGCGTCACGCCCGATCACGGCCGCGGCCCGGCCCCCCGCGTGCGGGCCCGGCGGCTGGTCCGCGGGCGTGCCGATCGGGGACAGGCACTCGGTGACATCGGCCGCGCTGGTGACGAGCATCCCCTGCCAGTCCCTGATGATCGTGTGGCACCCGGCGGACATCTCGGAGGTGACCGGGCCCGGCACCGCCATCAGCGGACGGCCGAGGTCGCGGGCGTGCCGCGCGGTGTTCAGCGCGCCGCTGCGCTGCCCGGCCTCCACCACGAGCGTTCCCGGGGCCAGCGCGGCGATCACCCTGTTGCGGACGAGGAACCTCAGCCGGGTGGCGGTCCGGCCGGGCGGCCATTCGCTGACGATGACCCCGTGGGCCGCGATCGCGTCGAGCAGGGCGGCGTGGCCGGCCGGGTAGGGCACGTCCACGCCGCACGCGAGCACCGCGACGGTCACGCCGCCGGCGGCCAGCGCGCCCGTGTGGGCGGCCGCGTCGATGCCGTAGGCCCCGCCGGAGATCACCGCGTAGCCGCGCGCGGCGACCGAGGCCGCGAACTCCGACGCCACATAGGAGCCGTAGGCGGTCGCCGCGCGCGACCCGACGATCGCCACCGAGCGCAGGCAGTTGAACCGCAGGTCCGCGGCGCCGCGCAGCCACAGCGCGTAGGGCCGGGCGTCGCCCAGGTCGTCAAGGCGGGCCGGCCACTCCGGATCGCCGGGGCACGCCAGCCGGATCCCGGCCCGGCAGAACCCGGCGATCTCCTCCGCCGACGGCAATTCGCCCAGCCGCACCTGCCATCGGGACATGGCCCGCCTGGCCGCCGTGGCACGCGCCGCACCCAGGGCGCCGGCGCCAGCCAGGACGTCGCCGCTGGCAGGCTCGTCCGCAAGCACGCCGGCCCTGATCGCCGCCAGGGTCCGCGCCGCTCCGTGCGAACGCGCCAGCCCGCCGAGCCGCCGGTCGCCGGGCTCGGCGAGGTAGGTCAGCGCCGCCCGCCCGTACCTTTCCTCATCGAGCCTGCCGGTCACCGGGACACCCCCAGCCACAACGTGATGGCGGAGTCGACCTCGCCGGCGCAGGGCCGCGGCCTTCCGGCCAGGTCGGCAAGGCTCCACGCCACCCGGACGATCTTGTCGGCGCCGCGGGCGCTTACCTGCCCGAGCTCCATCGCGCGGTCGAGCGACCGCAGCGCGCCGGGCTCGGGAGCGTACGAGCGGCGCAGCTCCGCGCCGGGAACCTCGGCGTTGACCCGCCACGCGGTGCCGCTCAGCCGGCGGGCCATGCGCTCCCGCGCGGCGGCCACCCGCTCCGCCACGACAGCGCTCGTCTCCGCGTGCGCGCGGTCATAGAGCATCTCGTGCCTGTTCACCGGAAGCAGCCGGACCTTCACGTCCACCCGGTCAAGCAGCGGCCCGGAAAGGCGGCCGAGGTACCTGCGCCTGGCCGCCGGGCTGCAGCCGCAGCCGGCTCCCCCCGAAGCAGCCTTGGCGCACGGACAGGGATTGGCGGCGAGCACCAGGGTGAACCTGGCCGGGAACCTGGCGCACATCGCGGACCGCGCGATGACCACCTCGCCCGCTTCGAGCGGCTGCCTGAGCGCGTCGAGCACGTCCCTGTCGAACTCGGGCGCCTCGTCGAGGAAGAGCACGCCGCGGTGCGCCAGCGAGGCAGCGCCCGGCCGGATGACGCCACTGCCGCCGCCGACGATGGCCGCCTTGCTCGCCGTATGGTGCGGCGCGCAAAACGGCGGCTCGGTGACCAGCCCGCCATGGGCCGGCAGCGTCCCGGCCACCGAATGAATCGAGGTGACCTCGAGGGCGGCGGCCGGATCCAGCTTCGGCATGATCGTGGGGAGCCGTTCGGCCAGCATGGTCTTGCCCGCCCCTGGCGGGCCGAGCAGGGACAGGTTGTGCCCGCCGGCGGCGCAGATTTCCGCTGCCTTGCGTGCCTCCGACTGGCCGAGGACCTCCGCGAGATCGCGCTGGCGCGCCGCCGTGGCGGGCGGGGCGGCCCGATCGCCGGCCGCCGGGGCAGGGAGCGCGGGCGTGGGAACCGGGCCGCCGCGCAGCCAGATGGCCAGCTCCGCCAGCCAGCCCGCGGCGACGACGCGGATGCCTGGCACCAGGCCTGCCTCCGCCGCGTTTCTCGTCGCCACCACCGCCGTGCCCACGCCCGCGGCCGCGGCGGCGACGACAGCGGGCAGCACCCCGGGCACCGGCCGCAGGCTGCCGTCGAGGCCGAGCTCGGCGAGGAACATGACCCCGGCAGGCGACGGCGACGGCAGCCTGCCGCCGGCGGCGAGGATGGCGACGGCGATCGCGAGGTCGAAGCCGCTGCCCCGCTTGGGCAGGCTCGCGGGGGACAAGCCGACGGTGATCTTCGACTGCGGCCACTTCTCCCCGCTGTTGACGATCGCGGCGCGTATCCGGTCCCGCGCCTCGCGAAGGGCCGTATCAGGCAGGCCGACCAGGATCGTCACCGGAAGGCCCTGGGCGATGTCCGCCTCCACCTCGATGAGGTGGCCGGTGACACCGACGAGCGCGACCGAGCGCGTGCGGGCCAGGCCCATTCAGCCCACCCCCCTGACATGCTCGATCGTGACCCCGCCTGTGCCCTCGTAGAGCAGGCCGACCACGTCGATCCGTATCTGGTCGAACCGGACGCCGTGGGCGTTCAGCCAGCGCACCGCCAGCCTGCGCAGCCTGGCGCGCTTTGCCCTGCCGACCGCCTCAAGCGGCGTCCCGAACCGCGTCCCCGAGCGGGTCTTCACCTCGCAGACGACGAACGTGTGCCGTTCCACCGCGACGATGTCGATCTCCCCGTCGGCGCACCGCCAGTTGCGGTCGAGTATCCGGAAACCGCGGCCCTCCAGGTAGGCGGCCGCGGCCTGCTCGCCGTCCCGGCCGAGCACATCCTTGGCTTGCATCGTCATCACCTCCGGCAACGACGATGGCCCGCCGGCCCGGCGGCGCGCAGCGGGCAGTTCCGGGCAGTGGAGGAAAGCTTAAGCAGGCCCGCGCATGTGGATAACGTCAGCGAAACGTCAGCGCTGCCTGCTTTAATGCCAGGGGACGATCTCACGGCAGGCGCCTGCCTGGGAGGCTGACAGGCGCCACGGTCCCGTTCGGGAGACTACTCGCGGGCGCGGCGGGACTGGGGGACCCTTCCAGCCGGCTGGGACGGGCGGGCCAGCGGCTCCATCGGCGGAATGTCCATGGTCACCGTCTGTTCGCCAAGGGTCACCTGCGCGCCGTGGTGGGCGATCGGCAGCGGGTCACCCGAGATCAGCGAGTAGCGCGTCTTCCCCGACCGCACCTCCACGTGCAGCACCCGTCCCCGGTAGCGCAGCCGGAACGACAGGCCGACGATCCCGGACGGCAGCCGCGGCCTGAACGCCAGTCCGCTGCCGTCGCAGCGCATCCCGCCGAACCCGCCGACCAGCGCCGTCCAGGCGCCGGCCAGCGAGGCGATGTGCAGGCCGTCCCTGGTGTTGTGCTCGCGGTCCTGCAGGTCCATGAAGGCGGCTTCCGCGAGGTAGTCGTAGGCGAGATCCAGGTGCCCGACCTCGGCCGCGAGCACCGCCTGCGTGCACGCCGACAGCGAGGAGTCCCGGACGGTCAGGCCCTCGTAATAGGCGAAGTTGCGGGCCTTCTGCTCGCCGGTGAAGGCGTCGCCGCGGTGCTGCATGGCGAGCACCAGGTCGGCCTGCTTGACGACCTGCTTGCGGTAGAGCTGGAAGTACGGGTAGTGCAGCAGCAGCGGGTAGTGGTCCTCCGGCGTCGCGGCGAAGTCCCACCGCGCGTAGTCGGTGAACCCGTCGTGCTGCGGGTGCACGCCAAGGCGCTCGTCGTAGGGGATGTACATGTTCGCGGCGGCGTCCCGCCACGACGCGGTCTCCTCCGTCGTCACGCCCAGCTCGCGCGCGGCGTCCGGCAGCTTCGCGGCGAGGTCGGCGGCCCCGGACAGGTTCTGCTGCGCCAGCAGGTTCGTGTAAACGTTGTTGTCCTTCACCGCGCTGTACTCGTCCGGTCCTGTCACGCCCTCGACGCGGAACTTGCCCGCGGCGTCGTGCTGGCCGAGCGAGCGCCACAGCCGGGCGGTCTCGACCAGCAGCGGCAGGCCGGTCTCCTTTTCGAAGACCGTGTCCCCGGTGGCGTCCACGTACCTCATGACGGCGGCCGCGATGTCGGCGTTGATGTGGAACGCGGCCGTTCCGGCGGGCCAGTACCCCGAACACTCCTCGCCGTGTATGGTCCGCCACGGGAACGCCGCGCCCTCAAGGCCCAGTTCCCTCGCGTGCCTGCTGGCCTCGGGCATGATCCTGTGCCGCCAGCACAGGGCGCTTGCGGCCGCGTCAGGCTGGGTGTAGGTGAGCACCGGGAGCACGAACATCTCGGTGTCCCAGAAGGTGTGCCCGTCGTACCCGGTCCCGGTCAGGCCCTTGGCGGCGATCATCCGGTTCTCGGCGCGCGCCCCCGCCTGCAGGATGTGGAACAGCCCGAACCGCACGGCCTGCTGGATCTCCAGGTCGCCGTCGACCTCGACGTCGGCCCCCTCCCAGAACGCGTCGAGGTACGCCCGCTGCTCGCCGAGCAGCCCCTCCCAGCCGGTGAGCTCGGCCGCGGCGAGCGCGCCCGACACCTGGTCGACCAGGGCCGGGCGGGACCTCAGCCGCGACCATCCGTAGCCCAGGTACTTCACCAGGCGCAGTTCCTGGCCGGCCGCGACCTCGGCCGCGACCATCAGCCGCCCCAGGTCGGGGAACGCCTCGGACACGGTCGTCATCCGCTCCGGCCCGTAGACCTCGTGGAACATCCCCGCCGCCAGCCGCAGCTTGCTGTTGCGCGTCCCGTGCACCAGAACGGCGCGCGGGTGCTTCCCGTCGACCGCCATGTGCTCCTCGCTGACCAGCGGCGAGGCGAGGACGGAGGCGGCGCGCGGGTCGTCGGCGGCCCGCGGCACCTCCTCGTTGGCGACGATCTCCGACATGAGGACAAGACGCAGCTTCTCGTCGACGGGCCTGACCGTGTAGCAGATCGCGGCGATGGCGCGCTGCGTCAGCGAGACCAGCCGCTCGGACCTGATCTCCACGGTGTTCCCGGCCGGCGAGGTCCAGCGCACGCTCCGGGTCAGGGTGCCACCGCGCAGGTCCAGGGTCCTGGTGTGGGAGTGCAGCGTGCCGTAGCGGATGTCGAACGGCTCGTCGTTGACGAGCAGCCTGATCACCTTGCCGTTGGTGACGTTGATGATCGTCTGGCCGGTCTGCGGGAACCCGTACCCGGCTTCGGCGTACGGCAGCGGATGGCTCTCGAACAGCGAGTTCAGGTAGGTACCCGGCAGCCCGCACGGCTCGCCCTCGTCCAGGTTGCCGCGCAGCCCGATGTGCCCGTTGGACAGCGCGAAGACCGACTCGCTCTGCGCCAGCAGGTCCAGGTCAAGCGAGGATTCGGTCAGGCACCACGGCTCCACTCCGTACGGCGCGTTAGCGATCATGGCCAGGCTCCCTCACGGCAGGCGGCTCACAGGGGGAAGACGCTCATAGCAACTCTGCCAGGTCTTGTACCACGATGTCGGCGCCATGGGCCCGCAGCGCCTCGGCCTGGCCCGCCCGGTCGACCCCCACCACGCATCCGAACCGGCCGTCGTGCCCCGCGGCGACCCCCGCGAGCGCGTCCTCGAACACCGCCCCGTGGGCGGGCTCGACGCCGATCATCCGCGCCGCCTCGAGGAACGTGTCGGGCGCGGGCTTGCCCCGCAGCCCGCGTCCGCGGGCCACCTGCGCGTCCACCCGCGCGTCGAACAGGCCGGCGATCCCGCCCGCCTGGAGCACCTGGACCGTATTGGCGCTCGAGGAGACGATCGCCGTGCGCAGGCCGGCGGCCCGCACCGCGGTGATGTAGCGGCGCGAGCCGTCGTAGACCTCTACTCCGTCGCGCTTCAGCACCTCGAGCACCAGCTGGTTCTTCTTGTTGCTCAGGCCGTACACGGTGGGTGTCCCCGGCGGGTCTGACGGCGAGCCCTCGGGCAGTTCGATGGACCTGGATGCCAGGAACGACCTGGTGCCTTCGAGCCTGGGCTTGCCGTCGACGTACTCGTCGTAGTCGCGCGCCGGGTCGAAGGGGACGAAGCCGGTCCCGTGCCCGTCCGACCACTGCCGCAGGAAGTCGTCGAACATCTCCTTCCACGCCGCGTCGTGCACCAGCGCGGTCTTGGTGACCACCCCGTCCATGTCGAACAGGCAGGCGGTCACCTGGTCGGGGAGCCCTAGCATGCGGCGATCCATGAGCGCATGCGGGTCCGGCTACCCGGAAAAGCCCGGCTTATCCTCCGGAAGTTCGAGGTCACTCTTGGCCAGCTCCTCGATGTTGACGTCCTTGAAAGTGACGACCCGCACGTTCTTCACGAACCGGGCAGGCCGGTACATGTCCCACACCCACGCGTCGTGCATGGTCACCTCGAAGAAAACCTCGCCGTTGTCGGTGGAGCGCACGCTCAGGTCCACGTCGTTGGTGAGGTAGAACCGGCGCTCGGTCTCCACGACATGGGTGAACAGGCCGACGACGTCGCGGTACTCGCGGTAGAGCTGCAGCTCCATCTCCGCTTCGTACTTTTCCAGGTCTTCCGCGCTCATGTCCCCT
>DAHVAN010000254.1 GCA_027314595.1 Actinomycetota bacterium | reverse complement strand
GGCGGAGGCAGCGGATTCAACGGGCGGGCGTTCGCGATGCCCTGATGAGGCCGATGCCCGTTGTAGAAGGCCTCGAACTTACGCAGGGCATGGAGCAGGTGCCGCTGGTTCCAGATCAAGGTCCTGTCGAGCAGTTCACGGCGGTAGGTCTGCACCCACCGCTCCATGATCGCGTTGCCCCGCAACGTCAACTACACCCGATCCGCATGATCGGTACCGGCGCGTCCGGGTGACGCACCCGTTCCATCCCCTGTGCGGCCAGGACTTCGAGTTCGTCGCCTACCGCCAGAACTGGGGCGAGGACCGGGTCCACCTGCATGACGAGAACGGGCAGCTGTTCTCGCTGCCAGCGGGGTGGACCGATGTGGCGGCACCGGACCCGTTCGTGGTGATGGCGGCCGGCCGGTGCCCGTTCACCATCGATGGCCTGCTGGCACTGGCTGACCTGGCGGACGGGCTGCGCGCCCAGCGGGACAGCACTGAGGCCGTAAAGAAGATTATGCCGTGAATGTCAGGGCAATTATGCCGTGCTGGCCTGCCCGGCGGATGGCTAGCCTGCTCGTCGTAACTGTTTTCATCCGGTATTTCCTGAGAAAACTGGCGACACACGGATACGGGAGCGTGCGAACGGTACCGGTATCCGGCAAAATTTTCCTGACAGTCTTTATGATCAGGAGGCGGCATGGCCAGGCGGGATACCGGACCGGACCCGAAGGAGGCCGCGCTTGCCCAGGCGCGCTGCCTGAACCCGCATCCGGAGCAGGTGCGAGACCCGGGGTTCCTGTCCAGCGACTTCTTCGACGCCCGCGACGCGGTGCAGGTCAAGTACGAGATGGTGCGGAAGGTGAAGGCCGGCGGTGCCCCGGTCACCGAGGCGGCCGCGGCGTTCGGGTACTCCCGGCCGGCCTACTACCAGGCAGCGGCCGCGCTGGAGCGCTCCGGGCTGGAGGGGCTTGTGCCCGCCCGGCCCGGGCCGCGCGGCGGGCACAAGCTGACCGAGGAGGTCCTCGCCTGGTCCGAGGAGCAGCTGGCCGCCGACCCGGCGCTGCGCCCGGCGCTGCTGCCCGGCCGGATCGAGGAGGCCTTCGGCGTGCGCGTGCACCCCCGGTCGGTGGAGCGAGCGCTGGCCCGCCGCCGCGAGCGCCATTCCAAAAGCCGCGGAACTGCCCGCCCGCGAGATGCGGAAGGAGGATGACCCGTCCCTGTCCCTGCTCACATCACCTGGCCACGCGGCTGCTGAACCAGGCGCCCGCCTGGATGCCGGCCAGGCCCGTGCTCCCGGCGGCGGGCTGGACGCCCGCTACGAGCAACTGCGCCATGCCGCGCTGCACGCGCGCGCCGAGGCGTTCCCGCTCGGCCTCGGCGTGCTGGCACGCGGCGGCGTCACCGCCTGGCGGCATGCCCTGGCAGGCCTGGCCCCCACCGGGCAGGGCACGGCGGCACCAGCCCGCCGGCCGCCCGGCACGCATCCCGTCCAGGCCGCCGGGCTCCCGGCCCCGGTGGCCGCCGAGCTCATCAGCGCCCTGGCGGCCGTCGCGCTCGCCGGGCCCGCCGGCCCGTCCCCGTTACCCGGCTGCTCATCCTGAAGGAGACCCGATGCCTCCCGATACCGCGGCACTGAAGGTGACCGCCGCCCACCTGTCCCGAAGGGCCTTGCTCTACATCCGCCAGTCCAGCCTCAAGCAGGTCATCCACAACACCGAGTCCGCGATCCGCCAGTACGACCTGCGCGGCAAGGCGATCGCGCTGGGCTGGGACGCCAGCCAGGTCACCGTGATCGACATCGACCAGGGCCAGTCCGGCGCCTCCGCCGCCGACCGGGAAGGCTTCCAGCAGCTGGTCGCCGAGGTGTCGCTGGGCCGGGCCGGGATCGTGCTCGGCCTGGAATGCTCACGGCTGGCCCGCAACTCCGCCGACTGGCACCAGCTCCTCGAGCTGTGTGCCATGGCCGGCACCCTGATCTGCGACGAGGACGGCCTCTATGACCCGCGCGCCTTCAACGACCGGCTGCTGCTGGGCCTCAAAGGGACCATGGCCGAAAGCGAGCTCCATTTCATCCGGGCCCGGCTGCGCGGCGGGCAGCTGTCCAAGGCCCGCCGCGGCGAGCTGATCATGCCACTGCCCGTCGGCCTCGTCTACGACGCCGCCGGGCACGTCATCCTCGACCCCGACACCGCCGTCCAGGGCGCGGTCCGGCACCTGCTCGCCACGTTCGAGGCCACAGGGTCGGCCACCGCCTGCGTGAAAGCGTTCCGCGCCGCCGGGCTGTCCTTCCCCTGGCGGCACCTCAAAGGCCCCCGGAAAGGGGAGGTCGACTGGCAGCCGCTGCGCCACCACGCGGTGCTGCGGGTGCTGCACAACCCGCGCTACGCCGGCGTGTTCACCTACGGCCGGCGCCGCGAGCAGCTGCTGCCCGGCGGGAAACGGGCCAGCATCAGCCTGCCCCGCGAGGAGTGGACCGCCTTCATCCCCGGCGCCCACCCCGGATACATCACCCCGGGCCAGTACGAGGCCAACATCGCCAAGCTCGCGGCCAACGCCGCCGCGCACGGCCGCGACCGCGCCGCCGGGCCGCCCCGCGAAGGCCCCGCCCTGCTGCAGGGCATCATCGTCTGCGGCCGCTGCGGCAACCGGATGACCGTCCGCTACCACGCCCGCGGCAGCAGCCTGGTGCCCACCTACGCCTGCCAGCGTGACGGCATCGAAAACGCCCGCCCGATCTGCGCCGCCATCCCCGGCCACACCCTCGACGAGCACGTCGGCCAGCTGCTGATCGCTACCCTGACCCCGCTGGCCGTCGAGGCCGCCCTCCAGGTCTCCGCCGAACTTGAGCAAAGAGCCTCCGAGGCCGACGCGCTGCGCGCCGCCCACGTCGAGCGCGCCCGCTACCACGCCGACCTGGCCCGCCGCCGCTACCTGGCCGTCGACCCCGCCAACCGGCTCGTCGCCGGCACCCTCGAAGCCGACTGGAACACCGCCCTGCGCGCCCTCAACGACGCCCAGGCCGCCTACGACAAGGCCCGCGAGCAGCACGCCGGCACGATCACCACCGGGCAGAAGGACCGGATCGCCCAGCTGGTCACCGACCTGCCCGGCATCTGGAACGACCCCGTCACCCCGATGCGCGAGCGCAAGCGCATCGCCCGCCTGCTGCTCACAGACGTCACCGTCACCCGCACCAGCGGCACCATCACCGCGCACGTCCGCCTGGCCGGCGGCCAGCACCACGCCCTCACCCTGCCGGTCCCCGAGCCCGCCTGGAAGATCCGGCAGACCAAAGCCACCACCATCGCCGAGATAGACAAGCTGCTGGACCACCGCACCTGCGCCGAGATCGCCGGCATCCTCCGCAGCCGCGGCCTGGCCAACGGCGAAGGACGCCAGTTCACCCCCACCATGGTGCAGCGGGTCATCCGCACCTACCAGCTACGCAGCCGCCGCCAGCGGCTGCTCGACAGCGGCCTGATCCCGCTCAGCCAGATGGCCGATGCGCTCGGCGTCTCCACCGACACCGTCAAGATCTGGTACCACGCCGGAATTGTCAGCGGGCAGCGGTATAACGACAAAGGCGAAGTCCTCTACGACCC
>DAHVAN010000337.1 GCA_027314595.1 Actinomycetota bacterium | reverse complement strand
GCGGCCGCACCAGCCGCACCCGCCGCACCCGCCCGGACCGCGTCCGGCTCGGTAGCCGCGCCCGGCCAGCGCGCCAAGGTCGCCCGCGCCAGCAGGATCTACGTCGAGGGCAAGCACGACGCCGAGCTCGTGGAGAAGATCTGGGGTGAGGACCTGCGCGACCTCGGCGTGGTCGTGGAGTACCTGGAGGGCGTCGATGACCTGCCCGCGATCGCCGCGGCCTTCGGGCCGGGACCGGGCCGGCGGCTCGGCGTGCTCGTGGACCATCTCGTCGGCGGGTCCAAGGAGAGCAAGATCGCGGCGGCCGTCAGGTCGCCTCATGTCCACGTGACCGGGCATCCGTTCATCGACATCTGGGCGGCGGTCAGGCCCGCCAGGCTCGGCCTTGCCGGGTGGCCTGACGTGCCGCCAGGGGAACCGTGGAAGGAGGGCGTGCTGCGGCGGCTCGGCTGGCCGCACCGGACGCCCGCCGACATCGCCGGCGCGTGGCGCCGCATCCTGGGCTCGGTGACGAGCTACGCCGACCTCGACCCGGCGCTGCTCGGCCGGGTCGAGGAACTCATCGACTTCGTGACCTCGCCAGAAGGCGAATGACCGCGATGGGCTCGTCCTACCCGCCATACCACCGGCACGAGTACGGGCACGAGCACCGGCACGACGTGACCTGGCATGGCCCGCCGCCGTCGTGGGGCGAGGTGCTGTTCGGCGTGTCCTGTTACCTCGGCGCGATCGTCACCGGCCCGGTCCTGCCGCTGCTGGTCTTCCTGGCCCGCAGGCGCTACTCCGAATTCGTCCGCGGGCACGCCGCGCAGGCGCTGAACGTCACGCTGACCACCCTGCTCTACGCGGTCTCCGGCACGATCGTCGGGGCGCTGCTCACCTTCGACAGCCGTGGCACCGCGCTCGCGGTGATGCTCCCGATCGCCGCCGTCGTCGGGGTGATCGTGGTCGTGTACCTGGTGCTCGCCGCGGCCGCCGCCGTCCGCGGCGAATACCGCGAGCTGCCGGCCTGGATCTGCGCGCGGCTCGTCTGCTAGCCGGCTTCCCTGCCGGGTGCGGCTACGTCAGGTCGCGGATCACCGCGTCCGCGAGCAGCCTGCCCCGACGGGTAAGCACGAGCTTGCCGGCCGCGAAACAGGAGCGGTCGAGGAGGGCAGAAGCCACCGATCGTTCGGCGTGAACCAGGGCGCCGGCGGTGAGGACGGACAGCGGCGCACCCTCGGCCAGCCTGGTGCGGAGCATGATCTCTTCCATCCGCCGCTCGGCGGCGGTCAGCACCTCGCGGGCCTGCGCCGGGGACCGCCCGGCCGCCAGCCGCGCCGCGTAGGCCGCCGGGTGCCTGACGTTCCACCACCGGGTGCCGCCGGCGTGGCTGTGCGCGCCCGGGCCGAACCCCCACCAGTCGCCGCCGGTCCAGTACAGCATGTTGTGCGCGCACCGCGCCGCCTCGCCCAGCGCCCAGTTGGAGATCTCGTACCAGGTGAAGCCCGCTTTCGCCAGCGCCTCGTCCGCGATCAGGTACCGGTCGGCGAGCACGTCCTCGTCCGGCGGCCCGATCTCGCCGCGGCGCACCCGCGCCGCCAGCCGGGTGCCCTCCTCCACGATCAGCGCGTACGCGGAGATGTGGTCGGGCCCGGCCGCGAGCGCGGCGTCAAGCGACCGCCGCCAGTCGTCGTCGCTCTCCCCCGGCGTGCCGTAGATCAGGTCCAGGCTGACGTGCCGGAAACCCGCCTCGCGGGCCCACCTGACGCACTGCTGCGGGCGGCCGGGCTCGTGCGCCCGGTCAAGGGTGCTCAGCACGTGGGGCACAGCGCTCTGCATCCCGAACGAGACCCTGGTTACCCCCTCAGAGCGCAGCTGTCCCAGGATGGCGGCGTCCACGGTTTCCGGGTTCGCCTCGACTGTCACCTCGGCGTCTTCGGCCAGGCCGAACGCGTCACCGATCCGCGCGATGATCCCCCCGAGCTCGCGCGGGGGCAGCAGCGTGGGGGTGCCGCCGCCGAAGAACACCGTGCTGACCCGCGCCCGGCCGGCCGGCAGGACGGTCCTGGCGAGCGCGATTTCCCGCGCCACCAGCGCGGGGTAGGCGGCCTGGCTGGCGCCGCCGCCCAGTTCGGTCGCGGTGTAGGTGTTGAAGTCGCAGTAGCCGCAGCGGGTCCGGCAGAACGGCACGTGCACGTACACGCCGAACCCGCCGGCCCCGAACGCGCCGGCGGCGGAGGCGGGCAGGCTCCCGTCGGCGGGAACCGGCTCGCCGTCGGGCAGGGCTGCTGGCACGCTGCCGAGGGTAGCCGGTCCCGGGCGGTCCCGGGCAGCGCCGGCGTCTCCTCGTTCCAGATGGCGTGCCGCGGGTAAGGTCATAAGCTGTATGCGGACATCGCGGGCGGTGCGATGTGCCACAGCGCGGCGGGAGGGAACCGTGACAGGCGATCCGGCAGCTGAGCCCACCGGCGGTGATGAGACTGGCCCTGGCTACGGACCGCCTTCGTACGGCTCGCCCGGCTACGCGCAGCCGGGCTACAACGGGTCCGGCTATCCCGGGCCGGGGTACGGGGGGGCGGGGTACGGGGGGGCGGCGTACGGGGGGGCGGCGTACGGGCAGGCGGGGATGCGCGCGGCCGTCGCGGACCGGGAGCGGACCGTGGACATCCTCAAGGCCGCCTACGGCGAGGGCCGGCTCACGAAAGAGGAATTCGACAGCCGCGCCGCCAGGGCGATGGCGGCGCGGACCTACGGCGATCTCACGGCCGTCGTCGCCGACCTGCCCACCGGGCCGCTCGGTCAGCCGGTCCCGTACCAGCCGCAGGGCTATTACCCCATGGTGCAGGCGCGGACCAACGGGCTGGCCGTCGGCGCGCTCGTCTGCGCGATCCTGGAGTTCTTCACCGTCGGCATCGCCGCCATCCCGGCGCTCATCCTCGGCTACATGGCCCGCGGGCAGATCAAGCGCACCGGGGAGCGCGGGGACGGGATGGCGATCGCGGGCATCATCTTCGGCTGGATGGGGGTCGCGGGCTGGGCGCTGTTCGTCCTCATCGTGGCGCTGCAGCACTGACAAGCGCGCCGATGCCCTGCGCCGGGGCCGGCCTTACCTCGGGGCCGCCTTACCTCGGGGAGCGGCTGTCCTGGCCCTGCGTGGTGGACAGCGCGGCGACGAAGGCCTCCTGCGGCACTTCCACCCGGCCGATCGTCTTCATCCGCTTCTTACCCTCCTTCTGCTTCTCCAGCAGCTTGCGCTTGCGGGTGATGTCGCCGCCGTAGCACTTGGCCAGCACGTCCTTGCGCAGCGCGCGGATGTTCTCCCGCGCGATGATCCGCGATCCCACGGCCGCCTGGATCGGGACCTCGTACTGCTGGCGCGGGATCAGTTCCTTGAGCCTGGCGGTCATCGCCAGGCCGTACTCGCGGGCGTTGTCGGCGTGCACGATCTGGCTGAACGCGTCTACCGGCTGGCCCTGCAGCAGGATGTCCACCTTGACCAGGTTGGCCTGCTGCTCGCCTGACGGCTCGTAGTCCAGGCTCGCGTAGCCGCGGGTGCGGGACTTGAGCTGGTCGAAGAAGTCGAAGATGATCTCCGCGAGCGGCATCGTGTAGCGGATCTCCACCCGGTCGGTCGACAGGTAGTCCATGCCGATCAGCGCGCCGCGGCGGCCCTGGCACAGTTCCATGATCGTGCCGATGTACTCGCTCGGTGAGATGACCGTGGCCCGCACCACCGGTTCGTAGACCTCCGCGATCTTGCCGCCGGTATTGCCCTTCGGGTTGCCGCCCGAGGCGGCGTAGCCGTCGATGCCGCCGGGGAAGTCGCTGGGGTTGGTGACCCGGATCTCGCGGCCGGACTCCGTCACGACCCGGTAGATGACGTTCGGCGCGGTGGAGATCAGGCTCAGGCCGAACTCGCGCTCGAGCCGCTCGCGGACGATCTCCATGTGCAGCAGGCCGAGGAAGCCGCAGCGGAACCCGAACCCGAGCGCGGTGGACGTCTCCGGCTCGTAGACGAGCGCCGCGTCGTTGAGCCTGAGCTTGTCGAGCGCGTCCCTGAGCTCGGGATACTCGTCGCCGTCGACCGGGTACAGGCCCGAGAACACCATGGGCTTGGGGTGGTCGTATCCGGCCAGGGCCTGCTTCGCGGGCCTGGCGGAGCTGGTGACCGTGTCGCCGACCCGGGCCTGGCGGACGTCCTTGACGCCGGAGATGACGTAGCCGACCTCGCCGGCGCCGAGCCCGTCCGACGGGATCGGCTCCGGGGAGATGACCCCGACCTCGAGCGTCTCGTGCACGGCGCCGGTGGACATCATCAGGCAGCGTTCTCTCCTGCTCAGGCGCCCGTCGACGACCCGCACGTAGGTGACGACGCCCCGGTAGGTGTCGTACACCGAGTCGAAGATCAGCGCGCGGGCCGGCGCGTCCGGGTCGCCTTGCGGCGGCGGCACCTGGCCGACGACGGCGTCGAGCAGTTCCCTGACGCCTTCCCCGGTCTTCGCCGAGACGCGGAGCACCTCATCGGGGTCGGAGCCGATGATGGCCGCGATCTCCTTCGCGTACCGTTCTGGCTGCGCCGCGGGCAGGTCGATCTTGTTGAGCACCGGGATGATCTTGAGGTCGGCCTCCAGCGCCATGTACAGGTTGGCGAGGGTCTGGGCCTCGATGCCCTGCGCGGCGTCCACGAGCAGGACCGCGCCCTCGCAGGCGGCGAGGGACCTGGACACCTCGTAGCTGAAGTCCACGTGGCCGGGCGTGTCGATCAGGTTCAGCACGTAGTGCCTGCCCTCGTGCTGCCAGGGCAGCCGGACCGCCTGGCTCTTGATCGTGATGCCGCGCTCGCGCTCGATGTCCATCCGGTCCAGGTACTGCGCGCGCATCTGCCGCGCTTCCACGACGCCGGTCAGCTGCAGCATGCGGTCGGCCAGCGTGGACTTGCCGTGATCGATATGCGCGATGATGCAGAAATTGCGGATCACGGCCTGGTCCGTACGGGCAGGCGCCGGTGCCGGCGCTGGCCGAGCCGGGTCGCTCATTGCCACCATGCTTCCATGACGTTGCAGGGTGCGGACGCAGTTCGGCCGCGTGCCGCGTGCCGTCCCAGGTCATCCGGGGGGCGTTCGGGGTCTATCCCGGATCAGGTTATCGTGGTCAGGCCGCTGCCCTGATGTCACCGTCGCCGGCCCGGCGGGCCGGGCCGGCGCGGCCTGGTTTGAGGAAGCGGCGCCAACTCGGCTATTCTTCGTCTTCGCGCCCTTACTCTGCCGCTACCTGGGCGAGCAGACATCCGCCCGGGCGAGCAGACAGACTTAACCAGCGAAGGACTTATACCCGTGGCGAACATCAAGTCGCAGATCAAGCGCAACAAGCAGAACGAGAAGGCGCGCCAGCGCAACAAGGCCGTCAAGTCGGCGTTGCGCACGCATGTGCGCAAGTTCCGCGAGGCCGCCGACGCCGGCAATGTCGAGGAAGCCACCGTCGCGCTCCGTGTCGCCTCCCGCCACCTCGACAAGGCCGTGAGCAAGGGCGTCATCCACAAGAACCAGGCCGCGAACCGCAAGTCCGCGATCGCCAGGCGCCTCACCGAGCTGCAGCAGGCCTGAGCCGGGCCGTCGCTGCCCGGCCGGCGGCCGCCGGATGGCGGCGCCCCGGGGCGGTGTTCCCCGTCGGCGGGTCCGGCGCGCGGCCGGCCGGTTCAGCGCGCGGCGCGGCAGGCGACGATCCGCCTGACGGCGCGCTCGAGCGCGTAGCCGGGGCTGGTCCACTCCCCCTTGACCTGGGCGTCCGCCTCCGCGACCGCCTGCAGGGCGCGAGCCACCCCGTCCGGGTGCCAGCCGCGCAACTGCTGGCGCACCCGGTCGATCTTCCACGGCGGCGCGCCCGCCGCGGCGGCGAGCGCGGCGGCGTTCATCCCGCGAGGCGCCGCCCCCACCCGGCCGAGCAGTCGCACCCCCTGAGCCAGCGCGCTGTTGATCAGGACCGGTGACACACCGGTCGCCAGCGCCCAGCGGAGCTGTTCGAGCGCCTCGGTCAGCCGCCCTTCGACCGCGTGGTCGGCCACGCTGAACCCGGTGGCCTCGGCGCGGCCCCGGTAGTACCTGGCGACGACGGCCGCGCCGATCCGCCCTTCGGTGTCCGAAGCCAGCTGGTCCACCGCCGACGCGAGTTCGCGCAGGTCCGAGCCGACCGCGTCGAGCAGCGCGCGGACCGCGTCCTCGTCGGCGGCCCGGCCGGCCCGGCGGAACTCGGCCTTCACGAAGTCGGTCCGCTCTCCGGCCCGGGTGAGCTTCGGGCGCTCGATCACCCGCGCCCCCGCCTTGGCGAGGTCGGTCACCAGCGCTTTGCCCTTGGCGCCCCCGGCGTGGGTGACGATGAGCACCGCATCAGGGGCGTCCTGACCCGGGGCCGCGGCATACCTGGTGATCTCGGCGGCGACCTCCCGTGACGCGTCCTGCGCCCCGCGGACGACCACCACGCACCCGCCGCCGAACAGCGACGGCGATGTCAGCGCCATCAGGTCCCCCGGCGTGAGCGCGCCCGCCTCCACCTCGTGGACGTCTGCCCCGCCGTCACCGGCGTCCGCGAAGCCGGCCCGGGCCGCCGCGGTCAGTTCCCGCACCGCACGGTCGATGAGAAACTCCTCCTCGCCGACGACCAGCGCGACGTGCGTTTCCATGACCGCAAGCATGCCACGTCCGGTCTGGCGGCAGACAGTGATCCCGAACGGTCCCTCCCGACTGCCCGGGGGCGGAACTGACCGCGCGGGGTGTCAGGCCGTGACGGGCTCGCCGCCGCGCCAGACCCGGCGCGGCCGCAGGCCGTAACTCCACGCGAACGCGCCCTCGTGGTCGGCGTCCCAGAGCACGATGTCGGCGAGCCTGCCGCGGACCATCGCGCCCCGGTCGGGCGCCCGCAGCGCGTGCGCGCCGCCGAGGGTGGCCGCCCGCAGCGCCTCGGTGACGCTCATGCCGAGATAGGACACGGCGAGCGCGATCACCAGGGGCATCGAGGTGATGCCGACGCCGCCGGGTGTGTGGTCCGAGCCGAGCGCGACGGTCACGCCCTTGTCGAGCAGCGAGCGCACCGGGGGCCTGACGCCGTGCTGCATGGCCGAGCCGGGGCAGATCACGGCGGCGACGCCGCCCCTGCCCAGCGCCGCGACGTCGTCGTCGGTCGCCGCGTGCAGCAGGTCCGCGGAGGCGCAGCCCATCTCGGCGGCGACCCTGGCGGCGCCGGTGTGCGTGCTGCCGCAGGCATGGACCCTCGGCAGCAGCCCGCAGCGGCGGCCCGCGCTGAGGATCCACCGCGCCTCGTCATCGTCGAACCGGCCGTCCTCGCAGTTGACGTCCACGCTCTCCGCGCCGACCGCGGCGGCGTCCGCGCACCAGGCGCTGACGGCGTCGATGTAGTCGGCGCGGCGGCCGAAGAACTCCGGCGGCACCGAGTGCGCCGCGAGGAACGTCACGTGCACTCGCGGCATGCCGGGCTCGTTCTCGAGCGCGCGGAGCATGCGCACGTCGGCGAGCTCGCCGTCCCTGGTGAGGTGGTAGCCGGTCTTGGCCTCGATGGTCGTGGTCCCGGACTCCAGCCAGGAGGCGAGCCGCTCCCGCACGTTGTTGCACAGCGTCCACGGGTCGGTTCCCCTGGTCACCGTGACCGTCGAGGAGATGCCGCCGCCTGCGGCGGTGATCTCCGCGTCGGACAGGCCGCTCGACCGCATCGCGAGCTCGGCGTACCGGTTGCCCGCGTAGACCGGGTGGGTGTGCGCGTCGATCAGGCCGGGCGTGACCAGCCCGCCGCCCAGGTTCTCCACCAGGTCCACGTCCACGATGTCGTCGACGACCCCGGGAATGCTGCGCGGCAGCTCAGCGGACGGGCCTACCCAGGCGATCCGCTCGTCAGCGGTCAGGATGGCGGCGTTGCTCAGGATCTCGGACCCGGTCCACAGCCGGCCGATGTTGGTCAGCAGGCGGGCGGTCACTGGCGTGTCCTCCCGTGCCCGCGACCCCTCGGGTCGGCTCCACCCATCATGATCGGCCACCTGCCATGCTTTTAGGACGTCGGCGTTGACCGTACTGCGCTGACGATAGGAGCGGCGCGGCCGCGCGATTGGCAACGTCTTGCGCGACGCGTCCTACATATCGGTTCCGTTACGGTATTGCACGGAGCCCGGTCCAGACAAGACCCTTGAGCAAATGCTTCGCTAACCCGAAGGTTCAGGGCGCGACGACGGCGTACCGCTCGAGTTCGGCGGCCAGGTCCGGCGGGACGCGAGCCTCGAGCAGCGTACCTTCGGGCCCGTGCTCGGCTCGGGTTACCTCCCCGGCTGCGTGCGCGCGGGCCACCAGGTCGCCGCGGCTGTACGGCACGCTTGCCCGCACCATCCGGTCGCGGTCCGGCAGCGCCTCCTCGATGGCGGCGCGCAGCCCGGCAAGGCCCTCCCCGGTCTTCGCGGACACCAGCACCGAGCCGCGCTCGCGCAGCTGCAGCGCCTTGAGGTCCACCGGGTCCGCGTGGTCGATCTTGTTGATCACCACGAGCTCGGGCACCTGCGCCGCGCCGACCTCGGCGAGGACGCCGCGGACCGCGG
>DAHVAN010000335.1 GCA_027314595.1 Actinomycetota bacterium | reverse complement strand
TGGCGGCCAGCTCCGCCTCGGTCATCGCCTGCCGGAACCGGCGCCGCCCGTTCTCGGTGAACACCGCACGCCACGGCTCCCCCGCCACCTCCGGCGGGTACACCAGAATCCCGCATTCCGCCTCCACCACCACACGAGCGGCGGCCACCGGGTCGTGCAAGCCGGAACTGCCGGTCTGCGAGCCGGGTATGCGATGTGCGCGGTCTGGCGAGGGCATGGAGAGGAAAGGAGGGCCTTCTGAAAGGACGGGAGTCTGCTCGTTCAATGCTTCGTGTGCTTTCTCATCTGCGCCTGGGAGTGCTGTCTGCGCGCTGGGATGACCCCCTGCTCTGGCTCGGGTCCGTGCTATGGCCGGGTGCGTCGATGGCTGACTGAACAGGCTGAGGGAATCCCAGGGCCGCGAGCTGGGTCGGGTGGACGGCCGGAACCGGCCGCCATGGCCTGGCGGTCTCCGCAGCCCACGCCGTGACCTGTGGCTCCAGCAGCCGTGAGATGTCACCGGAGGTGAGATCGCATGCCCCGGCGAGCGCGGCTGTGATCTTGTCCTGGTCGGTGATGTCGCGTGCCGCCGGGGGCGTATCGCGGAGCTGACATGACCTGATCCGCGCGCCGGTCTCCACGAGAAGCCGCTCCGCGTCGGCAAGTGATTCAACGATTCCCTGGCTGGTGACGACGCGCGGGAATGCTGGTGCGGGCTGGAGGTCTGCGCTCGCGAGCGGCTGCGAGTCGGTTTCTCCCAGGAACCGGACGTAATAGGTCTGTGCTCCGCCGGGCTCGGGGTAAATGGAAGTGACTATGCCGCGGCGTGCAACACGAGCGCCGTCCTCCGGGGAATTCTGGCCTGAACGGGGCTCGTGATGTTCTACTTCCTCACCGAGCGAGTACGGATAGTCTTCTTCGTTCCGGTGCTGGAAATAGGCGCTATTCCCCGCGGCGACTGCCCCGTTGAAGTCAATACCCCGCCAGTCCGCATAATGCCGCATGTCGCCGATCAGAGCGGCCATGAGATCTTGATCCGAGAGGTATTCGTATGCTGGCGGCTCGTTATTTCCAGCCTGCTGCCTGAAGTAATAGAAGACACGGGACGCCAGGTTGAGGCGCTCGGCGTTGTCCATATCTGTCATGTCCTGCTCCTGCATGCTCACTGCTCGCAGGCCCCCTTAGTCGGTGAGAACCCCGTCATCTCGATCTCCGGAATGGCCTGGCGGGCAGGGAGCCGGTCGGCCGTGCATGCCGGGTAGCGTCGGCCGCGGCCGGTCACGTGCGCCGTCCGCGGTGGCGTGGATCGGTGGCGGGCTTTGCTTGCGGCGTGGCGGGCTGTTGTGATCCTGCTGATGCGGCGCTATGGTGCTGGCTGCCTGGTGCGGGCCGTTCCGGGAAGTCGCGCGATGCCAGGTGGACGGGATAGACGGCTGGCGACGAGTGCCGAGCGGCTGCTTTGTACGCGTCGGCGTACGCGGTCACCAGGTGAAGGCGGTACGGGTGATTCGCGTCCGTCATCCATTCGGTTTCGCCGAACGCGAGCATCAGGTCGGTTGCGTCGCCGTCGACGTCGAGGCCGCAATATGGCTGGACGCCGACGTGCCCGTGCTCGTGCCCTAGCTCGGCAGCCTTATCTGGTCCCTGCTCGATCGCCGCGATCCTGGCTTCGATCTGCGGAGTGAGCTGAATAATGATCTGCGCCGCAGAGGTGCCGCACATCTCGCCGAGGGCGCGGCTCAGGGCCACCAGGTCGTCCTCGTCACGCTCGTAGGAGTATTCCGGGGCGTGCCTGGCCTGGTAGTCGATCCTGGCCGCGGTACGGATCAGGTGCCACTCCGCATCGGCGAAGGAGGCGATGATTCCCTGGTGGGTGGCGATCAGCTCGTATTCCGGGGCAGCGGCGGAAGGGATGAGCAGCGCGGGACGAAGGCTTGAGTCCTGCCCGGTCCTGAACGGGCCTTCGGCGCTGAGACGCTGCCCCGCATAGGCCCTGTAGCTAGAAGCCAGCACGGATTCGAAGTCAGCAGCGCACTGGTCCGCGTGGTGGTGCAGGTCGCAGAGCAGCTCCGCCGTGAGGCGGCTCACGGCCGCCTCGAAGCTGAGTTCTTGCATGTCCGCCCTGCGGTGCAGGTCGGCGAGAGTGTCGTCACGGCGGCCGGGGACGTGAAGCGGCGGCATCATGACTTCGAGGTCGTAGACATCGAGCGCCCGTGCGGCCGTTGCCGCCCGGCGCGCAATCGCGGCCGGGCTCTCCAGGCCTTCCTGGCGGACGTGGTCGGCATTGGCTGTGGCAACCGCGAGGGTGAAGCGATTCCGTCAGCGAGATGCCGGAGCGCACACGTCACGCGGCAGAGGCGATCATGAACCTCGGCCGGATCGCGTACAGTGCCGCCGCTCCCGGCAGCTTCTCCCGGCTGGAATTGCGCCTGCCAGTAGGCGTTGATTGCCTGGCGAGCGGCGTGAGCGCGGTGCCCGTTGGCCCATCCGCTGAAGACTTGCTCCTCAGTCGGCACGGTCATTCAGGTCTGCCAGGATGATCGCGCCCTGCCTACGGGAAAGGCCATGACACTGCCGACACGCCTGGTCACGACGCTTCCTTCCGGTGCCGGGCCATGCGGACCTTCCCGGTGATGTGCAGCGCGGGCATGTCCTGGGCAGGTGCTGGCTGGCGTGCTGGGCGCCTGCGGTTGGCGGGCCGGGCCTGACGGCGGAGGTCGGCGGTGAAGGCGGCGACCTCGGCGGCCCACCACCGGTAGCAGCGCGGCGAGATGCGTACCGGGGCCGGGAAGCCGGGGCGGTGCGTAAGTTCGTAGGCGGCTGTGCGTCCCAGGCCGAACAACGCGCGGATTTCCCGGATGCTGATCAGCGTCCCGGCTTGAAGCGAGGTGGTGGCCGCGGCTACTGGTTCGCCGACACTGGGTGAGACGGTCAGCGGGTCCGTGCGGCCCCCTCCGGCCGCTGGCAGGTAGCCATTGCCGGCGCCCCGGTTCATTGCCTGCCCCCGGCGGCTACGGACTCAGGTGCCTGGGTGACCGCGCTGTCCGTGGCGTTCCCGCCGTCTTGGTCCAGCTCGCCGGCGTGGGCTGTTCCGGGGGTGCTGAGGTCAGCGGAGGTGAATCCCAGCACGTCGAGGATCGATCCGACGCCGACGCGGTAGTGCGCGCCGATCCGGAAGATCTTGATGCCTTGCCGTTCCCATTCGCCGGTTCGTGCCATCTTCCGGGATGACCACCCGCTGCACCCGAAGATGTCGGCGAGGGTCTGGAGGTCTGTCGTCGCTCCCAGGGCGCGGATTGCCTCAGCGGTCCATCTGCTGTTGCCGGTCGCGGCGGGGGTTTCTTCCTGCTCGCGATGTTTCTGGTCATCTTGCGCCGTCATCGGTGCTGCCTCCCGTTTGCTTGATTCAGGGCGCGTGTTACATGCGCGCTGCTGGCGGCCAGCCGGTTTTCTGCTGCCGTATTGAGCGGCCGACCGGCTGGGCCGGGGAAGTTCCGCCCGGCTAGCTCGGCTGGCGAAGCTGCATCCCTTTGCGAGCGGGACGGCCTGGGCTGGTGCAGTCCGGTTTTCTCGTAGCCGAATGCGAAGCGGTATTCCCAGAGCAGCTCGTGCGGGCTGGGGTCATCTCTGGGAAGGGCGCATCCTTTCTCGCGCAGGACGTCGGCCAGGCGTGCTGCCGTTTCCAGTTCGGTCTCGAATGGCCGGGTGCCGGTTCGTGCGTGCTCGCGGCCGAGGTCGGCTGCTGCCTGCATGGCGAGTTCGCGCTGTACTGCCGCGGTGACTTTGATCCCGGCTTGGCGCAGCATCTCCTGCGGGGTCAGGTCGCATGCCTGGCCGAGGACGGACGCGAGCAGCTCCCGGTCGTGGATGTCGGCGCTGGCTGGCCGGGTCTTGTGCAGGTGGCTGATCTGGATGCGGGCCGCGGTGCTGATGAGCGCCTCTTCGGCCTCGGTGAGGGACGCGACGGTTCCCTGCCTGGTCCGCACGGGCTGGAACGGCGGGGCGGGCTCGATTTCCGGGCCGGTGAACGGCATGGCGTCCAGCTCGCCGGGGAACCGGATGGCGTACTGCTCGGTGCGTTCGGCGCTCGGGTACAGTGCCGCGACGATGCCGAGCCTGGGCAGGGTCGCCAGCGACGGGGCCAGGACCGCGGCGTCGCGTATCCGGACTTCGTCGCCGACCTTGTAGGGGTGCTGTTCGCTGGCGCGCTGGGACAGGTACGCGTCGCTGCTGGCGGTCAGGATCGTGCCGAAGCTGATGCCGCGCCGGTCGGCGTAGTGGCACAGCGCGGTGATCAGGCTGCTGATCGCCTCTGCGGTATCTCGTCCGGCGTGATGGCCGGCTGCTGACTGGAAAGCCTCGATAGCCTGGGCGGCCCATGCCGCCCGGTCGGCGTTTGCTGGCCCGGTCACAGCAGTGCCCCATACGTGCCCGGCCGCCGCGCTCGCAGGCGGAACCGGGCGGGGGAGGCTTGCGCGGCCTGGGGCGTGGCCGCGTCGGCTGGCCCGAGGGCTGGCTGCGGGAAGGCCGTGGTGGCGAGCGTCGTGGTGGCGCGGTCGGCTGCGTCTGGCGCGGGTCGTGACCGGTGCGACAGGATCGGGTGCCGCTCGCGCATGCTCCGCGCGGCTGCCGGGCCGCCGGAAAGGTTCTTGCCGGCCGCGGAGGCGGCGAGGGATTCGCGCAGCGCGATGTGGGCCTGCTCCAGCCGGACCCGCTGCCGGGCCAGGATCGCCGGCATCGGCGCTGATGCGTGCGCGGCGAGGTTTTCCACGGCGGCGTCCAGGGCGCCGGCCGCTGCCATGAACGCGCTGACCGCTACGTCCCTGCCCGCGGCCGAGCCGGAGGGGCGTTCGATGATGACGTAGGCCGTCCGCGTCGCCTCGGCTAGCCGCGTCCCCGCCGACAGCGCGGGTGAATCCGGCTGGCCGCTGGGCGTGATGTGGTCAGACAGCGCGAGCGCCATGTCGCTGCCGGCGCAGTCAAGCGCCCGCGCCGCGCATTCAATGAAGATGTTCGGCTCGTCCGGGTGGTCGTACAGGCGGAACCGCCTATCGGCTGGTGCCTGGTACGGCGCGTGGTATACCGACAGCCGGGACAGGGCGGCGCCGGTATTCGCGAGCGCGCTCCCGAGATCCTTGCTGATGGTGAGCAGTTCACCCGGCGTCACTGGCTGTTCCCAGGCGCGGGCTGCGTCCTGGGCCCTGGCGAAGATGATGCGTGCCGAGCGGACGGGAGGGAAATCCGGTACCCATTCGGGGACGGCGGGATCTGCCATGATTGCCTGCCTTTCCAGGAAACCCGGGCTGCGGATAGCGCCTCGGGATCGGTGATGCGTGAGCGGTTGCGTATTGCTTCGGGTGGGCGTGACGATGACTGCGCGTGGGCGTTGATGCCGTCCAGGGCGTGGGCTGTGCGCTGCCCGTTGGTGATCTGGCCGTCGCTCATTCCCGGCCTCCGGGGTGGCCGGTGGCGGCCTGGCCGCGGTGCCGGATGGGCCGGCCGGCTGGGATCTGGATGGCGCTGGCGAGCGCGACCCGCGCTTCGGCCAGGCCGGCGCCGACGGCGTACAGGTCGATGGTGCGGTGCCTGGGCGCGTAGCCCGCCAGGCTGAGGGTTGCCTCGGACAGGAACACGATCGCGGTTATGAGCTGCCCGGTGATGCTGTCGCGGTCGGCTGCGGTGCCTGATGGCTGCCGCCAGGCGGTGATCGTGTCGCGTGCCGCCTGGCATAGCGCGTCCCCGGGGCGGGCGGGGCTGGGGGGCGGGCCGAGCCCTTCGGCGGCCACGACGCCGTCGAGGCTGTGCCAGGCGCCCAGCAGCCAGGCGGCGCTCGTGGTGGCATGCTGCGCGAATCCGCGGTCTGCGGGGCCGGGCGGGGCGGGGATGACCTGGTAGCGGGCGAGTCCCCTGATGGCGATGCCGAGGTCGCGCAGGACGGAGTAGAGCTGGCTGACCGCCCGGCTGTAGGCGTCCGGGTTCATCGGCTGGTCCCACGCGGCTGCGACGGCGCTGGCAGCATCGCGCAGTGCCTGCGCGGCTGCGTCGGGGCGGGCTGCTGGCTGGTGCGCAGGTGAGGGCTCGGCGGGCATCGGGGTTCCTCCTGGGCTGAGCTGGGACGGGTCGGTGCTGGTCATGGCTGGCTTGCCAGGTCTGCGGGGCGGGTGGCCACGACGACGTTCGCCAGGTCGACCGGGTCGACCTGGACGGGTTCGCCGGTTTCTTTTGCCTGGATGACCTGGCCGTTGCCGAGGTACATGACGACGTGGCCGGGGTCGGACGCGGTGCCGTCACTGCCCGCGCTGAACAGCAGGTCACCGGGCTGGATCTGGGACAGCGGGATGACGGGGCCGTCTTGCTGCCACTGGTAGGTGGTGCGGGCGATGTGGATGCCGGCGGCGGCGTAGGCGGCGTAGACCAGGCCGGAGCAGTCGTAGGCGTCCGGCCCGGCCGCGCCCCACTGGTACGGCTTGCCGAGTTGCTGCTCGGCGAACGTGATCGCGGTGGTGACGACGTGGTTTCCGCCCTGGGTGGCGTACTTCGCGGCCCAGGCCATGACCTCGCTGACGTACCACTGGGCGTGGTTGTAGGCGAAGACCGCGTTCTGGAGGCCGGCAGGGCTGCCGCCGCGGGCGCCGCTGGCGCACAGCATGGCGGCGGCGGTGTAGATGGCGTCGGCCGGGTCGTAGGGGCTGAGTGGCTGGCCGGGGTCGGCGTTGACCGCGAACTGGGCGAAGGTGGCGGGCTCGAACTGCATCGGGCCTTCGGCTCCGGCGCTGTTGGAACCGGAGCTGATGCCGGGCAGGGCGGAGCGGCCGTGGTCGGATTCGACCTCGCCGATGCCGGCCAGCACGGACCAGGGCAGGCCGGGGCAGGTCTTCGCGGCGGCCATGTACCAGGCCAGGTAGTCCGCGGGGATGCCGGAGATGGCCAGCCCGGTGGGCGTGCCGGCCAGGCCGGCGGCGGCGGGGGCTGCCTGGGCGGGGGTGCCGGTGGCGGCGGTGACGAGCAGGATGAGGAACAGCGGGAACGCGGCGAGGGCTGCGGCGGCTGCGGCGAGGGCCTTGGTCACGGCGCGCTCCTAGTACCACAGTCGTGCACGGCGTCGGCGCTGCCCCAGGCGATGTAGAAGGCGGCGGCCACCGACGCGGGCCGGGCATAGTCCGGGTGCGGGACGCGGACCAGCGAGCCCGCCGGTACCGCGGTGCCGGACGCGGGCCGCTCGCCTGCGGCGGCCGGGTGCAGGGACGCTGCCCCCGCTGCGCAGCCGGTCACCAGCACGGCGGCCAGCACGGCTGCCAGCCGTGCTCCGGGCAGCCGCCGCTGCTGCCGGGAGCGGGCCGCCGGCCGGCGTGCCCGGTGGCGGTGCCGGGCGTTCCCGGCCATGTCGGGACGCTGCTCCCGCACGCGCGTTTTCTTGCATGAAGTCAATGTCGAACCTCGCGTTTCTTGCGTGAAGTTGACAGCACACCGGTATGAACGCATATGCTGCCCGCGAGGTTCAACTCATGTTGTCCATCAGCGAACTACGAATCATCTTAATGTGACCAGTCAAGCGCCGGCGCCCGGCGCCGCCAGGGCCGGATGGCCCGGCCAGGCCGCGAGGCCTGGCCGTCGGCGCAGCTCACCGTCGGCGGAGGAGGTGCGCCGTGTACCAGATGACGGCTGATCCCCGGCCCCGGCAGGCCGGGCCCGCGCCCTTGCCACGGCCCGCCCCGTCCGGCGGGGTTGTCCTGGTCGGAGCGCACGGCGGCGCGGGGGTGACCACCCTGGCCGGGCTGCTGCGCCCGGCCTGGGACAAGGGCACAGTCAGGCGCCCCGGACCCGCCCAGCGCCCGCTGCGGCCCGCGGGCAGGCCAGTCGTGCTGGTAGCCCGCAGCACGGCCACCGCGGCAGCCCGCGCGGTGACCGCGACCGGGCTGCTCGCCGCTCAGGGTGTGCAGGTCACGGTCCTGGCCGTGATCGGCGACGGGCTGCCCGAGCCCGCCGAGGCCAGGTACCGATTCCGGGTCCTGGACGGCCGGGTCGGCGCGGTCATCCGCGTCCCGTACATCCCCGCCTTCCGCCTGGCCGCCGACCCGCTGTCGGTCACCCTGCCGCGCCGGGCACGCCGGGCGCTTGCCGAGATCCGCGCGCTCGCCGGCGAGCAGCCGTACCCGGAATCCGTAATAAGACCGTAAGGAGAACCAGATGCGATTCATCCTCCAGGCAGCAGCAGCCCACGCCGCCTTCACCGGCTACCTCACCGCCCACCGGGCCTGGCAGTACCTGGCCGGCGGGGCACCCAACCCCCCGGCGCAGGCTCCGCCCGGGCTGAGCGCCCCGGTCAACACGATCCTCGGCTGGGGGAAATGGGGCGTCCTGGTCTGCGGCGTCGCCGGGCTGCTGATCTGCGGCGGGAAGATGGCGATCGGGCACCGCAACCGGGCCACCTTCGCCGCCGACGGCGCGACCGGCGTCCCGTGGGTGCTGGCCGGGCTGAGCCTGGCCGCGGTCGCCGCGGCCATCGCCGGGGTATTCCTGTGACCGGCGCGCCCGGCGCCCGGCGCCTGATCCTCCCGGCCGCCGCGGTGGCGGCCATCCTCCTCGGCGCCGGGCTGGCGCTCGCCCTGACAGGCCCGCCAGCATCCCGCAGCCCGGCCGCCACGGCAACGGCACCGGCCAGCCCCGGCCCCGCAGGCACGGCTGGATCAGGCCAGGGCCAGCCGCAGGTACCCCGGGTGAGCCTGGCCAGCGTCCGGTGGAGCAGCTTCTACGGGGTCGAACTGCCCGTCTCCGCGCAGGCGGGCCCGTATGACACCAGCGGGGGCATGGCGACGGGCTTCGCCCACACCCCGCTGGGGGCGCTGCTGGCCGCAGTCAACATCGGGGTCCGCGCGAACGCGCAGTGGGGTCCGCGGATCTTCACCCCGGTGATCCGCGGCCAGGTCACCGGACCTGATGCCGCCGCGCTGCTGGCCGGCTGCCAGGCCGCCTACGACCAGGCCGCCCAGTCCGGGGGAGTAACCGGCGGGCAGCCGCTGGGGACCGTGGACGTGATCGAGCAGGCGTTCCGCTGGATCACCTACACCCCCTCGGCGGCCATCCTGGACCTGGTCAGCGCCGGACCCGGCGCCAGCGGGGCCACGGTACGCGCCTCGGTCCAGATGGAGGTCGTCTGGGATGGCGGCGGCTGGAAAGTGGTCGCCCCGCCCGGCGGTGACTGGGGCAACTCGGCCGCCGAGCTGTCCTCGCTGGCCGGGTACACCGCCTTCCCCGGCCAGGGAGGCGGGCACTGATGGCCTGCCCCGTGCTCATCTCCCCGGCCTGCGTCGTGGCCGGAAAGATCGCGGGCGCGGTGGCGGGCACCGCCGCCTCCGGCGCGCTCAACGGGATCGCCTCCGCGATCGAGTCCGGGATCACCTGGATGGTGACCCAGACCTCCACGTGGTGGGTGCAGCTCCAGTCCCCAGACCTGTCCGGGGAGCCTGCCGTGGGCCAGCTCCAGCAGTGGATGCTGCCGCTGACCGTCGCGGTCGCCGTGCTCGGGCTGATCATCGCCGGCGGGAAGATGGCGCTGACCCGCCGCGCGAACCCGCTCATCGACGTCGGCTCCGGGCTGGCCGTCATCTCCGCGACCACGGCAGTGGGCGTCCTGCTGCCCACGCTGCTGCTCAAAGCCGGCGACGCCTGGTCCACCTGGGTACTCCAGGAATCCACCGGGGGCCAGTTCACCCAGCGGCTGGTTGACGTGCTGACCCTGGCCGGGTCGACCCCTGCGGTGATCGTCGTCCTCGGCATCGTCGCCATCATCATCTCCGCCGTCCAGGCGGTGCTCATGCTGTTCCGGCAAGGCGCCCTGGTGGTACTCGCCGGGGTGCTGCCGCTGGCCGCCGCCGGGATGCTGACCCCGGCCACCCGCCGCTGGTTCCCCCGCGTCACCGGCTGGATGCTCGCGCTGATCTTCTACAAGCCGGCCGCCGCTGCCGTGTACGCCACCGCGTTCACCATGATCGGCACCGGCAAGGACCCGCGCACCGTTCTGATGGGCTTCACGATGGTGTTCCTGTCCCTGCTGGCACTGCCAGTCCTGATGCGGTTCTTCACCTGGACCACCGGGCACGTCGCAGACTCCTCCGGCGGAGGCGGCTTCCTCCAGACCGCGCTGCAGGGCGCCGTCGCGGTCGGCGCGCTGCGCGGGATGTCAGGCGGAGCCGGCGGCTCCGGCCCGGTCGAGCAGGCCCGCATGGTCAGCACCCGGCTCGGCCCCGCTGATTCCGGCCCGGCCGGGGCGTCGTCATCCGGCGGAGGACCCCGGCCAGGCACCCCGCCCGCTCCCGCTGCAGGCGCGCCCGCGGCCACGCCGGGCACAGCGGCAGGCTCTGCCGCTGCGGCCCCCGCAGCCAGGGCAGGCGCGTCTTCCGGCGCCGCAGCCGCCGGCACGAGCACCGGGTCCGCCGCAGCCGCCGGCCCGGCGGGAATCGCCGTCGCCGGGCTCGCGGCAGGGGCGGCCAGCGCACGCCGCAAGGCAACGGAAGCTATGCAGCCGCCCGGTACCCCAGGAGGAGACCAGTGAGCTACCACGACACGAACACGCCCCGGGATTACGGCGGGTGGCGCCGCCGCCGCGGCATCGGCCTGTTCGGGTTCGGCGCCGCGGGCACCGCCGCCGTGCTCGGCGCCCTGCTCGTCCTGATCATCACGGCCACCGCTGACGCTGCCGCGCTGCTGTACCTCGCGCCCCCGGTCCTGCTGGCCGGCGGGCTGGGCCTGACCAGGATCGGCGGGGAGCCGCTCGCCGTGGCCGCGCTGCGGCGGATGCGCTGGCAGTACGGCTCGGCGCGGAACTGGACCCGGTACCGGGCCGCGGTGGTGGCCGAGCATTCCCCCGGGTTCCAGCTGCCCGGGGTGCTGGCGCCGCTGGCGCTGCTCGACTGCGAGGACGGGTACGGCGGGCGCTACGGCATCGTGCTGGACCGCCGCACCGGGCTGATGACCCCCACGCTGCGAGTGATCCCCGCCTCCACCTGGCTGGCCAACCGCCAGGATGCCGACACCTGGGTCGCGAACTGGGGCGGCTGGCTGGCATCACTCGGCTACCTGCCCATGGTGCGGCACGTGACCGTCACCATCGACACCGCGCCCGAGCCCGGCACCTCCCTGGCCGACTCGGTCGCCGCCGCGCTCGACCCCGCCTCCCCGCTGGCCGCCCGGCAGATCATGGGGCAGCTCGTGGAATCGGCACCGGCCGCCGCCGCCGACGTCGACACGCGCGTGTCGATTTCGTTCGACCCCAAGCTGAGCCCCGCCGCGCCAGCCGACCTGACCGCTGCCGCCGCCGAGGTCGGCCGCACCATGCACGGCCTGGAATCAGCGCTGGGCACATGCGGGGTGACCGTGCTGGGCCGGGCCAGCGCCGCCGAACTCGCCGGGATCGTGCGCACTGCCTTCGACCCTGCAGCCCGCGGTGAGGTCAACCGCATCCTTGCCCCGCCGCAGCCCGCCCCGCCAGCGGACAAGCTGAGCTGGGCTGACGCCGGGCCGGTCGGGGCCGAGGAAGAAGCAGGATGCTACCGGCACGACAGCGGGATCAGCGTGACCTGGGCATGGTCCGAGGCGCCCCGGCAGAACGTGACCGCCGACGTGCTCGCCCGCCTGGTCGCCCCGGGCCGCCACCCCAAGCGGGTCTCGCTGCAGTACCGGCCGTTCCCGGCCGCCGAAGCCACCCGCGCGCTGGAAAGCGAGGTGAACGCCGCCCAGTTCCGGGCCGTCTACAAGCACCGCACCGGGCGCGATGAGACCGCGCGGGACAGCTACGACCAGGCCCGCGCCCGGCAAGCCGCGGCCGAGGAAGCCGCCGGCGCCGGGGTGTGCCTGGTCTCCCTCTACGTCACCGTCACCGTCACCAGCGACGACGAACTGCCCCGCGCGGCAGCCGAAACCGAGGCCGCCGCCGAATCCTCCAAGATCCGCATGAGACGGATGACCTATAGCCAGGCCGCCGGATGGGCCACCACCCTCCCGTGCGGGATCTGCCCGGCAGAGCTAGCCAGGCGGATGCCCCACTAGCACCAGGAGCCGTCATGACATCGCTGCACCCCGCCCGGTACCCCCGGCCCGCGGCCCGCCCAGACCAGCCCTCCGGCTGGCCGCCGACGGGCCCCGGCGCCGCCTACCCCGCGCGCCAGGCACCGGTCCCGCCACCGTGGGGATGGAAGATCCCCGGCGCCGGCCGCGCCGCGCACGTCGCCGCGGCACCGGAGTACCAGGCCACCACCACCCAGGTCTGCGGGCTGTTCCCGTTCACCGCCGGCTCCGGCACCCCGGCCATCGGCACCCCGGTCGGACGGCACCAGCTATTCGGCGAGGTGGTGTGCCTGGACCCGCTGGCCTGGCTGCGCGCCGGACTGGTGGTCAACCCCGGCGAGTTCGTCCTCGGCCAGCCGGGCGTCGGCAAATCCACCCTGGTCAAACGGCAGCTCACCGGAGCCGTCGCCACCGGCACCCGGGTCCTCGTCCTCGGGGACACCAAGCCGGACTACAGCATGCTGGTCGAGCACCTCGGCGGCCAGGTGATCCGCGTCGGCCGCGGCATGGACCGGATCAACCCGCTCGACGCCGGTCCCCTGGGCGCAGCGTTGCGGCAGATGAGCGGCCCCGACGCGCAGGCGTTGCGCTGGGAGGTCCGCTCCCGCCGCCTGTCTCTGCTGATGGCCCTGTGCACGCTCATCCGCGGCGCACCCATCACCAACGCCGAGGAAGTCATCCTCGGCCGCGCCATCGACCTGCTCGATGACCGGCTCACCTCAGCCCAGCCCGCCGTCACCGACGTCCTGGCCGTCATCGAGCAAGGCCCCGACACCCTCCGCGCCGCTGCCCGCGCCGATACCCCGGTCGGGTTCCGGGACCGGGTATCAGACCTGGTCTTCACCCTCGACCTGCTCTGCACCGGCAGCCTGGCCGGCGTGTTCGACCAGCAGACCTCCCGGCCGGTCGACCTGGACGCACCCGCGGTCAGCGTGGACATCAGCCGGGTCGGCGCGGCAGGTGACCACCTGCTCACCGCCGCGATGCTGTGCACCTGGGCGCACGGGTACGCGATGGTCGACGCCGCCGCAGCCCTGGCCGAACAGCACCTCGCCCCCCGCCGCTCCTACCTGGCGGTGATGGACGAGCTGTGGCGCGCCCTGCGCGGCGCGCCCGGCCTGGTCGAGTACGCCGACTCGCTTACCCGGCTGAACCGGGCCAAGGGCATGGGCACCATCATGATCACCCACTCCCTCGCCGATCTCGATGCGCTATCAAGCGAGGAAGACCGGGCCAAGGCCCGCGGCTTCGTGGAACGGTGCGCCATCACCGTCATGGGCGGCCTGCCGCCCCGCGAACTCGCACGGGTCTGCGAGATCACCCCGCTCACCGGGCCAGAACAAGAACTGGTCACCTCCTGGTCGGCCCCCGACTCCTGGCAGCCCGGCGCCAAGCACCCCGGCAGAGGCAAGTACCTGATCAAGACCGGCGAACGACTGGGCATCCCCGTCGAGCTGAGCCTCGTCGGCGACGAATACGACCTCTATGACACAGACCAGGCCATCCGTCCAGATTCTGGATGGCCTGCCCGGAACTCAAGGACTAATGCCCCGTGAAGTGGTCGCTCGAGGAGGCATGGCGGACAGCTTCCGCTGAGCGCGGCCAGCACCGCGGGTCTGCCGCCAGTCCCCCCTACCTGCACGGCGGCCCGAACCGTGACGGCGCTGCCGCGCGTTCCCGGCCCCTGCATGCCGCCACGGCAATCACCAGAAGAATCGTCAGGAGCCAGCCATGCCAGATCAAGAGCATCTCATCCTCGTCCTTGCACGAGACGCCGAGGAGATAACCCACGACATAGCGGTTTTCTTCGCCCCGACCAGGGACTTCATCGAGCCTGGCGCCGACTGGCCGCAGGATCTCACCCGTGCCGAGCTAGCCGCCCTGATCCCGTACCTGCGCCGGACGATCGGGTCGCTGTCTGACGTGATTACCCATATCGTCGCCAGTGACCAGGCGGATCCGGAGAAAGCAAGGGTGGTCGCCGAAGGCGTCCGCCTGATCGAGCAAGGCGAAGAGGCAATACGTGCGGGCGAGACGCTATTCGGCGCCCCGCCCAGCCCGCCGGGCACCCGCTCCCAGCAGGACGTGGCCGCACAGGGCTTCCCGGACGGAGCGGCCACCGGGCCAGCCAGCGGCGCCTCGCTCGCCACGCCCGAGGCTGGCCTAGCCGTCCCGTCCCGGCCGGGTAACAACCCAGGCCCCGGTACCAGGCACCCGCGCTAACCGGACCCGGCTGAGCCGATGACGACAGCGATGTCCGTACCCCAAGACTGGCCCGCCACGCTCACGGCCAGGCGGCGGCCGGGCCGCCCGCGGAACACTCCGCGCCCGGTCGACAGCGGCGCAACCTTGGGCGGTCTGGCCGCCCGGCCTCAGAAGGCGGGCCCGGCCCGGGGGCTGGGATCATGACCCGGGCGGCTGGCCCGCGGATGCCGCTGCTGGCCGGCAACGGCGCCGGGGTCTGGGTGGTGCTGCTGATCGGCTGGGGCTTGGCCGCTGCGGCATGGCTGGCCTGGGTCGCCGCGCGCATCGCCGCAGCCCTTGCCGACCGGCGTATGCCCCCGTTCGGTGAACGGTGGGTCATCAGCCTGGCCCGCTGGCGTACCAGCCAGGCATGGCCCGGCACGCCCACCGTCCTGGTCACGCTGATCGCCGCCGTGCTGGCCTGCGCAGTCATCACAGCCGGGACCATCGCGTGGCGGATCATTGCCACACGCATCCCCAGGCCCGGCGACCCGGTCGCCGCGCTCTCAGGCAACCCGCAGATCACGCCGCTGACACCGGTCCCGGCCGCGAAAACCGCCATCAGGCTCCGCCCGTCGCTGGCCGGGTCTAATCCGCGGTCGCTGCCGGCGGCCGATACCGGGCTGCTGCTCGGTGACCTCAAGCGGACTGCCGGCCGCGGCCCGGCCCTGTTCGCGTCGTGGGAAGACACCATCACCGCGTTCATGGCGCCCCGCTCGGGCAAGACGACCGCGCTGAGCATCCCCTACGTCCTGTCCGCGCCCGGCGCTGTCGTCGCCACGTCGAACAAGGCCGACCTGTGGGCCGCCACCGCGCAGCTGCGCACCGGATCGGGCAGCGGCGTGTGGCTGTTCGACCCGCAGCGGATCACCGGCTCCCGGCAGCGGTGGTGGTGGAATCCGCTGGACGGGCTGGCCAGCGTCGAGGCCGCCCACCGGCTCGCCGCCCATTTCGTCCTCACGGTGGATGACAACACCAAACGCGACCTGTGGGGGCCCGCCGCCCAGGACCTGCTGTGCGCCCTGTTCCTGGCCGCCGCGTCCTCGGGCCGGTCGCTGCGCGAGTGCGGCCGGTGGCTGGCCGACGCCGTCTCCCCGATCCCCGCCGAACTGCTCGCCGCAGCCGGGTTCGGCGCCCTGGCCGCCAGCCTGCGCGGCGCACAGCACGGCGCACCGGAAACCCGCGACGGGATCTACCAGACCGCCCGCACCGCAGCGAAATGCATCAACGACGAGGACATCATGGCGTGGGTCGCACCACCACGCGGCAGACAGCTGCCCGCGTTCGGCCCGGCGGCGTTCGCGGCCGGCCGGGACACCCTCTACCTGCTGACCGAGTCCCGGTCAGCGGCGTCCCCGCTGATCGCCGCGCTGACCGACACGGTGATGCGGGCCGGGCGGCGCCAAGCCGAGCGAAACGGCGGGCGGCTCGACCCGCCCATGACGGTCATCCTGGACGAGGCGGCCAACATCTGCCGGATCGCGGACCTGCCCGAGCTGTACTCCCACCTCGGCTCCCGCGGCATGGTGCCGGTCACCATCTTGCAGTCCTACCAGCAGGGCGTCGCGGTCTGGGGCGAGCCCGGCATGGCCGCGCTGTGGGGCGCCTCGACCAAGAAGGTCATCGGCGCCGGCATCGATGACCCGCGGCACGCCCGGGACCTGGCCACCCTGGTCGGCCAGCACGACGTGCCGGTCATCTCGGTCAGCTACGGCGACGGCCGGACCAGCCAGCAGGTGTCGCTGCGCCGCCAGGAGATCCTGGAGGCGGCCGACATCCGCGCCCTGGCGCCGGGCTCGGCGCTGCTTCTGGCGACCGGCGCCCGGCCCGCGCTGATCGGCCTGCGGCCGTGGTACTCCGGCCCGCAGGCCGCCCAGATCACCGCGGCCATCGGCCGGGCCGAGGCCGCTATGCAGCGCGCCGCCCAGGATGACCACAGCCACACGCGCCCGGCGGCCCGCTCGGTCCCGTACGGAGAGGAGATCCCGTCATGACCATCCAGCCCGGCACCGGGCCATCCGCCAATGGTGACGGCACGCCAGCACCTCAGCCGGTGTACAGCAGCGTGGAAGAGTGGGTGACCAGCCACTTCCTGCCGATGTTCCGCCGCCCGCTGGGCGGGGAGTACCGGTGGTGCGCACAGTGGTGGCGGCACGCCGAGGCGATCACCCGGCTGACCGCGCTGTGGCATACCTGGGAGGCGCTCCGCCTTCAGCCCGGTACCGGGATGGCCACCTGGCTGCGAGACCACCTCGACCACCAGCTCCCGGTCCTGCTCGGCAGGGCCGGGCCGTTCGCGATGTGCTCCGAAGATGAGCACATCGACCCCCGCCAGGCCACCTGCGAGCAGCCGCCGCCCGACTGGTGGGACATCAGCCCGCGCCCATCCACGCCATCGGCTGACGCGAGCCTTCCCGGCCGCGCTGAGGAAACTGAGGCGTGATGGCCGACCATCCGGCCCGCCAGCTCGCGCGGATGGCCGCGGACGCCGCTGAGGAACTCCGCGGCTACACCGACCCCGCCGACCCCTTCCCCTGGGAACTCACCGAGGATGATCACCGCGCCATTCTGCCGCGCCTGCATCACGCGATCGCTGATCTGGCTGTCTGCATTGACGGCATCGCCCAGGCCACAGGCGACGAGCAGGCGAAACAGCAGCTCGCCGAAGGCATCGGCAGTCTGCTGAGCGGCTGCGCCCACGTCAGCGCGGCCACGGCCACGCTCAGCGCTCCCGGTACCGAACCAGCCACGGAGCCGGTCATCATGGCGCAGGCCGCGCGGCTGTCGGCAGCCGATTTCCCCGCCGGGCTGACCGCCGCTGCGCTTCAGGCAGCCGCCAAGCCCGCGGCACAGGCCTCCGGGCCGCCCGCGATCCCGC
Organism: Actinomycetota bacterium; assembly: GCA_027314595.1. Classification (GTDB taxonomy): domain Bacteria; phylum Actinomycetota; class Actinomycetes; order Streptosporangiales; family Streptosporangiaceae; genus Trebonia. The sequence goes on along the minus strand of DAHVAN010000335.1, from coordinate 68,163 downwards.
CCGCGCGTGCCCGCACGGGCCGCCCGCAGCCGGGCAGCACCCCGCCCAGGTAGGAGAAGAGGTCGACCGTGCCTGGCAAGCCGCGCTCCCGCCCGCCGACAAGATCAACTCAATATAAATCAATAAAGATCATCTATCAATTTCAGTTGACCATTGTGGAGGGGGATGCCTACGATGCCTCTAGACGTCAGTAGCGGCCACCGCCGGCCAGGCGGACCCGCGGCCCCGTCCCGGTCTTGCCCAGCACTCACGACGGGGGTGAGCCCGCGGTGGTAGCGAAACGGCGCCGGGATTACTTCAAGCACGTCGAAGGCCAGCTCAGCTTCGAGGACCTGCTGAAACTGGCAGAGGAACAGGAAGGAGAACACGAGGGTGAACAGGTACGGCGCGATGGCCCGCAGCCACTGGGCACGGTGGCTGCCGCAGCAGTACGCAGCGATCAGCGACCCGGACAGCTACTTCTCGGAGATTGGGCAGGAAGCAGCCCGGCAGATCGACGAGCTGACGACGGAGCTGGCGGGCGACGGCCAGCCCGGGGAGGACTACCTGGCCAGGGCGGGCCGACTGGCCGCGGCCCGCAGCCAGGCCGAGGAGATCGTCCTGCCGCAGCAGATCCTGCCGCCGCCCGAGCCGGGCGCCAGCCAGGACCCGGAGGAGAACGACCCGCCGCCGGCGAGCACGCAGCGGCCCCTGGTGATCGGCCGCAGCCACCCGATGTGGGCGGAGATCAACGCCGAGCAGGAGGAACGGATCCAGGGCAGCTAACCGCCGCCCCGCGGTTCCGGCCCCGGGGCCAGGACGACCTGGCCCCGTCTGGTTCCGTCGCCCGCGTCCGCGCGAACCTCGCAGCGCTCGCCGCCCTGCGCGCGATCGAGCGGGAGGACCGCCCGGCCCTACCGGAGGAGCAGTCTGCCCTGGCCCGGTGGTCCGGGTGGGGTGCGGTCCCGGACGTCTTCGACGACGGCAAGCCCGAGTTCGCCTGGGCACGCGAGGAACTGTCCCGGCTGGCGACACCAGGGGAGCTGTCGGCCGCCGCCCGCAACACCCTCAACGCGCACTACACCGACGCCGCCCTCGTCCAGGCCATCTGGACAGGGGTACAGCAGCTCGGCTTCGCCGGGGGCCGGGTCCTGGAAGCAGGGTGCGGCAGCGGGAACTTCATCGGCTTCGCACCCCGCGGCGTCCAGGTCACGGGCGTGGAACTGGACCCCGTCACCGCCTCGATCGCCGCGAAGCTCTACCCGGACGCCGACATCGCCAACGAGTCGTTCGCCGACACCCGCGCCCCCGAAGACAGCTTCGACCTGGCCATCGGCAACGTCCCGTTCGGCAATTTCGCCCTCACCGACGGGCGGCACAACCCCGGCGGGCACAGCATCCACAACCACTTCATCATCAAGAGCCTGCACCTGGTACGGCCGGGCGGCCTGGTCGCCGTGGTGACCAGCCGCTACACCATGGATGCCCGCAACCCCGCCGCCCGCCGCGAGATCGCCGCCCTGGCCGACCTGGCCGGGGCCGTCCGGCTGCCCAGCGGCGCGCACCAGCAGGCCGCCGGCACCAAGGTCATCACCGACCTGCTGATCTTCCGCCGCCGCGAACCCGGCCGCGACCCGGACCCCACCGCCTGGGAGCAGACCCGGACCGCCGAGATCGACGGCGTCCAGATCCCGGTCAACGAGTACTTCCTCGCCAACCCCGGTGCCGTGCTCGGACAGATGCGCGTCACCCGCGGCGCCTACAGCGCCGAGGACCTGGTCGTCGCCGCGTCAGGAGACACCACCGCGGCCCTGGCCCGCGCCCTGGCCCGCATCGCCGACGCCGCCCCGGCCCGCGGCCTGGCCTGGACCGCCGCACCGGACCAGGCCCGCCCGGCGGAAACCGGGACGCGGTCTGATCACCCGGACGGCTACCTGGAAGCGCACCGCGACGGCACCTTCACCCAGGTTGCCCAGGGACATGCCGTCCCGTTCGCGGTCCCCGGCACCCAGGCAGCCGAGCTGCGCGCACTGCTCGGGCTCCGCGACGCGGTCACCGGCCTGCTGGACGCCGAGGCGGCATCCCGGGAGAGCACCCCCGAGCTGGACGCCCTGCGCCGCGACCTCAACCGGCGCTACGACGACTACGTGCGGGCCTACGGCACGGTCAACCGGTTCTCCTGGCGGGCCACCGGCCGCCCCGACCCGGACACGGGCGGGGAGAAACTGGCCCGCGTCCGCCCGCCGCAGGGCGGCTTCCGCTCCGACCCGTTCGCCCCCCTCGTGCAGGCGCTGGAGGAATTCGACCCGGTCAGCCAGACCGCCGCCAAGGCCGCGATCTTCACCGGCCGTGTCATCGCCCCCCGCAACCCCCGCCTCGGCGCTGACAACGGCGCCGACGCGCTGGCGATCTGCCTGGACGTCCTCGGCGAGGCCCGGCTGGACGCCATCGCCCGGCTGCTCGGCACCGACGAGGAGGACGCACGCCGCGAGCTGGGCACCCTCGCCTTCGACGACCCCGGGACCGGCCGGCTCATCCCGGCCGCGGAATACCTGTCCGGCAAGGTCCGCGACAAGCTGGAGGCCGCCGAGCGGGCCGCCGCCGACGACCCCCGCTACAACGTCAACGCCGAGGAACTGCGCAAGGTCATCCCGCCCGACCTGATGCCGTCCGAGATCGACGCCCGGCTCGGCGCCTCCTGGATCGACGCTTCCCACGTCCGGGATTTCCTCGCCGAGATCCTCGCCGACCCCGGCGTGCGGGTCGAGCATCCCGGCGGGCAGGTCTGGACCGTCCGCGGCAACCGGGACACGGTCCTGGCCACCTCCACCTGGGGCACCAGCCGCTACCCCGCCACATCCCTGGCCCAGGCGATCCTGGAGCAGCGCCGCATCGAGGTCCGCGACAAGATCGCGGACGAGTCCTGGGTGCTGAACATGGACGAGACCCTCGCCGCCCAGGAAAAAGCCGGCGAGCTGGCCGAGCGGTTCCGCGACTGGGCCTGGGAAGACCCGGCCCGCGCCGGGAAACTCGCCGCCGTCTACAACCGGCTGTTCAACGACGTCGTCCTGCGCTCCTACGACGACGCGTCGCTGTCGCTGCCCGGACTGGCGCTCAGCTTCGAGCCCCGCCCGCACCAGGTCGCCGCCGTCGCCCGGATCATCCACGAGCCCGCCGTCGGGCTGTTCCACGAGGTCGGCGCCGGGAAAACCGCCGAGATGACCATGGGCGCGATGGAACTGCGCCGCCTCAAGCTGGTCAACAAGCCCGCCATCGTGGTCCCCAACCACATGCTGGAGCAGTTCAGCCGCGAGTTCCTCCAGCTCTACCCCCAGGCCAAAGTCCTGGTCACCCAACGCGAAGACCTCCAGGCCAGCCGACGCCGCCAGTTCACCGCCCGCTGCGCCACCGGCGACTGGGACGCCGTCATCATGTCCCGGTCGGCGTTCGAGCGGATCCCCATGAGCGCGGACGCCCAGCGCGAGTACCTGGGCGCCGAAGTGGACCGGATGAAGGACTTCATCCAGGCATCCAGGGAAAGGGACGGGATGAGCGTCAAGCGCCTGCAAGGCGCCCTGCTGCGCGCCGAGGAACGCATCAAGAAGAAGCTGGACTCCGCCAAGGACCCCGGCATCACCTTCGAGGCCACCGGCATCGATTACCTGTTCATCGACGAAGCGCACGGCTACAAGAACCTGCGCACCCCGTCCAACATCCCCGACGCCGCGATCGACGGGTCGATGCGGGCCTCTGACCTGGACATGAAGATCAGCTACCTGGCCGGGCGCAACGGCAGGCGGGTGGTCACCTTCGCCACCGCGACCCCGATTGCCAACAGCATCACCGAAGCGTACGTCATGCAGCACTACCTGCGGCCTGACCTGCTGGAATCCGCCGGGATCACCGACTTCGACACCTGGGCCGCCACCTTCGGGGAAACCGTCGACCAGATCGAGATGGCCCCCGAAGGCGGCAGCAGCTTCCGGCAGAAGACCCGGTTCGCCCGGTTCACCAACGTCCCGGAGATGCTCCGCCGCTGGCACGTCTCCGCCGACATCAAGACCGGCGAAGACCTCAAGCTGCCCGTCCCGGCCCTGGCCCGGCGGCCCGCCGACGGCCAGCGCGCCCCGGAAACCGTCATCAGCCAGCCCAGCGACGGCCAGCTCGACGTGATGGAAGAACTCGGCGACCGCGCCGACGCGATCCGCAAGCGGGAGGTGATGCCCGAAGAGGACAACATGCTCAAGGTCTGCATGGACGGCCGCAAGGCCGCCCTGGACCTGCGGCTGCTGGGCCGGCCCATGACCGTCCCCGGCAAGATCGGCACCGCAGCCGGGCGGATCGCGGACCTGTGGCAGGCCCACCGCGACGACGTCTACCCCGGCCCGGACGGGCAGGCCGCCCCCGTCCGCGGCAGCCTGCAACTGGTCTTCTGCGACATCGGCACCCCCGGCGACGACTGGAACGTCTACGACGAACTCCGCGACCAGCTCACCGCCCGCGGCATGCCCCGCGACGCCATCAAGTTCGTGCACGACGCGAAAACCGACCGCGACAAGGGCGAGCTGTTCGCCGCCTGCCGCGCCGGGACCGTCGCCGTCCTGATCGGCAGCACCGAGAAAATGGGAGTCGGGACCAACGTCCAGTTCCGCGCCATCGCCCTGCACCATCTCGACTGCCCGTGGCGGCCCGCCGACGTCGCCCAGCGCGAGGGCCGCATCCTGCGCCAGGGCAACCACAACGGTGAAGTCCAGATCCTCCGCTACGTTACCGAACGCTCCTTCGACGGCTACATGTGGCAGACCGTCGAACGCAAGGCCCGGTTCATCGCCCAGGTCATGCGGGGACGCCTGGACGTCCGCGAGATCGAGGACATCGGCGACGCCGCCCTGTCCTACAGCGAGGTCAAGGCCCTGGCCACCGGGAACCCGCTGCTCATGGACAAGGCCGAAGCCGACGCCGAGCTGACCCGGCTGGAACGCGCCGAACGTGCCTGGCTCCGCAACCACGACGCGCTCCGCCAGAAAGTCGCCGCGAACCTCCGCCGCGTCGCCGAACTGGAGGCACTCACCGGCCAGATCGGCACCGCGATCAGCCGCCGCCGCAACACCCGCGGGGACGCGTTCACCATGACCCTCGGCACTGCCCGGTTCACCAAGCGGAACGACGCCGGCGAGCAGCTCAAGAACCTCATCGCCGCACTGCACGAAGCGCTCCTGAAAAGCAGTCACAGGCAGCTCGGCGAGCGGCCAGGCCAGCTCGCAGGCTTCGACGTCACCGTCGTCGCGGAACGTGTCCTGGGCACCGCCAGCGTCACCATCGCCCTCGACGGCGCGCCCGGCGCCGAACTGCGGATGGAACCCGCCGACATCCGGGCTCATGACCCCGGCAAGCTCATCGTCCGGCTCGAAGGCCGCCTCGCGGGCCTGGAATCCCTCAAGACCCGGACCCTCACCGACATCGACCGGCTAACCACCGAAGCCGACCGGGCCCGCGACGACCTGGACAAGCCCTTCACCCAGGCCAGCCAGCTCGCCGCCGCACGCGAGCGAGTCCGGGAGATCGGCGAGAAGCTCAAGCACGAAGCAGCACCGCCGCGCCGGGACGCGGACTGGGCAGCCAGGACGCTCCAGAACCCGGACGACCCCGACTGGCTAGCCGCCGCAGCCATGCACGACGCCGCGGCGATGGCCGGGATGATGCCCGGCTCCTCCGTCGTCGTGCTCACCCATCACGGGCGGTCGCAGGAACCCGTCGAAGCCGCGCGCCGCGACTTCCCCGAAACCAACCCGCTGGCAGCACCAGCACCGGACGGATCACCCGCACCCCGACCGCCAGGACTTCCCGCCCGGGGTCCCCGACCCAGCCTGTAAAGCTGCCGTGCGACTGCGGCAGCACCTGGGATAACTCCAGCAACGAAGTTGCAGGCGGGCCACCAGCCACGGCAATGCGCTCATACTGGCGGGCGGCGGTCAGAGCGCCTGGCCAGTGAGAAGGACGGCGCCGTGCAAGGCGCCGCTGCCCGGCGGCTCGGCGGTGATCTCCATCGTGCGGAACTGCCGGGGGTCGACTCCGGTCGTCATCGTGAGGGTGGCCGATCCGGAGCTGCCCACGACGAACGAGCCGCCGGTGGTCACCTGCGGGTGGAGGCTGGTGCTGCCGGGGGCGGCCCACCAGCACACATAAACGTCGTTGCCGGGAAGTGGCTTGAGGCCGTGCACGGTCAGCTCGAAGGTCCAGCTTTCGCCAGTCTGGCGGGCCGTTGCTCGCCCGGTGGCGTCGCCGACGCCGAGGACCTTGGCCGCAGCGGTGGCACGGAGCGGGATGACCACGGTTACCTCGGCCGGTCCCCGGCCGAGGCCGAGCGGAACAACAATGGCTGCGGCGATGATGGCAGCGGCGACGGCGGCTATGGCGGCCAGGCGGCGAGGGTAGCGCCGCCACACCGGCAGGGGCGTGACTGCCGGCCGCGCCTCCGGCCCGGTCGGTGCTTGCCGGCCGGCGGGCGATTGGCGGACCGGGGCCTCGTCCTCGGCCGGAGCCCGGAGCGGGGGAACCAGCTGGACCCGGGTCTCGGGCTCAGCCGGAGGCTGGCGCCCGGGCACCGGGTAGGCCCGGGTGGCGGCCTGGTCCTCGGCGTCAGTCCGGGGATCAGTCGTGGCGCGCTGGTCGGCCAGGGCAGCAACCATCGCGGCGACCGTCCGGTCTTCGAGGCCCGCTGGCGGCTCGACATGCGGCGGAAGGCTGCTGATGATCCGGCCGATGTCACTGTATTTCTCGACGACGACCTGGCAGTAGCGGCATCCGCCCAGATGGCGGTTGAACTCGGCCCGCTGGGCCTGGGGCAGGTTGCCGAATACGAAGTCGAAGGCCTCGGGATGGGCCAGCTCGATGTCCCGCTCAGAAGGCATCCTCGCCCCCTCGCAGGCTGGCCAGCTCGGCCCGCAACGTGTCGGCGGCCTTAGCCGTCCGGGACTTGACGGTGCCGACCGGGATGCCCAGGCGCTCGGCGATCTCGGACTGGGTCAGGTCATCCCGGACCAGGCGCATCACGTCGCCGTAGATCGAGGGCAGCTTGTCCAGGGCCTGGTCCACCGTGAGGACCGTGAGGGCTTCGTCGACGGTGTCGTACTGGGGTGGCAGCTGGAAGTCCTCGACCGGGAGCAACGGCCGGGATGAGGGGCGCCGGGCTATGTCGATGGCGGCCGAGCGGGCCATCGTGAACAGCCAGGCCCGCACCGGGCCGCGGGCGGCGTCATAGCTCCCGGCCCGCTGGCAGAACTTGATGAAGGTCTCTTGCACCATCTCTTCGGCTAGCCCGTGGTCGTTGAGCACATGGACGCCGAATCTGAACAGCTCCATGCGGTACTTGCGGTAGAGCCTTCGTGCCGCATCGTCGTCGTTGCGCGCGGCGATCCTGGCGACCAGGTTTATCTCATGAGGACCGGTGGGTGCCCCGCTGTCGGTCCACGACACGGCTCACCCCGCCTCCGCCGAGTTCTGCGTGATTCAGCTGCCGATCGTTCATTCAGGTTTCGTCCCCTGTTTTCAGTATGCGGGGCCATCCGTCCCGGGGAAAAACTGTTTCCGAGCGAACCGAACCGCTGCCCGGTCCCGTAGGTGAAGCGCATATCCGCAAAGCGGACCATAAGGAGGGCCACGGCCTGCCGACGCCTCACGACCTCGCGGTGCGCCAGTTGCCCGATATCAACATCAAGGGGTCTATTCCTGTTCGGGGGTTCAGCACGTGATGACCGGCCTGTACTTGACCGCTGCAGTTCTGGCCCTGGTGTGGGCCGGGTACACGGCGGCCCGGCTGCGGCGCGACAGGTCAGCCCTGGTAGTGGCGTCTTTGCTGTGCATGGCATCCGCAGCCGCCACGATGGGGATCGCCGCGGTCTGGCCGGAGCTGATGTGGGCCGGGCCCGCTCACCCGTTTATCGCGTGGCTCCTGGTGTCACTGGGGCTGCTGGCCACCTGGACCTTCCTGGGCGTGCTCGCTGCCGTCACCGGCCAGACCGCCCGCCCGCTCGCGCTGGTGGCGGTGCCGCTCGCGGCAGCCGCTGCCGGAGGACTGATCCTGGCCGGGATGCCGCGGGCCTGGGCGGTCGGCCCGGCTCCTGATGCGTGGGGCATCCCCGCCCTGGCCAGCCAGGGCTTGCTGGGCGCGTGCTGCTGTCCGGCTGAGGGACGGATCACCGTCATCGCGTGGCGGTTCTCCCGCCGGGTGCGGGTCTGGCATATCCGCTGGGGCCTGCGCGCAGTGGCGGCAGGTGCAGCGGCTGAGTTTGCCCTGATACTGGCCAGGGCCGCCATGATCGGCAGCTACGCCGAGGGTGACGAGGAAGCCGGGCGCGCGGCGACGGCCATCGCGGCAGCTCAGGCAGTGGCCGTGATCTCGATCGTCGCGGGGACAACGGCCTCCGCCTGGTATCCGCCGCTGGCCCGCCTGGCGCGGCAGGCGTGGCTGTGGTCCGCCTACTGGCGGCTGCGCCCGCTGTGGGCCGCGCTGCGGCAGGTTATCCCCGAGGTCACGCTGCCTCGTCCGCCCGGGATGCGGCTGAATATCCGGTACCGCGTGGACCGGCGCGTGATCGAGATCCGGGATGCGGAGCTGGCGCTGCGGGCGTATTCGCCGCCGGAGGTCCCCGGCTGCGCCGAGACAGCCGCGCGCCGTGCCGGGCTGGACGCGGGCGAGGCGGTCGCGGTAGCCGAAGCGGCGGTCATCGTCACCGCGCTGGCCGCCCACCGCGACGGGCAGCCGCCCCGTCCCTGCGGGACGCCCGGCAAGGTCAGCAGCATGCTGCCGGATAACGACCTGCGCGCCGAGGCGGCCAGGCTGATCCTGGTCGCCCGTGCATTCCGGTGCTTCGCCCGTCGTGGCGCGCATCGCAGGACGGGCGGCGCGGCGGAACCGGCCGGAAGATCAGCAGAGCTGACCGTCAGGTCACTCTCCGCCGCCCCATGCCTGCTGGAGGCGTTTGACGAAAGCACCCGTCTGCGGCCCGGCAGGAGGCAGCGGCTGCGGCTGGTCACCGGACTGCTCATGGATGAGTGAGGCGAGCGTCTCAGCGTCCTGCTCCTCTTGCGTGGTGTACATGCTCCGGCCGAGGATCAGCTGGACGAGCTGCGGATCGATATCGGGTACCAGCAGGCCGACCAGTTTTTCCCAGACCTGGGTGGCGCCGCGGTGGTCCAGCAGCATGTGCGCCAGCTCGTGCAGGGCGATATGTGTCTGGTGGTAGGGCGTCGTCCCTTGCTCGTGATAGATGTAGTCGGCGTCGGCGGTGCCGATCCACAGGCCGCACGGAACGCCGGGGCCTGAGCTGAACGGGGACAGCCGGATCGGCCGGTGCCGCTGCCGTTCCAGGCCGGCCACGAACTCACAGAGGTCAAAGGGCGCCGGGATGTCAAGCTCCCGGACGAGAGCGGCATGCCGTCCCTTCCCGCCTGCGCCAAGCACTGCTCACCTCAACACGCTCGGTGGACCCGCCACCAGGGAATAGCAGCCGCAGCAGGACTCCAGGGCTTCCCTGCGGGCGAGACGGCTACGCCGTCACCTATGTATACGAGCCCTAGCGGCGGATGGTTCAGTCAGCTTCATCCTGGCCGGCCCGGCGCCGGGCATCCTCGCCGACGGTCACGGCGATGAGGTCAGTGATCGCCTTGCGGGCCTGCGGGCTCAGCCCGAGGATCGTGCGGAGTTCGAGGGCGTCGATATCGGCGTCACGGATCATGGCCAGCAGTTCCACCTGCTGTTGCAGCAGGCCGGCCTGCTTCTCATCGAACTCCGGGAAGAAGAAGGCGGCCGGCACGCCGAAGGTCTTGGCCATCGCCTCGATCAGCCGCATCTGCGGATTCTGCGCCTGCCCGTTGCGCAGTTTCCAGATCTGGGTGTACGAGATCTCCTCGCCAGTGGTCTTCTTGATCAGGTCGGCCACCTCGTTGTTGGTGTAAGGACCCCGGCCGGCCGGGTGCGCCTGGTCGATCAGCCAGTTCACCTTGTCCGCCAGCGTGTGCAGGACGGGCGTGCTCTCTGCGCTACCCGCTGCCTCACCCGGCATCACTGCACCTCCCTGGACCGCACTACACATCATCTTATATCAAACGCTGCCGCTCCTTGTCTCGTACTCAAGTTGACAGTTCCGCGTTTCGGGGACCTATATTGGAATCAACCTGAGTTGATCTCAGCAGCAGAACCGGTCAACTTGAAGGTGGTGGATGGTGACGGCAGGCGGCAGCGCCCGCGGCTGCGGCGGCCCGCGACGGAAGCAAGCCCGGCAGCGCAGCCCGGGACGGCACCGGCCCTCCCGGCGGATCTGCACGGCGCAGCCGCCGCCGGACATGCCCCGGGCGTATGCCCTGCTGAGAGGCTGACGCGTGACGGGCCAGCACTCGCGCGCACGGGAGACAGCAGCATCTGTTGCCCAGTACGTGCTGCTCGGCGGGTTCGCGTCGACGGCGGCCGGCATCTCCGCGCAGGGCCTGGTCGGTTTCGCCCGCTCGAACATGGCACTGCGCGGCCCCTGGCCTTACCTGCTGTTCTTCGCGCTGGATGGCGCGGCAGGAGTCTGCGCAGTGCTGCTGGTGCGCCGGGCCGCGCGGGCCGAGCCCGGCCTGGCGCCCCGGCTGGCCGTGTGGGGCCTCGTCGCCGCCAGCAGCTTCTTCAACTGGACGCACGCCCCCCGCCGCCCGGCCGCGCCCGAGGCGTTCGGGCTCATGCCCGTGATCGCCGCGCTGCTGTTCGAGTTCTGCCTGCGGGAAATGCGGCAGCGCACAGCGAACCGGGCAGACCGCACGCTCGGCGCGCTGCGGTGGCTGCGCCCGGCCGAGCGCTTCCGGATCCAGCTCTGCATGGTCGGCGACCAGCAGGTATCGGCGGAGGAAGCCACCAGCCGGGTCCGGATCGACGCCGCCGCCAGGCGGCTGTATCACCTCCGCACGCTGCTCCGCGCTGACCAGCGGCCAGCCGGCCCTGGCAAGCTCACCGCGCGCCGTATCCGGCGGGCCGAGCGCCGCGCCCACGCCGCGCTGATCCGCGCCGGGTTCACCGAGCCGCTGATCGCTTTCGCGGTGCTCCGCCAGGTCCAGGTGATGACCCAGACGGTAACGCTCGCCCGGCTGGACTACGGCACCGCCGACGCTGCTCACGCAGCCATCGCCAGCCTCATCTCCGCCACGCCCGCCACGGCACCGGCACCCGGACCCGCGCACCCTGTCGCGCGGGACGCAACCTCCGCAGAGACCGCCGGGGACGGCAGTACGCATATCGCCAGCCTCGACGGAGGCCCGCCGCCCCGTGCCGTCACGGCTGCCGCGGCCGAACCGGGAACGAGCCAGCAGGACGATCTGGACCCCGGCGACCGTGACACCGAGCTCGTCGCAGCGGCCAGGCGCATCGTTGCCGACAGCAGGCACGCCGGCACGCGCCTGAGCCAGATCGCGCTGGCCGAGAAACTGCGCAGCGAAGGTCACAAAGTCGCGAACAACCGGCTCCGCTGGCTGGCAGCCGTCAGCGGCCTGGAGGCAGGCCAGGACGACGAGCCGGACCCGCGAGCTGACGGCGGCCGGTAATGGCCCGGACCAGAAGGCCAGCACCCGCAGGCCGGCCCGGCCAGGACGAGGACCGCGAGCAGCGGATCACCGCACTGCGCACCCGCCTGTATGAAACAGCCGGGCAGATCCGCTCCGCGGAGGACTGGGCCAGGCACCTGCGGGCAGCCGCCCGGCTGCACGGCGAGACCTGGGCGAACGTCCTGCTGATCTCCTCCCGGATACCGGCCCCCACCTTGGTCAGGGGATACGAGGCGTGGCGCGCAGCCGGACGGCAGGTCAACCGCGATGAGAAGGGCATCGAGATCTTCTCCGGCATGCGCCAGCGGCGGGAACCAGGCCGCCGCGGCGGCGAAGAGGCGGCCCAGGATCATGGCTGGCGTGACGCCCGGCGTGTCGCCTACGTCTGGGATCTGTCCCAGACCACCGGTCAGCCCGTCCCGCTCCCGTCCGCCTTCCCCGCGCCGGCGGGGGAGGCGCCGCCCGGCCTGTGGGACTGCCTGTGCTGGCTGGCCCGCAGGGAGGGCTTCGCGGTCGAGCAGGAGGACGGCAGCCCCGGTGACGGCACCACGTTCTGGGCCGCCCGGCGCATCCGCATCCCGCCTAGCCTTAGCAGCGGGCAGGCTGCCTGGGCGCTGGCCCATCAGCTCGGCCACGTCCTCGTGCACAACACGATCACCTACCCGCCGGGCACCACGACCTCCGGCTGCCACGGCATCCGGAAAGCCGAAGCCGACTCCGTAGCGTTCATCATCTGCACCCGGTACGGCGTCCAGGTCGAGCACGCCTTCTCCAGCCCGCAGACGTGGGCGGGCACCGATCCGCGCGCCCAGCCCGCAGCCGCCATCTTGACCGCCGGAGAGCGAGCCGCCGCAGCCGCCGCGAAAATCAGCCGCCTGCTGGACCATCACCTGGCCGGCGACCGCCTGGCCGCACGGCCGGAAGCCCAAGCAGCAGCGGCAGCACGCCATGACGAACACGAGCCGCAGCCCGCCGCAGCCCAGGTCAACGCATCGCCATCAGCTCCGGAGCCCGACCCGCGGATCGCTGGTGTCCTGGACGACGCCATGCAGTTCTACGACGGCCAGCTCGCCCGGAGCTGGGTGCCTGCCTACCTCGCCGACCGCGGCATCAGCGACGACGTGATGCGCCAGTGGCGCATCGGATACGCCCCCGGCGGATGGACCACGCTCACCGGCCACCTCCGCGCCCTCGGCCACGACGACGACGCGATCCAGGCAGCCGGGCTCGCCCGCATCTCCTCCCGCGGCACGCTCATCGACCACTTCCGGGACCGGGTCATGCTCCCGGTCCATGATGAGCGCGGGAACATCGCAGGGTTCCTCGGCCGCGCCCGCCCCGGAGCCGGCCCGGAGGTCCCGAAGTACCTGAACAGTCCCGAGACCAGCAGCTACCAGAAGGGCACCCTGCTGTTCGGCCTCCACCAGGCGCGCGACCTGCTCGCCCGCGGCGCAACACCGGTCATCGTGGAAGGCCCCTTCGACGCCATCGCCGTCACCATGGCAGATCCCGGCCGCCACGTGGGCCTGGCACCCTGCGGCACTGCCCTGACCAGCAAGCAAGCCGCCGTTCTCGCGCAGGCGGCCGACCTCGGCAGCAGCGGGGTGCTCGTCGCGTTCGACGACGACCAGGCCGGCCGCAAGGCCGCCGTCCGCTCCTACGGCATCCTCCGCACGGTCAGCAGCCGGCTGCAATCAGCGGTCCTGCCCGGCAAAGACCCCGCTGAGACCCTGCAAACCGGAGGCCCGGAGGCTCTGCAGACGATTCTCCGGGACCAGGTGCAGCCGCTGTCCGCCGTCGTCATCGACGCCCACCTTGCCCCATGGGAACGGCGGCTGCAAGACGCCGAAGGACCGCTGCTGGCCATGCGCAGCACAGCCGCAGTCATCGCCGGACTGCTCCCCGCCGGGACCGCCGAGACGATCAGGCAGATCACCGGCAGCCGGGAACTGGCCACGGTCGATGAGCATATGCGGCCCGTCGCGAACCCCGAACTCCCTGAGATCGCACGCGTCCTGCCCGCCGACGCCGCATACCAGACCATGCGGGTCGCCGAACGACTCGGCTTCACCGACTATTCCGATGTCCTGGCAGAGGTCGCCAACGCGGTCACCCGCGGCGCCGCCCGATCCGGCAGCCGCGTAGTGCGCGGGGCGCCCCAGCTCGCCGCGAGCAGCTTCCCGCATCCGCCCACGACCATCCGCCACGGGGATGAGCATGCGCTACCCCGGCCGCCAGCTCACGGCAACCGCCTGACGCACGCTCACGGATCATCCCGATCCCGCCGATGAACCCAGCACCCTCGTGGAGTACACCACCAGGGGTCATCGTCCGGCCGGGCGGGTTAATGCGCGGCTGTCGGCCGGCAGACAGCCGACCGGCCCGCAGGACTCCCGCATTGCTGTAGGGCCGCCAATGCGCACGTCCAGTGAGATCGAGCGCCATACCCTCACAACCGGGCGCATGCCATTTCTTCTCACCCTCGCGAGTTGTTCCTCTAAAATCTCCTGTATGCCTGGCGAGGCAGGGATTTTGGTGGGCGGCCGGTACGTCCTGGGCGAGCCGGTCGGGCAAGGCGGCCTCGGGCGGGTGTGGCGCGGGCACGATCAGTTCCTGGACCGGGTCGTGGCGGTTAAGGAACTCCTGCTGCCGCCACAGCAGGCCGCGGATCGTGCAGGGCTGGTTGCCCGAGCGCTACGGGAGGCCCGGGCGGCGGCCCGGCTGGCCCATCCCAGCGTCATCACGATCCACGACGTGGTCGAACACGACGGCGCGCCGTGGATCGTAATGGAATTCGTCGCCGGCCCGTCCCTGCGCGCCGAGATCAGCCAGCACAAGCGCCTGCCCTGGCAGCGCGTGGCCGACATCGGCGGGCAGGTCGCGGACGCGCTGGGCCACGCGCACGCCGCCGGGATCGTGCACCGCGACCTCAAGCCGGACAACATCCTGCTGTCTGGCCGGCGCGCCATCGTCGCCGACTTCGGCATCGCCCGGATCCTCGACGCGACCACCAGGCTCACCGGCACCGGGATGATGATCGGCACGCCCCACTACATGGCGCCGGAGCAGCTGGAGGGCACGGGAGCCGACGGTGCCGCGGATATGTGGGCGCTCGGCGCCACCCTGTACACCGCCGTGGAGGGCACACCGCCATACGACGGGGCTACCCTGACCGCGCTGATGGCCGCCATCCTGACGCGCCCCCCGGCCCCGCCGCAGCACGCCGGCCCGCTGCGCGACCTGCTCGGAGCGCTCCTGGCCAAGGACCCAGCCCGCCGCCCCGGCCCCGAGGCCGTCCGGGACGCGCTCGCCGACGCCGCCCGCCAGCCCGACGCTGCAGCGCGCCAGGCCGCATCCGCCGCCAAGGCGCAACAGTACAGAGACGCAGGCAACCGCCTTTTCAGCGAGTACCGCTACGCAGACGCCGAAGCCGCCTACCGCGAAGCCATCCGCCTCGACCCAGGCAACGCCGACGCGCATAACGACCTTGGGTACTTGTTCGCGATCGTGAATCGGCGCCCGGAAGCAGAGGCCGCCTACCGCGAAGCCATCCGCCTTAACCCCGCTCACGCCGAGGCGCGTGACAACCTTGACAGGCTGCTCGCGGTAACGATCCTGATGGAGGCTACTCGTGTACCGAAGCGGCGCCGCTAGCGTCTGCTTGCGTTCATGTAGCCCAGCACATACAGCGGAAGCGAAACTGCTTGCCGGCAGAAGGATGCCTCACAGCACCCGCTGATACTGCGGAGGGTACTGGCTGAGCCTGTAGGCCAGCGGCGGGTCGCGGCGGGGCAGCATGAACGCCATCACCATCGCGGCGAACCATCCGACGCCGGTCGGCAGCACGTTCAGGAAGATGAGCAGGCCCAGGCTCTCGACCTTGCGGATGATCCCGATCATGGTGGGCAGGAAGTAGATCAGCACGAGCCCGGTGATCAGACCGACCCAGAAGATTCCGCTGTGGGCAAGTGTGTTCATGTCCCTCCTTCCTTACTCTTACTGTCTCATGCCGATCGGCCGGGCCGGCGGATCTGCACGGTCGTGTTCGTCCGGGCGGCGGATGGTGCTGCCTGGATGGTGCCTGTGGCCGTCGCGGTGACCGCGTCGGCGGCGGTGCACGGGAAGCTCTCGGCTGCCAGCCGGGTCGCGCTGCGGTCGCCAGCGGCATGGGCTGCTGCCGTGTCCGCCGTCAGCCGGTCCTGCGACGCCGCGATGAGGTACTCGCCGTGCGCGACGCCGCCGGGGACGGAGGCAGCCGAGGCGCTGCCGAGATCATCGGCGCGGGTCCGCTCGGCACCCCACGCCACGCGGTCCTGGCTGTCCGCGCGGGCAAGCCGGGCGATGACATCGCCGGGCAGCGTGGTAGTGGCGCCCAGGGTCGTCACCAGTTCGTCCGGGGTCAGCGCGTACCCGCGCTCAGCCAGAGCGCGGGCCTGCAGTTCCCGCACGATCTGCTGACCGCGCCGCTCAGCCTGCCCGGAAGCGAGGGAGTCCGCAGCGGCCTCGGCCACCGCGGAGTCGTCCACGCTGTCCCAGGATGCGGCGCCAGGACCGTCCGGGGCAGCCAGGCCGCGCCGCTCGACGGCGGGGTCGCCGGGACGGGCGTGCGGGGCGCGGTCGAACAAAGGCAGTGCCTCACGCATCGCGTCGAGCGGTGCGGCCCCGTCGCTGCGGAGCCGGTCGTACCAGGCCATCGCGTACGGGTGCAGGACACGCAGCCGCTGCTCGCACGTGCGGACAGCATCAGCGGCTTCGGGGTCGGCGTCGGCGTAGGCCGCTGCCGCGCTCCACACGCGGGCCGCCTGGAGCAGGTCAGCCTGAGCCAGGAACCGCGGATCGCGGGCCGGCGCCCAGCCCGCCCGCGCCAGCTCATAAGCGGCGCGTTCCTGATCTTGCAGCTCCCGCAGCTCCCGCTCGCTGCGGATGGTCTTCGCGGCGTTCCGCCGCGCCTTGCGGCGGGCCTCGACCGTGGCTGCGGCGGTGACCAGCGACGCGAGCTGGGCCATGCGCTGTGACGAGTAGCTCAGCGCGTCACCGAACAGGTCGGGGTAGACATCAGAGGCGTCCATCACTTGCTCCTTCGAGATCGTTGTTCACTGGCGTCGTGGCTGCTGCCCGGGTCCGGGTGGCGCTGGTGGCCTGGGCCGCGGCGGTGCCGGGGCGGACGGCGTAGCCGGGTCCGGTGCGGGCGGCGCCGGGAATCCGGCACCCGCCAGGGTGGCGGCCGACTTCGCGGGTTGCCTGCCTGCTGAGGCGGGTGCGGCGTAGATTCCCCTGGCGGTGCGGAGCTGCTGGGCGGCGTTCAGCGCGCCGGCGGCCTGGGCGGCGTGCTGCTGGCTCTGCCGCAGGTCGGCGACCGCCTCGGCGAGCACGGCCAGCCGGATGATCAGCACCAGCGGCCGGAACGACGGGTCGCTGGTGATGTACCCGTAGGCCGACAGCAGCCGGGCGGCCCGGCGCAGCCCGTCCCCGGCCGGGGTGGGCACGGGGGTACGCCCGTACGGTGCCCGTGCCGCGCGGTCGTAGGCGTCGGCGGCCTGCCGCAGAATCCGGCTGCCCAGCGCCGCAGCGGCGGCGTGCAGCGTGTCCGACGTCGCCCACGCGGCGTCAGCAGCGGCGCCCGGATCGTCCCCGGCGAGCAGGCCCCGGATGTGAGCTGAGGCATGGTCCACGATCTGCGCCACGTGATCCCAGGCCGCGCTTCGCTCCGCGGCGGTGAAACGGTCATCGCTGCCGGGCTTGGGCCAGCGGCGACGCAGCTTGGGCAGGGTCAGGTCCGCGGCGAGTTTCCCGCCGCCGTACCAGACCGGGTCCCCGGTCTTGGTGGTGTCGCCGGGAAGGGCGACGGCGTACCCGGTGAGCTGGGCGGGGTCGCGGGTGCTGTGGCGGGTGCGGACGAGCAGGCCGGACTGCCGGAGCCGGGCGAAGAAGTCCTGCTCGCTGCCGGCGGCTGCGGCGGCGGTGCTGACCTGCCGCCGCAGCGTGACCCGCGGCGCTTCCTCCAGGCCGCGCCGGGCCGCCTTCTCCGATTCGGCCCGCGACGGGCAGCCGGCGGCCGTCCGGTCGCCGGGCGCGGTCGACCGCAGCCCGTACCGCTGCTCCGCAGCCAGGCAGGCATCCCGGACCCGGTACCGCTCATTGCTCAGCCGGGGACGGCGCCCGTCCTGCCGGGCTAGCATCGCGACCAGGTGAATATGGTCCTCGCCGTGCCGGATCGCCACCCAGCGGACAGCGTCGTCTTCCTCGCCGAACGGGGCCAGCCCGGTGCGGTGCATCACGTCGCACGCGATCTGCGCCCACTCATCGTCCGACAGCGTCTTGTCCTCCGGCGCGGCGCGCATCGAGCAGTGCCACACCGGCCGGGCGAATCCCCACGTGCCCATCGCGGCGTGCGGCTGGTTGAGCAGCCCGAACAGCCGCCGGAAATCCCGCCTGCCGTCCTCACGCAGCGGCGGCTCCAGTTCGGCCGGGTGCCGCCAGCCCGCGACGATGTGCGGGTCGGTATGCTCCTCCCGCCGCCCGGGACCGTACAAGTAGTAGATGAGCGGCTCGACGCGCTCCCCGCGCGGCGCGCTGATCTTCCCGATCACCGCCACGCCTTCCGGTACCCTGCCGCGTGCCCTCCCGCATGAGCGGAATGCATTCCGCGAGCCAGCCGGAAAGCATTCCGCGCTTGCGGAATGCATCCCGGCGCGGCGGAATGCATTCCGCATGTCACCGGATAGCCCTCCGGATTTCTTCCGCGACCCCGTCGATGCGTTCCGCGCGGCGGAAGCTCTCCGCGGCGTATGGGGCGAGATCACCAGAACGCTGACCGGTCGCATTCAGCTTCGCTACCGCCTGGTTAAGGTTCACGCCGATCCTGCGCACCAGCCCGGACGCGCGGATAAGCTCCCTGAGCAGTTCATGGAGCAGGGTGTCCTGCTCCATTGACCTGCCCTGCGCAGCGGTCAGTGCCGCCTCGGCGGCATACGCTGCCGTGGCGCGCCCGGCTCTGCCGGCCGCGGCTTCCAGCAGCGCGTACTCCTCGCCGGTCAGCGAGAACCCCACGCGATGATCGCGCCTGGCTTGCTGCCGCGGGCGGCGTGACCCCTGCGGCTCACCGCGGGCCGCCTTGTCATCGATGATGCTAGCCATGCCACACTCCTCTGGCTGCTTTCAGTTCCGCGCCAGCCTGCCGCGCCGTTCGGTGCAATATCCCACTGGGAATTTCGGGCGGGGCCGGGGTACTGGGATCAGTTTATGTATGGACCGCGCACGGTCAAAACATAAAGCTGTTTTACGCACATCTTGCTTCGCCCGGTACCCAGGTCTCAGCGCAACCCTGGAAAGGCGCCCGGCAACTTCCTTCCTCGCTGCCGCAAAATGCACCAACATAGACAGCGCTATTTCCACACCAGGCAACGCCGGCCATCACCGGCAGTAAAATGGCACCACGCGGCACGTGTCAGAATACGGTTCCCGCAACCTGGCGCCGGCAGGGCAGGCACGCCGCGAAGACCCGCGGCCAGGGCCAACGGCGGTGGCAAGAAGCAGTGCCGGCTGAAGGGCAACCGACCGCGCGGCTGGGCTCGCTGAGCGCCCCGCAGTACGCGGGCGGCGGCACGGGCTCGCTGCGGCCCCGCGTGGTTTTCGGCGGCACCCGCCGAAAAACGGCCGGGATCGGGCTCACGCCACACCGCTCCCTGCTGCGGCCATCGCTGCACCGCAATGCTCACGACGATCGCGTCGGCCACCTTGCACGGACCCGTCGCCTGCGCCGCGATGACACTCGGTGGCCGGCCGCTAGAAGCGCCCGCCCACAGCGCCATCAGCTTCCCAGTCGCACGCCCTGCATGACGTGCTGCGTAGCAGACCAGAACTACGGAAAGACGCGGAACGGAGGGCCGGAATCCGGAATCTGCGCCCATTCCGCATTCCGGCCCTCCCCGGTGCGCCCATCACCCGCAATCCGGCTTCTCGCGAGGCGGGCGGGGCGCGGAACGCTCCGCCCGGTCATTCCGCTGGGCCAGCGGCGGACGGCCGGCCACGGCCAGGGCCGGTTACCGCGAAGCGGCATGCGCCAGGTCGAAGACGCAGATGACAGGATCGTGATCGGAGTCAGGGTCGGCGCAGGTGATCACCTGATGGCTGATGATCGCACCCGGAGGCAGGTTGGTGTAGCACCTGTCGCAGCGGTATTTCAGGCCGCCGGGTTCGTGGCCGACAGTCGGTGTCGGGTCTGCGCACAGCGCGCCGACGTCCAGCAGCCCATTGTCTTCCAGCGCCTGGGCGGCGCTGCGGTCGAGTTTGCGCTGCACGTGCCCCGGGTGCCGGGTCGAAGGCGGCGGATCGGGGTCATGCAGGGGCATCGCGTTGATGTCGCCCATCGCGATCAGCGGCCCGGCCTCGGCGATCAGCTCGAACGCCTCGGCTTCGGCGAGTCGGATGACCGGGGAGCTGGGGGCGAAGTGGAGGCTGGCCAGGTACAGCGGCTCGGGCAGGCCCTCGGCCTGAACGAGCACACGGGCGACGGCATGCCAGTACGGGTGCCCGCGTTCATGGCGCGGGTCGATCACCTGGAGCCCCGCCGATTCTCTGACGAACACGGCCAGGTGGCACCCGTGGTGGGCAGACTCGGCCAGGAAGCCCGTCATGCCGAGCTGCTCCTCGGCCAGGTGCAGCAGCGCCGAGTCGTCATCGGCCCAGTGCTTGCATTCCTGGAAGGCTGCCACGTCCAGGTTCAGGCCGGAGAGGAGGGTGAGCTGGCGCCGCAGCCGCGTGTCGCTGCCGTTGTCGATCCCGCCGCTTCGCAGGTTCCAGGTGGCGGCAGTGAGGATCACAGCTCCTCCAATCGGCCGGGCAGCTCGCTGACGTGGCGGATAAGTATCGCGCCGTTCGGTAGTTCCTCGCCGGGCCGGAGCCCGTGCGGGCGGACGAGCGCGGCGCGCATGCCGTGAGTGATCGGTTCGGCCACGTCACATGCGAGGTTGTCACCGACGAACATCACCTGGCCGGGCGATGACTCGGCGGCGGCGACGACCAGCCGGTAAAACAGCGGTTCCGGCTTCCGGACTCCGAGGACATAGGAGAGCAAAGCGACGCTGAAGAGACTGTCGATCCCGGCTTGCTGGAGGGCGGGCCAGCGAGTCTCGCATGGCATCGTATTGCTAGCCAGGATGAGGCGCAGGCCGTGGCGATCGTGCAGCGAGCGCAGCGCAGCGGCAGCTGCCGGGTCGACCGGTTTCTGCCCGATCACGTGGTCGATCGACTCGGCCGAGATCGTGCCGCCATTATGTGATCGTTCTCGTTGTCGCAGGTGCCCGAGTGTCGCAGTTCGCCGATGCGCGGCAGCTCTAAGTGTGACGAGCGCCACATTGTTGATACAGTCCAACATCGGGCTGGCGCGAAGCCGGGGCACCCTAGAGGCTGTGCAGCGATGTCAGGCAAAGCGGAAAACAGAAAGCGTGTCGCTGCAGGATCTGGTGCTGCGTTTCCAGAATGTCCTATCTCCACACCATGAACTGGACTGACGATCTCAGCGGTGCTGTGGGCGGCCTTGTCTGCAGCTCTTGCGGCCGATTCATGCAAGCCTGGTGGCATATCGGAAAGGATGGCTGCGTGCTCGGCTGAGTGCTGGCCTGCATGTGCAGGAGCGCACGTAACGCTGTGTAACGCGCGTCCCGTTCGATCGGGTCATGACGAGGCATGGGTGTAACGACTCGTGGTTCGCCATAGACGCATGAGGACACTCATGGCGAACCTCGGATGCCGCATACCGCGCGGTCGGGACCCTGCTTCACCACGCTGTCGTTGTCTCCCGGCCCGCCTCGGCGAATTATCTGGTGCATGGCCGTACCAAGGCTCACGTCACGGACAGTGGCAGCGAGGCCGGGACGAGGTACTCGATATCCATCGGCGCGGCTATTGTTATCGCACCAGAACAGGGCATCTGCGTTCTGCGGGCATACCTCAGCTTGTCCCTTAGCGGCAGGATCTTCGCCCGGTGATGGTGTTACTGCCGGGAACCGCTGGCGTGGCGGATGATCTCGGTGGCGACTATTTCTGTGATGTGGCCGGTTTCTGGGGGCAGAGGGGTGTCCTGGTCGCGAAGGGTGATGCGGATCTGCCGGGCGATTGCGGTGGGTGGTGGTTCGGGAGCGTGCTTGCGCTGGTCGTTGTAGATAGTCCAGGCCAGGGTAGCGATGGACACGATCAGGCCGGCGAGGGAGACCAAGTCAAGGTACTGGTCCGGCCGCTGCCCGGTGTCGCGGGCGGTGATAGCGGTTTTGACTTCGTCAGCGGCAAGAACGGCTTCGACTTCGGCGGGTAGGTTCGGGCCGAGGTCAGGCGCGAGGATGGCGGCGGCGGAACGAGCCGCGTCTGCTGCCGGGCTGGTCATGGCTGCCCTCCGGATTCTTCGTGTGATGGCTGGCGATGTAGTCGCGTACTTCCTGCGGCACCGGCTGGCCCGTAACCTGCCTCCAAGCTTGGTCTAGGGCCGTAATACCGAGCTGGCCTGTGAGCCGGGCGAGGGCGCTCGGCCCAGTCCCGGTCATCGGGTGGGGGAACTGGGTGAACACT
Organism: Actinomycetota bacterium; assembly: GCA_027314595.1. Classification (GTDB taxonomy): domain Bacteria; phylum Actinomycetota; class Actinomycetes; order Streptosporangiales; family Streptosporangiaceae; genus Trebonia. The sequence goes on along the minus strand of DAHVAN010000335.1, from coordinate 46,047 downwards.
GTCACACACCGGATGTTCCAATCCAGCGCCTGGCGGGGCTGTCTTCTTGCCTCGGCGACAAGGCCGAGCTGCACGTAGGTGGCGGCCATGCCGGGCCGGTCGCCGAGCTCCTTGCTTATGGCAAGGGATTTGCGGTACCAGCCGTCGGCTTCGTCCAGCCGACCCCGACGCTTGGCGGTCATGCCGAACTGGTGGTAAGACAGCGCCATGCCGGGCCGGTTACGAAGTTTTTCGTTGATGGCGAGGGACTTGCGATACCAGCCGTCTGCCTCATCCAGCCGCCCGCGGAGGTAGTCGGCGTTGCCGAGCTGGTGGTAGGTGCTCGCCAAGGTAGGGCGGTCGCCGAGTTCTTGGCTGATGGCGAGGGATTTGCGGTACCAGCCGTCTGCCTCGTTCAGCCGCCTGCGACGGTGAGCGATGTTGCCGAGCTGGTGGTAGGTGCCCGCCATCCCGGGCCGGTCACCGAGTTCTTCTTTGATGGCGAGGGATTTGCGGTACCAGCCGTCTGCCTCATCCAGTCGCCCCTGATCCTTGGCGAGGATGCCGAGTTGGTGGTAGGTGCTTGCCATGCCGGGCCGGTTGTCTAGTTCTTCTTCAATGGCAAGGGACTTGCGGTACCACTCGTCGGCTTCATCCAGCCGCCCCCGGTCTCGGGCAGTCATGCCGAGCTGGTGGTAGCCCGTGGCCACCAGCGCACGCAATCCCAGCTCCTCGCGGATCTGGATGGCCCGCCGGTACCAGTCGTCGGCCTCATCCAGCCGCCCCCGCGCCTGGGCGGTCACGCCGAGCTGGTGGTAGGTGATTGCCATGCCGGGCCGGTCACCGAGTTCTTCCTTGATGGCGAGGGACTTGCGGTACCAGCCATCGGCCTCATCCAGCCGCCCCCGGCGCTGAACGGTCATGCCGAACTGGTGGTAATCGCTGGCCATGCCGGGCCGGTTGCCGAGTTCTTCGTTGATGGTGAGGGATTTGCCGTACCAGCGATCGGCCTCGTCCAGCCGCTCGGCGCGGCGTGCGATGTTGCCGAGCTGGTGGTAGGTGCTTGCCATGCCGGGCCGGTCACCGAGTCCTTCTTTGACGGCAAGGGACTTGCGGTACCACTCGTCAGCCTCATCCAGCCGCCCCCGGTCCGTGGCGGCGTTGCCGAGCTGGTGGTAGGTAGCCGCCATGCCGGGCCGGTCACCGAGTGATTCTTTGATGGCAAGGGATTTGCGGTACCACTCGCCGGCCTCATCCAGCTGCCCGCGCTCTTGGGCGACGATGCCGAGCTGATGGTAAATGCCGGCGGTGTTCCTACGAGTCCACTCGGTCTCGGGCTGGTCTTGCAGGTACGACAGGGCTCGGCGGGAGGTTCGCGCAGCATCTTCCGGCTGCCCGGCGTCCTTCTGACTGCTGGCCTTGTGGTAGGTGGTGTACAGCCACAGTGACCGGGCGCGGGTTGCTACTGGCGTGTCCTGGCCGGGGCCGGTGGTGGCGTTCAGGACGCGGTCGGCCCAGCCGGCGGCTTCGGTCCCAAGGCCGCGGGTGTCCCAGTACTCATCCAGCGCCCGGACAATGCCCTCGGCCTCGCGCCACATGCCGCGGTTCAGGGCGTGCTGGAGCATCGTGCCCAGGGTCCGCCGCTGCAGCCCGATAATTGCGTAGGCCGGGGCGGCGTCTCCGGATTCGATCTGCCTGGTCAGCGACCAGCTGAGGTCGGCGCTGGCGGCGCACATCGCATCCTCGCACGCTTCCCGCTCCGCGCCGTATCCGGCGGGATCTTCGGCACGCCAGCCGAGGACGAGGTAGCCGGGCAGGGCGGGGTGGATCTGGTACATGCCTGCGCCCTGTCTGGTCAGGAGCCCGACCTGGGCGGCGTCTTCAAGCGCCGCCGCCCATTCCTGCTTGCTGGTCCCTGCGAACCGAAACGGCGTCCCTTCTCTATCAGAAAAACGTGCAAGGACATCGGCGTCGGCGACGCTATGGAATAGGCTGACTGCCGGGAGCAGCCGCCGCGTTTCCCGATTCAGATGGGCGAAGGAGTAGGTAACGCACGCGCCCAGTGACGACAGTCGCCCCGTCCCGGCTTCGGCTACCTCGGCCGACATGGGGGCGGTGCCGTGCAGTCCGGCCAGCAGGTCCCCTGGTTCGGTGTTGTCGAGGCGCGGGAGGGTGAGCCGCATCGCCAGGGGGTGGCCGTCAAGCCATTCCAGCAGTTCCCCGAACGACCGGAGCTGGCGCCGCGCCTGGGCGGCCGGGAACGGGGCGAGCAGGCGGTCGGCGTACTCGGCGGCTTCAGCCGGGTTCAGCCCGCCCACCTCGATGCGATGAACCTGGCGCAGCCACTCCTCCTGCGCGCGGCTGGTGATGATCACGGTGCTGCGGGAGTGATCCTGTGCCCAGTCCAGGAAGTCCTGCAGTTGCGCGCGGCCGACCTCGTCCAGCGGTGGGGTCGCGCCGGTGGGGTCGGGCATCTCATTGACGGTCTCGAAATTGTCCCACAGCAGCAGCATCCGATGCTGCTGCATTAGCCGCTTGACCTGGGCGAGCCGTTGGGGCTGGTCGAGGCGGGCGAAGTCCGTGCCGAGCAGGTTCAGGCCGATTCCGTTGATCACCCCATCCAAGCCGAATGAGGCTAGGCCGGGCTCGAATGAATGCCAGAGCACCCGGCGTGGGTCATCGACCCCGCCCGTCTGCCGTTGCCACCGCGCGAACCCCTTCGCCAGTTCCGTCTTCCCCGTCCCCCCGGGACCGGTCAGGACCACCACACGCTGCAGCTGCGACGCAGCCTCCAACTGGTAAAGCAGGTCATCGCGGCCCACGAACGCACCGACTGCGGCCAGCGGATCAGTCCCCGCGGCTGGCTCAGGCGCTGGGGCACGGAGGTCATCTAGCGCCGCATCCAGTGACGGCGCGGCGGCCGGGCAGGCAACGCGGACCTGGGGGAAGGAAACCTCTTTGCGCATGTAGTGGACCGGAATGAGCCAGTCAGCCAGCGGCATGTCCCCTCTCGGACTGGGCCGCCCGTCATGTTCGAACAGCCGCTGCCTCCCGGCGGTTACGGCCTGCCCGACACTTCGCCCGGTGAACAAGGCTTCGTAGAACGCGGCCATGAACTCAGCCGCCGCGACCGCGTACACCTTGAACGCCATCGCCACCACCGCCGCGCACCCCGCCCGCAGCAGCGCGGTGGCGACCGACGCCTCCAGATCCTTCCCTATAGCGCCGGACTGGCACGCATTCATCACCACCACCGGCACCCGTCCCCGGGCCATGGCGACCGCGACCTTCGACGCCGCCACGTGCTGACCGCCGCCATCGGGCCTCTCGAACACCAGCGTGCCCTCACCGACGCTGGTAATGATCGCACTGCCGATAACGCGGCCAGGCATGACCCCGTGGCCGTCGAAATGGACCACGTGAAACGGCTCGCCAGCATCGGCGGCCTGCTCCAGCACCTCGCACAGCGCACTGAACGTAGGGGGCCGGAGCACGGTCAGATCGACCTGGCCGCGGACCACGTCGAGGCGTTCCAGCAGCGGCCGGGCCACCATCTGATACCCCACATCGGAGCTGCCAGCAGGGCGGGAAATGACCATTAGCGCCCGCAGTCGCCCGCCCGGCACCTCCAGCATCCCTGCGCTGTCCGGGACCGGCAGGCTCCGCGAGATCCCCCCGGCCCTCAGCGCGACAGGGCCGGCGCCGTCACGCATCAATTCCCAGGGCAAGGCGAGCAGAGCGGGCTCGGCCGACCGGAACACTACTTCCAGGTCCTTATCCAAGGCCCGCTGGTAAGCATCGCATGCTGGGCCGGATCCGAACACCGACCCAAACACATCGTCCCCCCACCCCGCCAGCTTCCCCTGGACCGCTGGGCCGCGGTCTTCCCACACCCCGAACGGCGCCGGCAGGTAATCCTCCAGGTACCAGCGCAGATCCTCCAGCGCGTCTCCGTTTAGCGGCCACTCAAACGGCGACCGCGACACCTCCTCAGGCATCCCGCTGTTCGGCCACGACGTCACTCCCGCCGCGCCGTCCGAGCCCAAGTCCACCACCAGCCGGTCAGCCACAACCCCACCCACAACCCGCCGGAACAGGTCATCCGCGCACCAGCATGCCACTACCGGCGCTAAACCGGCAGGGCTAACCATTACGAGAAACTCCGACCGCCCCAAAGAGACCACTGTGCCGTCATCATAGAGCCTTGGTTGACCGGGCATCGCCGCTCAGTAGCCGAGTGCTCGATGCGCCGAACTTGGAGATCCGCACGTTTGCGCACCGCCATGGAAAGCCTTTCATCATGCGCGCCTAGTCGGCGTCCGGCGCCCCTCTGCATCCACTAATAGCTACGGACAGTTACCTTCGCGCGGTATGGGCAGACAGACTGGAATTCGCAAGCCCGCCTGTAACGGGTTCCTTCACGGTGCCCGCATCGGGCGGTGCGGCAATCCGGGTCACTAGCGTGACCGGCTGATTGCAGTGAGGGCACCTGCCGGCAGCCGGCGTGGTGTCCGCAGTAGCTGGCACGGCGGGCGCTGCGGGCACGGTGTCGTCCTCCCCGTGCGGCAGTGGCAGCAGCTGAGCTAGGCGCTCGGCGTGCCTGGCCTTGTCGCGGCGACGCTGTTCCACGCGCCTGGCCATGGCCAGGTCCCTGATCCGGATGCCATAGGCGGTCAGCCTCCCGCTGGCTGCGAGCGCGTCGTCGGCAAGTTCCCAGAATTCCGCCGACACGGGGCGGCGGCCCAGCTCAGCGTGAGCCACTACTGTGGCGCTGTACCCGATCCGCCGGGCTAGCTGGACCTGGCTAAGCCGGGCTGTGTGCCGCAGGTAGGCGAGCAGGCGGCCTGCCTCTGTGCGTCCGGCGGCGGTGGCCTCCCTCAGATCAGCAAGCGGGTCCTGCCCGGCTGTCGCGAGGTGGTCTTCTGCCTGTCCCGTGGCGTGCTCCGCCGTCGTGGTCATGCTGTGCGCAGGAGCTGCGGCAGTTCTCGGACGTGGCTGATGAGCAGCGCTTGCCCGGGGAGCTCTTCCCCTGGCCGTAGCCCCTGCGGCCGGACGAGAGCGGCGCGCATGCCGTGGGCGACCGGGGCGACGACGTCGCGCTGCAGGTTGTCTCCGATGAACAGCACCTGTTCGGGCGGTGCTTCGGCGGCGGCGAGCACGAGCCGGTAGAAGAGCGGGGCCGGCTTGCGGACGCCGAGCGGGTAGGAGAGCAGCGCGACGCTGAACAGGTCGTCGATCCCGGCTTTCTGGAGTGCTGGCCACCGGGTCTCGTACGGCTGAGTGTTGCTGGCCAAGATGATGCGCAGGGCGAGATCGTTATGAAGTGTGCGGAGCGCGGCAGCGGCAGCCGGGTCGACCGGTTTCTGCCCGATGAGGTGGTCGATCGCGTCCGCGGAAATAGTTGAGCCGAAGTCGGTCACGAGGCAGGTCAGCGAGCTACTCATCGCCGGTCCTCGGGTGCTGGCGGAGCTGGCTGACGCCCGGTGCGGCGTGTTCGATCTGGTTGCGCAGCCGGTGGTTTTCCTCTTTGAGTTCCTGGTTGGCCACGGCGAGGACCTGGATCTGCCCGGCGTAGGTCTTGACCTGGTCTTCGAGTTCTGTGATCTGCGCGGCATGGTCACGTTTACTGTCCTTGATCTCGCGGGCGAGCGTGACGGCCCGGTCGCGGAGCTGGGCTAGCTCGGTTCCGGGGGGTTGCGGCGGTGGTCCTGGCCGTGGTGAACCTGGCGACGACTGCGGGGGTCCGGTAGTAGGAGTCACGTCCGACTCTGGCTTCCCTGCACAGGTTGGTGACGGTCAGTTCGCCGTCGGTGACGGATGGCTGGCCGGCAAGGAGCCGGGTGAGTGCCTGGTCGAGGCGTTCGCGGGTTGCGGCGCGGGTCACCGCTGTCCTTTCTGGTCGGTGTCTTTGAGCTGGTCGATAAGCTGGGTGAGGTCGCTGATGTAGCCGGTGATCGCGGCCTGCTGCGGCGCCGGGACCGGCCCGGCCGCCGCGCAGGCTGCCCGCAGTTCGGTGGCCTGGTCGCGGGCGGCGGTCAGCCGGGGCAGGTGGATGCTGCTGCGGCGGGCGTTGGGGCAGCGCAGGCAGGTGCTGATCATCGGCAGCGGATGGCGGGCGTGCCCGGCAGCCCCGGCGCAGGCCGCTGTGGCGTGGTTGAAGAAGCAGTCATTGAGGACGCCGGGGTGCAAGGTCCTGGTCAGGTGGGCGAGCATGGCCCGCAGCCGAGGCGGGTCGGCGGTGATGCCGGGCGGGTCGCCGAGGTCGGCGCGGATGCGGGCGAACTCGGCGTCGATCCGGGCGCCGGCCCCGCCGCCGCTGCGGGCGCCGTCGTCCCAGTCGCGGTAGAGGTCTTCGAGGTAGTCCAGGGTCGCGATGTTCTCCTCGGCGGCGACTTCGGCGGCGAAGCCGGAGGCCGAGGTCCCGGCGTAGCCCTCGAACATGACGAGTTTCGCGTGGTGGTACTGCCGGGCGCCGGCGATGACGCCGAACGGCTGGTGGGCGATGTGCCAGGCCAGGGTGCGGCGGAACTGCCGGGAGTTGAACGCCCACGGCTGGTCCCCGTCGTCGGGGATGAACGGCTCGTCGTTCTGGGAGAACAGGTTGCTGACGTGGTCGCGGAAGGCGGCCAGCCGGGTGGTGATCGCGCTGGTCAGGTAGTCGCGGCTGCCGTGGGCGTAGCCGAACAGGTGGCCGGGGTCGTCGTTGAGCTGCCGTAGCACGTCCACTGCCTGGTGGACGGGTTCGAGGACGACCCACTCGGCGTGGTCGCCGGACATCCGGCGGCCCTTGAAGACCCGGCCGCGCAGTTTGTACCTTGTCCGGCCGTCAGCGCCGGGCGTGGTGAACGCGCAGTCGCGGCTGAGCTCGCGAACCTCGGTGTCTCGCATACCGGACAGATACGCGATGGTTATCCATGAAGCGGTGCGCAGGTGCGACAGCTCGGCGGGCAGGCTGGCCGGGTCCAGGCGGGGCCGCCACGTCCGGCCGGTGCGGGGCCAGGGTGACATGGCGGTGTCCATGCCGCCTTCCTCGTAGCCCAGCTCGTCGGCAGCGGCGTCGAGCAAGTCGCGCAGGTGGCGGATCCCCCCGGTGCCGGACAGCAGCTCGACCAGCTGGGCGTTCGGTGCCTGGACCACGCCGTCGGCTGCGGGCGCGTCCGGCCGGAAGCGGGCCATCTTGGCGGGCAGTGCCGGGATGCCCCGGCCCTGCTCGCGGCGCGCGGCGATGAACGCCTCGACCCGTGCCCTGGCCTGCCCGCCGGGCAGCTTGCCCGCGACCGCGCGGGCGGCCCGCAGCCGGGCCAGCTCGTCGCGGGCGGCGAGCAGGTCCGTGCTCGCGGTCTGGACGTAGAACAGGGCTGCTTCCAGCATGCGCGCCATGGCGGGCTCGGGGATGCGCGGGGTGGTGTTTTCCTCGCTGTAATGGTGGCGGGCGACCTGGGCCGGTGCCCGGCCCTGCCAGGGCATGAACTCCAGCCGGTCGCCGCTGAGGTAGGGCGCGTGCGCGGCCATTGCCTGGATTGCGCCGATCCGGACGGTCAGCGACGACGGCATCAGCGTGCCGGACCAGCGGGCGGCGATCGCGTCGAGGTGGTGCTGCCGGACGTCGGCCAGCCGGGTGACGCCCAGGTCTTCAAGCGCGGCGAGCCACATGCGGGCGTCGGTGTACTCGCGGTGCAGCCCGGTCGCCTTGATCGGCCGGTGGGTTCCGGCGCTGCGCCGCACCGGGGCGACGTTGTGCAGCCGGGAGAACAGGAACTCCTTCACCGCCAGCCGCAGCACTGGGCTGGCGACCTTGGTGAAGTCAATCCGGGCGCTGTTGGTGGTGCGAGGGAAGATGCCGCGGAAGTCCCACACGTCGTCGGCGAACCGCGGCCCCCGGCTGCCCGTGCCCTGGCAGGCGGACTCGGGCAGCACCCACGCGACCGCAGCGGGAGCCGACCGGCTCGCGGTGGACAGCCTGGCCGCGCCGGTCATCGCGCGCCTCCGGTGAACTGCGGCGGGAGCAGCAGCCGGGCGCCGCCGCCCTCGGCGATGGCCTGCGCGGTGGCGACCTGCGCGGGCGCGAACCGGTCGCGGATGCCGACGGTGATCCGCCGGTGCGCCGTCCCGTAGCGCAGCTCCCACTCCGCGGCGGGGTATTCCTCCCGCTGTTCCTCGGTGAACGACAGGAACGCCAGGACCTGGGGCAGGTGCCGGGTGGTGAACACGGCGTTCGGGCATTCCAGGCAGCCCCACATCGCCACCGGGCAGGGCTTTCCCTTCGCGGCGAACGGGGTGTCGTGGAAGTTGCGGCAGGAGGCGAGGAACACGTCGCTGCTGCCCGTGAGCGCGGCCTCAGCCTCGGCGGGCAGCAGGTCACGGTCGCCGTCGTCGAGCCGGGCACCGTCGTCGCCGACGACGACCGGGGGCGGCAGCGCGATAGCCATGGCCTGCCGCAGCCCTTCCTCGACGGCCTGCTCGTGAACGTCGCGGTGCGCGCCGATGTCCGCGTAGTGCCCGGCGGCGACCTCGGCGGTGTGGCCCTGGGAGAAGTCGGCGATGATCCCGCCCGCCAGCAGGTACTGGGCCGACTTCCAGCTCTTGCGCAGCCTGGCCAGGTGCAGCCGGACCGGAGTGCCGTCATGGTCGGTGAGCTGGTCCAGGCCGTGCCGGCTCATCCATGGGCGGAAGTGCCGCCACACCCGGTGGCCGGCGGTGAAAGACTCGCGCAGCGTCCCATCGCCGGCGTCGACCCACAGGGCGGTGCAGCCGATGTGGTCGCGGCCCCGCTGGGTCAGCCGCAGCGCGAGCCTGATCAGCCCGCCGGGATGCCGCAGCGAACCGCCGTCGCTGACCCGCACCGACTGGTCCTCGTGGCCCCGGGCGCGGCACTTGAGGTAGCGGACGCTGACGAACCCGCGGGCCGGGCTGGCCAGGCAGTCCGCCCGCAGCCCCTTGACGCACTCGGGTTCCATCCCGGTCAGGCAGCTCACCGCGACCACGAACGGCACCAGGTCATCGGGCATCAGGTAAAGCGCCCGGTTGACCTCCCTCAACCCTCCCCGTACCACTGAGGCCCACCCGCCGGAGGGCGTCTCCGGGTGCGCGCTGGTCAGCGGGCCGCAGCGGGCGACGTGCCAGGCGATGTTGGCCGGGTCCCGCCAACCCGCCAGGTCCGGGTCCTGCCCGCGGCTCGCGAGTTCCTCCCCGCTGGTGATGCGGCATGCGATGGCCTGCACGTCCGACAGGGCAGCGGCGGTGATGGCCTCGAACACCGGCCGGGGGTAGGCGTCCAGCGGCGTGCTGCGCGGCTTGCCGGTCCTGCCGCTTGCGTAGGCGATCCGCGCCGCGAGGCCGGGGCCGAGCTCGCCGGGCGCGTTCTCGCGGGCGCGGCGCAGCGTCCGCACCAGGAAACCCATCGCGACGTAAGGGGCGTGGGCGCCCGCCGCATAGCGGGCTGTCATCTTGTCCTCGAACGCGTCCACGTGCGCGGCCGTCAGGTCACTGAGGCCCAGGCCGCGCGGGTCGGCCGTGTCTGCAGCGACCATCTGGATGAAGTCCCGGGCAAAGCCGGCGGCGCTGAGGAAGGACGGCCAGTACCGGATGGTCCCGTCCTGGCCGCCCATCTCCATGAGCGCCTGGGCAAGCGGGCGGGCCAGCCTCGGGCACGGAAGGGCAGACCAGTCAATGGTGCGCTCCCCGTCCCGGAACCTGACGGTGAATACGACCGGCCCGAGCTTCGGCACGGAATCGGGCTCGGCAGCCTGGTCGTCGGCGGCGAAGACGGCCCGCCGGCCGCGACGGCCGCTCACGCCGCCGCCTGCTCGTCCACGCGCGACAGGGCCTCGGCTTCCTCGTCCCACTCGCGCAGCGCCGACAGCACGATCTCCTGCGCCTCGTCTAGGACATCGAGGTAGGTGAAAGTGGTGGCGATCTGCCGGTGGCCTAGCAGGAGCTGCAGCTTGCGCAGCGGGTCCCCGACCAGCAGCCGCTTGACCTGCTGGCTGGTCAGCGTTTCTCCCGGCCGCATGCGCAGCGCCTGCACCGTCTGCCGCAGCAGCAGGCCCAGCATGTGCACCGCGAAGATGTGGCGCAGTGTGTGGGGAGTCGCGGCGACGTTGACGCCGAGCCGGGCGCACCGCTCGTTGGCCCGCCTGAACGCGGTCTGCCATGTCGAGCGGCGCAGCGGCATCCCGTCCTCGCCGAGCCACAGCCAAAGCGGAGCCGTCGGCTTGCCGTCGTCCCCGGCGCGGGCCAGCCGCAGCCGCTCGGCCACCCCGAACCGCGCGTAGCCGCGGACGCCGCTGCCGCCCGTGAGCCGCAGCCCGGCCCGCCCGGTGCCGTCGACCAGGACCAGGCCAGCCGCCCGGTCGTAGGTCCCGGCGGCGTGCATCCGGCTGACCAGCTCGTCCCGCTCGATGTCGACGTACTGGTGCACCCGGTGCAGCACCCGCTGCGATACGAACACGCTCCTGGCCCGGTTCCGCTTGGTGATCGAGGCCGGCAACAGCAGTTCCCCGGTGCGGCGGCCCCCGCCCGGTGGCGGCAGTTCGCTGACCAGCAGGCTGGACGCCTCGCCCAGCCGCATCCCCGTGCCGACCATCAAGTCGGCGAACGCCGCGTTCCGCTCCCCGTGCCGCCCCCGCCACGCCGGGTCCGGGCTGCCGTCCGGCAGCAGCCCGCGCAGGCCGACATCCCGCCATCGCAGGTAGTCCTCATACGGCAGGAACCGCACCGGCCCGGACTCCTCGCCCGGATCCCGCTCGGTGTTCACCAGCACCTTCGCCGGACCGCGCGGCGTCCACACCGTCACATCCGCGTACCGAAACGGCACCGTATCGATCAGCTTCTCGTAGACCGCCCACTCGGCCCACTTGTCCAGCGCGGCGATGAACCGGTTCCACGTCCCCGCCGACACCGCGCCCGGCCCGGACCGGCGCGCCCGCCGGTAAGCCCGCAGGTCCTCCTGCCCGGCCTCCCAGATGCTCTTCCCGCCCCGCCGCCCGGCCAGGAACCGGCCGAACAGCACCAGGTCACGCGCGTAAGCGCGGATGCTGTTCGGCGATCGCACCCCCCACCCGTCCAGCTCCCGGAAGAACCTGTTCAGCTCCACGTCATACGAGCCGTCCGGCCCGAGCGCGAACACCTGCCCTTCCGCAACCCCCGCCCGCGCCAGGACCACCGCAGCGTCCCCGCCGACGCCGGGCACCTCGCCAAGCCGAACCAGTTCAGTCTTGAACAACAGCACGTCGCCCGTCCCCTCGAAACCGCTCAGCCCCTTGCCGAGTCGGCCAAGGTTCCAAGACGACGCTGCTGGTGAGCAAATCGACGAAACAGCCATCCGCAGCGACAACTGCGACACCGTAAAGGTGACCGCATAACCGCCATAGTCCAGGGCAACAGCCTTGATCATGCTGGCCTCACCCCTCACCCGGGACGTCCGGCAACAGCATCTGCGCAGCGGCGAGCCACGGGATGAACCCGGAGGCGAACCGGGTATCGCTGTGCGCCCGCTGGATCAAGAGCCGGGCTAGGCCAGCTGGAAGCCCGCGATCTGGCTCGCTTGCGGCGCAGACCACCTCGACGGCGCGTCCCTCTGCTGAGTAGCGTCCGCATATCAGCCTGGTCATGCCAGCTAGCGCCGTCCATGCTCGCTGGCCGGGTTCCCCGTCATCGTGCGGAAGCGCCGATAGTACCTGCGCAAGAACCTCTATATCCACCATTGATCCTCCCTTAGTGGCGGCCAAGCCCGGCGAGATCACGGGCAGGCCTCGGACGGCTGCCGTACCCGGAGGTGACCGCGTAGCCGCGATAATCCAGGGCGACCGCTCTGATCGCGTCGGCCCTCATCGGTTATTCCCCTCCGGCAGACCGCCGGGTGCGGATGCACCACACGGCGTCGCTGCCGCGACTGCCGCCGTCTGTGCGCGTTCGCAGCCGCCGACGGGCCCGCGGTCACCGGCTGGCGCGGCGACGCAGGATGCGGCCGAGGTGTTCCCCCGCCGCTGCCCCTGACCGCCAGCCGGAGGCGGGCCCGGGGGCAGCCCGCGCTTCCGGCTGGCGGCGGCAGGAGGCGCTGGGCGCCTCCCTTCCCCGGTCGGCGGGGTGCCGGGCGGAACGAACCGCCCGCGAGCCGGGGTACCTCCTGCCTGGCGGGGCCTCGGCTGAGAGCGCTGATCCGCTTACGCGGCGGCGGGCCGACTGATCCTTCCCGCTGATGCCCGAGGCGAGCATCGCGGGCACGCCGCAGGAACGCTGGAGCTGGGTAGCGTCGTGGCCGTCGGCTATCTCACACCTGCGGCGATCGGCCGACCACGGCGGGCGGCGGTGCCGGGTACCAGGGCGACTAGGAGCAGGTAGACGATGGCGGCGGCGAACCAGCCGACCAGCCAGGAGATGTCGGCGCCGCGGAGGGTCTTGACCAGCGGGCCGGTGTAGTCCGGCTGGGAGACGAACGGCCATTCGGCGGCCAGCCCTACCGCGTAGGCGAGCAGGCCGCGCCAGGCGAACCGGCCGTAGGCGCCGTCGGCGGTGAAGAACGAGGCGACGTCGTAGCGGCCGCGGCGGACCAGGAAGTAGTCGGCCAGGTTGACCGCGGACCAGGGGATGAAGATGACCAGCAGCACGTCCAGGAAGTTGGTCAAGTTGGTGACGAACGACCGGTACCCCAGGAACGCGGTGGCCACCCCGGCCGCCATCACGCACACGAACGGCACCAGCCGAACCGTCACCGACTCGGCCTTGAACCGCCGCCACATGCTCCCGAACGCCAGCACCTGGAACGAGCCGGTATAGGCATTGAAGGTGTTCGCGTTTATCAGCGATACCGCCATGATGACCAGCGCCCACGACCCCGACACCTTGCCGACCGCTGCGACCGGCCCGAGCGAAGGCAGCAGCGCGCCCAGGTAGGCGCCGACCGCGCAGGAGAAGAACGTGGCCAGCACGCTGCCGGCGTAGATGCCCCAGAACAGCCTCCGCCCGCTGGTCTGCGCGGGCAGGTACCGGGTGTAATCGGACACGAACGGGCCAAACGACAGCATGTCGATGACCAGCAGCGCCACCCCGGCCAGGAACAGGCCGAAGGTCGGCCGGGCCCAGGTGGTCTCGTGGGCGGGCAGCGCCCCGTACCGCAAGCCCTGGGCCAACATGATGACCAGCGCCACGCCGACCACGATCGCGGTGGCCTGCATCACCCAGTGGATCCACCGGTACCCGAAGACCCCGATCACCACCGAGGGGACGGCCAGGATCACGATCCAGGCCGGGATGGACAGCGCGGCGGTGACGCCGTTCATGGCCTGGGCCTGGATGACCAGCTCGGCCGCGATGAACCCGACGTTGAGCAGCAGCACGGCGGGGAACATAAACGCTGACCCGTAGAACCCGAACTGCCCCCTGCTCTGGATCGACTGCGGCACCCCCAGCCGGGGACCCTGGGTGGCGTGCAGCGCGATCAGCAGCGCCCCGATCAAGGTCCCGGCGCCGATGGCGACCAGCGCCCACCAGAACGTCAGCCCGATCGAGACGGTGACCGCGCCCAGGACGACGTTGAAGACGTTGACGTTGCCGCCGAACCAGAACGCGAACTGGTGCCACGGCTTGCCGTGCCGCGCGCCAGCCGGGATGTGGTCGATGTGCCGGTTCTCCACGTACCGGCGCAGCTGCTCGTTCCGCGCCGCGGATACAGCCATCTGTGCTCACCCTTCCTGAGAGAAAATGCCTGCTGGTGGTGTCGGGGATGCTGGTCGTGACCGATGGCCCGGGGTTAGTCCCGGCCGGTGATCAAGCTGGCGGCTTTCTCGGCGATGGCCAGCACGGTGGCGTTCAGCGGGGCGTTGGGGATCACCGGCATCACCGAGGCGTCGGCGACCCGCAGCCCGGTGATCCCGCGGACCCGCAGCTGCGGGTCGACCACCGCGTCCGGGTCGATGTCTGGCCCCATGCGGCAGGTGCCGGCCGGGTGCCAGTAGCTGCCGACCGTGCCCCGGATCCAGGCGCGCAGCCTGGCGCCGGTGGTGACGTCGGGACGGGGGTGCGCCTCGGCCGCGCGGATCTGGGAGAAGAACGCCAGGCATGCGGTGGCCTGGCGGATCAGCACGAGCCCGGCTTCGAGCCGGTCGGTGTCCCGCCCGTCGCGCAGGAAGCCAGGGTTGATCACCGGGGCCATCTGCGGGTCGGCGGCGGCGAGCTGGACCGTGCCCCGGCTGTCCGGGGCGACTACTGAGGCCGCCAAGGCGTAACCCGCGTCGGGCGGCTGACGCCCGGCCGGGGCGGCGGGCAGCAGGATGGGAAACAGGTGCAGGTCCGGGCAGGCACCGGCGAGCGGGCTGCGCAGCGCGGCGTACATCTCGCCGTGGTTGTACCGGCTGCGGGGCAGCGGCTCGGGTGTGGCGTAGCAGGCCAGGACGACGGGGTGGTCCTGGAAGTTGCGCCCGACGCTGGGTAGGTCGGCGGCCAGGTCGATGCCCAGGTCGCGGAGCTGCCTGGCCGGGCCGATCCCTGACAGCAGGAGTAGGTGCGGCGAGCCGACCGCACCCGCGCACACGATCACCTCCTCGGACGCACGGGCCTGGGCCAGCGTCCCGTCGCGCAGGTAGCTGACACCCGTGCAGCGGTCATCCCGTACTTGCAGGCCGGTGACCAGACAGCCGGGGGAGACGGTCAGGTTCGGGCGGCCCATCGCGGGAGCCAAGTAGGCATCGGCCGGGCTGACCCGCCGCCCGCCGGCAATGGCCAGGTCGGCCCATGCCACCCCGTCCTGCCCGGAGCCGCTGAGGTCATCGCTGGCCGGGCAGCCGATCTGGAGGAGCGCCTGGGCGAACGCGACCGCAACAGGATGCCGGTCCGGTCCGGGGACGGCGGCGACCTGGACCGGGCCCGTCGTGCCGCGTACCGACGGGTCGCGGCCCTCGGCGTGTTCGCTGCGCCGGAAGTACGGCAGCAGGTCTGCGAACCCCCAGCCGGGCGCCCCGGCCGCGGCCCAGCCGTCGTAGACCGCCTGGTGGCCGCGGATGTGCGCCATGGCGTTGATCGCGCCGGACCCGCCCAGCGCTCGGCCCCGCGGGTAGGGCACCGGCCCGGCATCGGCCTGGGCGCTGGTGACATCAGCCCAGTCCGCCGCGCTGCCCAGCAGGTCGGGCCAGGCGTCCGGCATGGTCATGGCGCGGGTCCGCTCCGCGCCGCCGGCTTCGAGCAGCAGCACCCGGGCGGCGGGATCTTCGCTGAGCCGGGCGGCCAGCACGCAGCCAGCCGTGCCCGCCCCCACGATGATGTAGTCGAATTCCGTCATCGTCCTTCTTTCCACGACAGTCACCAGGCAGTCATCTCCCCCGTGATCTCGGCCAGCGCTTGCCGCAGGGACCGGGTCAGCGGATCGCCGGAGGACAGGGCCTGCTCGCTGCGGGCGATGGTGCCGCGGAGCAGCATCACGGCCTCCCCGGCCTGGCCCGCGGCGGCATAAGCGCGAGCCAGATCCGCGCGGCAGGCCAAGGTGCCGGGGTGACCGTCGCCGAAGACGCGCTCGTACCCGGCACACGCCTCCTGGTACAGCTGCAGCGCGGCCCCCATCTGCCCGGCGGCATCACACGCGGCGCCTAGGGCGGCGCGGGCCGCCAGCGTGTCCGGGTGATCCGGGCCGAGCGCTTGCTCGCGGTCGGCCAGCACGGTCTTGTGCTGGGCGATGGCGTCTTTGGCCTTGCCCGCGGCCAGCAAGGCCCCGGCCAGCCGCAGCCGGACGGCCACGGTGCCGGGATGCCCGGGACGGTGCAGCCGCTCGCGGTCGGCGAGCAGCCGCTTGTACAGGCGGATCGCCTCGGCGGTCTTGCCTGCGGCCAGCAACGCGGCGGCGTACTCCTCCCGCGCGGCCACCGTGCCGGCATCGCCCGGCCCGCAGGCCCGCTCGCTGCGAGCCGCTGCCTCCTCCACGGCAGCGAGCGCCTCACCGGGCTGTCCTGCGGCCGATAGCGCACGGCCCAGGCTGACCTGCGCCGCGATGGTGGCGGGGTGATCGGGTCCGAGCATGCTGGCGCGGCTGGAGTGCAGCCACACGTACCAGGTCACCGCCTGGTCTGCCCGCCCGGCGGCCAGCAGCGCGGCAGCCAGCCGTCCGCCTGCCGCCAGGGTGTCCGGGTGGGCCGGGCCGAGGAGCCGCTGGCTGTCCGCGGCTAGCTCCCGCCACCAGGCCAGCGCGGGACCGGCCTGTCCGGCGGCCTCCAGGCTCTGCCCCGCGACCAGTAGCAGCGGAGGACAGTCATCGGCCCACAGCGCGTCCCCGGCGGCCCGCTGGAGGCTTACCGCGCACGACCGCAGCGCAGCGGCCAGCCATGACCGGGGCTGGTGCTGGGGCCACGCCTGTACCAGTGCATCAGCCGCCGCGCGGGCCGCCCGGTCCAGCAGCTCCGGCGGCGCGACCGCGCGAACCGCGGTCTGGAGCGCCGCACTGACCCAGACCGTCGGCGGGACGCTGGCCGCATCGACGGCTACCAGCCCCACCCGCTCCAGGGCCAGCAGCGCCGACCAGGCCCGCTGCGGGTCCGGCGGGCGCGCGGCGTCCTCGCCGGCCAGGTACTGGCAGGCAGACGGAGCGGTGAGCACGGTGCCGGGGATGCCGTGGCCGTCTAGCAGCGCGGCGAGCACCAGCAGCCGCCAGGTCGGCATGCCAGGCGCTAGCTCCTCGGCATGACGGGCCGACACCGTCCAGGTCAGCCCGCCCGCGGCGGGCGGCTCGCCGCCGCCTGCCGCGGGCTGCGCCTGCTGCCGGATGATGTAGTCCCGGTACTCGCGGCAGCGGATGCCGGAGCTGATGATCACTGCGGACGCCTGGGCCAGGGCGTCCGGCTCGCAGCCCAGCGCGTCGGCCAGGTCGATCGCGCCACCGCGCTGGTCCGGGTCGGTTGTCAGTCGGCCGGACAGGTAGTTCAGCGCCTCCCGGATGCTGAACGCGGGCACCGCACGGACCAGGACCCCGTGCTCGCCGGGCACCGCTTCGGCGTCCGCGGCGGTGATCAGCACCCGCCCGGTCGGCCCGGCCGGCCACAGGCCCTCCAGGTCCGCCGCGTCCCGCAGGTCATCGAGCACCACCAGCCACGGCCGGGTGGCCCCGTCCAGCCAGGAAAGGAACCGGGCCGCCACCGACTCGGCATCACGCCCGTGATCCAGGCCCAGCTCCGCTGCGGCCTGCGCGTAGCCGGACAGGATCGAGGCCCGGCTGGTGGCAGTCACCCAGGCCAGCAAGTCGACCGTGCGGGACTGCCACACCGACTCGGCCAGGCCGACTGCGAGCTGGGTTTTGCCGGACGGCCCCGCCCGGTCTGGCGCGCTCTCGGCGGCGCGGCCGGGGACCAGCGCTACCGCGGCCCCGGGCACCACTGCGGCCTCCAGGCCGGGCACCGTCTCCGGCCGGGCGATGAAACCGTCCGCCAGCGGCGGTATCAGGCCCGACCGCACCGGCCACGCCACGCCCCGCGGCTGGCTCCCGACCGGCCCGGTCGGCTGCGCCGGGCCATCAGCGGGCGTTAAACCGTAACTGCCCGCATACACCAGAGTCTCCAGGCTGCTCGTTCCAGCCAGGCCGCGGTCGGGCCGCATCACGGCTTTCTCCCGACTCCGCCCACGACGATCACCCGGCCGGGTGCAGTCGGCAGGCCGGCGTGCCAGGCGGCGACATCACCGATGCCCGGCGGGACCAGCTCCAGCCCTTCGAAGAACCCGGCGACCTTCGTACGGGAACGGAACACGGCCGGGGCACTGGCCTGCGCATACAGCTCCCGCACCTGCCCAGCGGCCTCCGCGCCGATGTCCTGGTCCGTGGCGTGGGAGAGCACTAGGTAACTGCCTGGCGCCACCGCGGCCATGAGCATATCCACCAGCTCGTGCGGGCAGTCCTCATCCGGGACGTGATGCAGCACCGCCCCCAGCACGACCGCGGCCGGCGCACCCAGATCGATCACCGCCCGCACGTCCGGGTGGCCCACGATGCCCGCCGGGTCACGCAGGTCACCCTCGACCGCGCAGACCCCCGGCGCCGTGCACAGCAAGGCCCGCGCGTGCGACACCGCGACCGGGTCGTTGTCGACGTAGGCCACGCGCGCCAGCGGGTCCTGCTCACGCGCGACCTGATGGACGTTGCCTGGGGCGGGCAGCCCGGTGCCGATGTCGATGAACTGCCCGATGCCCGCGTCCTGGGTCAGGAACCGGACGGCGCGGCTCACGAAACGCCGGTTTGCCCACGCCACCGCCCGCGCATCGGGCACCACCGCCAGCAACTGGTCGGCGGCCTGCCGGTCATCAGCGTAGTTGTCCTTACCACCGAGCAGCGCATCGTAGATGCGGCCGACATTCGGCGTACGGGAGCCGCTACCGCTCATCTGCCCGCTTCACCCGGGTATTCCGGCTGGCACGGGAGGTGGAACCAGACCGCGCGGCGCTCGCCGGGCCGCAGTTCCACCCCGCAGGCAGAAGCCAGCGCCAGGACAATAGACAGGCCAGACCGGTCACGCGCGGAGGCTTTCAGGTCGCCGTCCCAGGACCCGCCTTCATCCTCGACCTCGCCCAGGACACACGCACCGGGTGAATGCTGGAGCCGGACGATGAACTCGCCGCCCAATTTCCCGCTGCGGCTGTGCTCGCACGCATTCGCGCTGATCTCGCTGAGAATATGGACTACGTCGTCCGCCGCGGAGCATCCATCCAGCACTATCCGTACCGCAGATCGGACCTGCCCTACCTGGACCGCAGAACCCGGGAAAGTCCGCTCCCACATCCACCGGCCGTCCGCCGCCCTCGACGCCGCCGCCGGGGAATTGGCCGACGTCACCGGCCATGTGGGGACTGCCTTGAAGGCAGGACAGCGATTCACGCCTCGCCCACCACCGGCCGGAGAACTTCAGCGATCTTGCCAGCGACCGTCTCCAGATCATCAACCGGCCCGATCGGCTTCTTCCACGGCCACTGGAACACCCATGAGCCGTCACTGGCCTGTCGGCAGTGGATCTGTTCGTTCAGCGTCGGCGTCCGGGCGTTGGCGACTTTCAGGTAGGGCCGCGAGATCGCCCTGACGACTTCGGCAGTGAACGCGTCAGGGTCCAGCGCCTGAGCTAGGCGGTCCAGATGAGCGAGCTGTTCCTCGCGTGCCTCCATGGGTAACGGAGACTAGACCGCAACCCCGATGTCCGATCTCACCAGCGTGAAGTCATCTAAATCCGCAGCGTAAACGCGGGTTGTCAGTGCGGCACGCCCATACGCGCAGCCATGCCCCGCAGCTCCCGGCCGCCAGCCGTGGCGGTGGCGCGGTCTAGCAGGTAGGCGACCGACTCGCGGGCAGCCGGGTTGTTGCGGATCCACTGCGGTGCAGCGTTCTCGGCCCGTAGCAGCCACTGGACAGCCTCACGCCTGGTGCGCGGGTCGCGGGCCAGCCCGCGACCCGTATCGGCGAGGAATGCCGCCCTGCGCTGGGAATGCACGCCGATACGGCTGACGTCAACCTGCCCGGCAAGCTCCAGCATCCTTGCTCCGGCCAGCCCGCGCTCGCAGCCGACCTGAACCCGCCAGATGCCGACATTGGTCCTCGAGAATAGCTGCCAGTTGACCATGGGCGTATCTGGCACCCTGCTGGCAAGCGCATCGGCCTCATCAAGCCAGGCCCCGGCCGTGGTTTCCTGATGGACCACTGCGGCAGCCATTGCGGCAGTAAGGGTCAGCATGCCGAGAGCCTGTACGCCGAGCCCCTGGCGGGCGTGGGGCTCAAGCTGGTGCGCCGCCCGTTCCGCAACGGCCAGCTTCCGTTCTGGCATCCCGTCGCGTGGCAGCGTCATCACATGAGCCCAGGCCGCCTTCCCCTGCTGGACCGGGTCTCCCAAAATCGCCGCGGCCTCCATGGCACGCGCCGCAGCCGCATGCGCCAGATCGGTGTAACCCAGGACATTGGCTGTTTCCTCGGCTGCAATGCACGCATCGACCAGAGTCTCCAAGGCCAGCCTCAGCGCCGCCTCGTCGGCGGGCTCGGCGACGTGCACGTGCAGCTCGTCTATCAGAGACGGCAGCAACTCACCGGCACGCAGGTAGTTCGCGTCCTGGCAGGCAGGGCGCACCTCGCCCGCGACTTCCCTGGCCAGGTCCGTCAGCGCCCGGGCCCGTTCGGTGACGGCGCTCGTGAGCGTGTTGCTGAAGATCGCGACCCGCAACGCCGGGATGCTCATGTGAGGGTCGGACTGCTGCCGGTCGGCGCTGAGGTGCGGCCCTCCCACTAGGTCGGTTTCGGAGACCCGGAGCGCGCTGGCCAGCGCCGCGATGTGCGAGCGGCGATCGAGGGGACGCTGGCCCGTTTCGACCATCGAGATGAACGACGGGGACAGCCCAGCCAGTCCTGCCAGCTCGGTCTGGGTCTTGCCGCGCCAGCGGCGCAGCGCGCGGAGCCTGGCGCCGATGGTTGCCTCGTCCACGTCACACCGCCTTCTCGCAGCTCGCTACGTTCAGGGTAATCGCTGGTGCAAGCTTCGTGCCGGTCATGGATCTTTCGCGGCTGTTTGTCCCATCTGAGCTAGGGAGTCCGCGGTGTACGGGGGAGCCGGTCAGCCTGGAACGGCAGCCGGTTCAGCCGCTCAGCAAGGTAGGACGCCACGTAGCCAGCGAAGACGTGATAAAGCAGCGGCGAGAACTCCTCGCGGACCCGGCCCCGGACGTGCAGCACAGCGCTCGCGTAAGCAGCGACATCACTGTCGCCTTGGTCTGTGACCGCGACAACGAAACGATCCTGCTGGCGCGCGAGCTTAGCGAGCGCTGCGGCATGATGGCTGGATCGGCCGGGCGGGGCGATCACGAAGACAGGCATGGCGTCGGGGTAGGCGAAGCGCTCGACGTGACACCATTCTTCCAGGTCCTGCCCGGCTGCGAACACGCCCGCAGTCTCGGTCATCTTCGCGGCGGCGAACAGCGCGGTGCCATAGCTGGGGCCGCTGCCCGTCATGACCAGTACCGGGCTGGTGGCGGCGATCCCGGCCACATCGCGGCACTGATCCTTGACCGCGGCGGCGGTAGCCGCGATAGCACCGGAGAGCGCTGAAAGCTCATCCCGCAGTGCTCGGGCCTGCTGTGCTGGGCAGTGGTGGAGGGCCTGGCCGAGTTCGATCGCGGTCAGCAGCAGGCCGAGCAGGCTTGCCTGGTAGGTGCGGATGCCTGGGGATGGTTCCGGCCTGGCAAGTTCGATCACCAGGGCGCGGTCGGCGGCCTGCGTGACCGCCCCACCGGGGGCACCGGTGATCGCGATGGTCAGCGCGCCGCGCTGCTTGGCGGCTTCGATCGCCTGCACGACGCGCTGCGTGGCGCCGGATGCCGAGACGGCGATGACGAGCGGACGTCCCGCTGTTTCCGGGCTCAGCCATGGCGCGCAGTATCCGAGGAACCGCAGGGCGCTCAACGGCTCACAGGAAACGCCGGCCAGTGACTCGAACGCCATTTCCGCAGAGCAGGCGGCGTGGTAGGAATCGCCGTCCCCGGTCAGGTACACGGTTCCGGACCCGGCCCACTCTTGTGCGGTCAGCAGGCCATCGAGCCGTTCGCTGACCGGTCCCGCATGATCCGCTAGATCGCCGGCCAGGCTCTCCACCTGCCGGATCAGGACTTCAGGCTGGATCGGCTCTATGGTGTCCTCTTTCCCGGCTGCTTTCGTTCGCCGTCAGTCAAGACCGCCCACGATGTCCATGTAGGCACGTACCCGGCCCGCGTCGATCTGGCCGCCCCACCCGCCGCTCTCCAGGCATCTGCCCACGAACGCGCCGTCAGCGGCAGCCAGCAACCGCGCCGCGTTCTGATGGGTGGTGTAGCCCGCCAGGATGACCGGCACTCCCGGCACCGCCTCGCGAATCGCGGCGATCATCTCCAGCACACGCCCCTCATCCCGGTCAGCCACCGCAACGGCGTCCGCGCCTGAGCTGACCGCAGCCCGCGCTACCTCCGCGACTGGCTTGTCCCCGCCGAGCCACCGGAAATGCATGGACTCAACCTCGGCGATGATCTTGATCCGCTCGGCGTGAATCTTGGCCCGGTACTCCATCACCTCTAGCGGGTGCCCCTCGACCATCCCGTGCGGGGTCAGCGTGGCGCCGACCAGCGCGCTGGCCCGGACGTAGCTCCCTCCAGCCACCTTGGCGACTGCCAGAGACGCCTTCAACGCGTTGCGCATCAGATGCACGCCGACCTGGAAATCGTCGCTCGCCGCCTGGGCGATGGCGTTCACTACCAGGGCCATGGCTGCAGTGCGGGCCGGGTCGCTGTCCTCACCCGGGTGGTAGACGCGGTCCACCGTCTGCACTAGGCAGCCATCCGCGCCGCCCTCGGCCAGCGCGAGCGCCGAGCCGACCGCAGTGTCGATTATCTGGCCGAAGCTACCGTCTTCATGAAACGGCGTGCCAGGCAGCGGCGGCAGGTGCACCATCCCGAGTACGGTCTTGCGCGTCCCGAGCATCCCGAATTCCCGCATCGGCCCGTCGTCCTCCCGATGATGCTCGCCGCACCAGTATCCCCGTAACGCTGGTCTCCGCGGCGCCCGCGCTGTGGCCACCGGGCGATAGTGGTTTACCCCCACGCGTTCAGACGTGCACCTGATCAGTGCGGCACTCCCATACGGGCAGCCATGCCGCGCAGCTCCCGGCCGCCAGATGTCGCTACTGCCCGGTTCAGGAGGTATGCGACGGTCTCGCGGACAGGTGCGCTATTGCGGATGTGCTGCGGCCCGGTCTCCTCAGCGCGGCGCAGCCAGGCCACCGCGTCGCCGTGCGTCCTCGCCTCCCTCGCCAGCCCTCGTCCGACATCGGCCAGAAACTGGGCCTTGCGGGAACGCACCACGATCTTCTCCTCATCCACGGTCCCGGCGAGTTGCCGCAGGGCGCCGCCGCTCTCGCCACGCTCCACACTGATGGCGACTCGCCACACGCCGACGTTCGTACGGCCGAACGACTGCCAGTTCCCCGCCACATCATCAGGAATCCGCCCGGCGAGCTGGTTGGCCTCCCCGAGCCAGTGACTGACCTGGTCCGGGCGCTGGACGACAGCACCGGCCAACGCGGCATGCAACGTGATCATGCCGAGAACGCAGGTGCCCAGCGGTGACCGGGCGTGCGGTTCCAGGGCATCCGCGGTCTGCTCGATGAGCGCCAGCTTGCGGTCCCACGGCCGCTCGCGCGGCAGTGCCCAGATACGCGCCAAGTCGGCCTTGCCCTGCTGGACCGGATCATCCAGCAGGGCGGCAGCTTCCCGAGCACGCAACGCCGCGACGTGAGCGAGATCGGTGTAGCCGAGGTTCTTCGCTACGAGCGTCGCCGACAGGCACGCCTCGATCAGCGTCTCCACCGCGAGCCGGCGATCCGCTTCGCGGCCAGCGGCAGCGATATACCAGTGCAGCTCGTCAAGTACGCCCGGCAGAACCTGGCCGACCGCAGTGTAATCACAGCGAGTACGAGCGGGCTCAACCTGCATGGTGACCGCCGTCACCAGCTCCGATAGCGGCCGAGCCCGGTCAAGGGCGGGGTTGGACAGCGTATTGGTCAAGAACGCCTCGCGCAGCGCCGGAATGGCCCCATGCGGGTCGGCCTGCTGCCGGTCTGCCGACAGATGCGGGCCACCGACAAGGTCAGCCTCTGACACCTTCAGCGCGTTCGCCAGCGCGGCGATGTGAGACCGGCGGTCGAGCGGACGCTGGCCCGTTTCCACCATGGAGATGAACGACGGCGACAAGCCCGCCAGCCCGGCCAGCTCGGTCTGGGTCTTACCACGCCAACGGCGCAAGATGCGGAGCCTGGCACCGATGGTGATCTCGTCATCCAGGACCCGAAACCTCCTCGATCGTGCCATAAGTTCAGCGTAAAACAAGCTAGGTGTAATCGACTGAACACCCGCAAAGGGTCGCACCGGCCCGAGGTGAACGACTACCGTCGTGTCGGCAAGAATGCCAACCCCACGCACCGCATGCCCTGCGACCCGCGGCGGTTATCAGTAGTTACTGCTGGTCTTGCCGTAGCGTGCGGCGCATCTCGTCGGGATCTTTGGTGACCACCGCGTAAACGCCTGGGTGAGCCGCCCGATCCTTGTCGTGAGCGGACAGGCTGACGCCGTTCCAGGTCTGCTGCGTGCCGATGAAGTAACCGGGGAACTCCGTTGCCAGCTCTAGTACCAAGGCGTCCAGTGGACCACGCGAGCTTTCGACAGCGCCTAGCCGACGATCTGTTTCGGTCATCAGGCGCGGGCGCTGGATACGGGGTGCAGACGCGGGGCTTCATGGATCGCTGTTTCGCTTCCAGTACTCCTCCGTCCCAGTTCCGCCGCGATTTCCTCGCGGAGATCGCACAGGCTGGTTACTACGAGCGGATTGATGAAGCGGTCGTTGCCGATGAGCAGGCCGAGAGCTTCACTCATCGTTTCCATTTGTGCTGCCTCCGCCTGCTTGAGCTGCCTTGAGGCACGCATTCCTGATCCTTCCACCAGGCGTCCAGACTGCAGGTTGTCATTGCCCCGGCAAGCCTGGCATCGGCCGGGAATGCCTTGCTGGCGCACGACGCAACAGACGCTACGGAGCCTGCCGCGATGGGTCAAAGAAGTTGCCCGGATTTGCCCCTGCGCCGGTCACCCGAGGTCGCGTAGCGCCATGCTGATGAGCTGGCGAGCGCCGCCGCCGTAGACGGCGACGCTGGCCAGGTCGGTGAAGTCCTTGGTGTACATGGCGATCTCGCGAGGCTGGGTCACCGATAGCACCCCGGAGACCAGTTCCACGATCACCAGGCCGGTGTCGAACATGACGAAGCCTTCACTGGGCAGTATTCCGTGGCGGTCGGCGCGCTGCGGGATGATCCCCAGCGATACTTGGGCGAGGCGGCTGATATCGCGCAGGTGCTGCAACTGCTCTGACAAGGTCCGGGTGGCGCAGAGCTGGTAGCGGAGGACCTGTTCTTCGATGACGAACTCGAATCGGTGCCCGGCCTGGGTCAGGATCTGCCGCCGGTCCATCCGCTCGCCGACCGCTTCGGCGATGTCGTCACGGGCTGTTCCTTGCCGGTCGCGGGACACCTCCAGCATGACCGTGGTGTACGCGGGGGTTTGCAGCAGGCCGGGGATGATCCGGGGCTGGTAGCTGCGGATCAGCGCTGCCTGCTCGAACGCCGGGCGGACGGATTGCTGGGCGCGGCGCAGCCCGGCGCGGTTCAGCCGCTGGTAGGTCACCCACATGCCGGCGACAGCGCGCTGCTCGGCCAGCAGTTCCTCGGCGCGTTCTGGCGGTACCGCGCAGACGCGGCACCAGGTGCGGATGTCGTCGGCGGACGGCGGCCTGATTCCATGTTCGATCTTGGTGACCTTCGACCCGCCGTGCCATCCTGCACGGGCTGCCAGCTCCCGGCCGCTCAGCCCTGCGGCCACGCGGATATCGCGGAGCTGGCCGGCCAGTGCCTGCCGGGCCTGCTGGGCGCTGGAGGAAGAAGAGGAAGGCATCGCCGCCAGCAGGTATCAGATCCGGTAGTCCTCGTGCGGCGTAGCGAGATCCCACACCGCCTCGAACGCCGCACGGCACGCCATGATCACGCCTGGGTCCTCGCTGTACTGCTGCCCGGCTACCTCGCCATCTCCGTCGAACACGGTGAACCGGACCAGCCGGTCATCGAACACCCAGTACGGGTTGCCGGGCAGCGCCAAAATGGAGGCCAGCCGTCGGGGCAGCCAGCGCACCTGCTCACCCGCCGCGACGTTCACCGGGCCGGTCAGAGAATGCTCCCACCGCACATAGGCCGACACCGGCTCGCCGATGATCCTGGCCCGCTGTACGCGAACGCCACGCCGCACCGCATCGCGTACTACGGCGACGTAGCCGCCGTACTGCACCGCAGGGGCCTGCGGTGCAGTACGCCCGTCTAGCCACGCCTGGAACGCCGCGTCGGAGGTCAGGTGCTGGTCGTGCATCTCCAGGTGGACCGCCGACGCGGCGCACGTCCCGAGCAGGTCAGCGAACGCCGGTTCCTTCTCTCCCGGAGCGTACGTCCTCGTCAGGCCGGGGATGCCCCCCAGCGGGGAACCGCCTCCGGCCCCGCTCGTACCCGCCACTGGCCGCCTCCATGATGATCGCCGCCATCCGCGCCGGCAACCTGACGACCGACTCAGAGTCCAGTATCCGGCTGTCGGAGTTGATCCACGCCAGCACATCTGGATCGGTGACCGTCTCACCTTGCATGTAGAAGTCACCGGTCTCGGAGTCGACGAACACCGCCGGGCACTGGTCGGCTGGGTTGTCAGGATCGACGCCTACGAAATCTAGTCGCATGTTTCCTCCAGTGAAGGGAGTTCTCGGATGCTTCCTGCCTTCACAGTCACGTTCGGCTCGAAGGCAGTCAACGGCGGTCGGGCTCGGCGTACCGACTGTGGATCTGGGGTACTGGGACGCGTTGAAAACTTGGGGTGTCGGCCGTCTGCTGGGCCGGGATTACTCCGGCGTGCCTTCCAGCGCGGCGTCTGCCGGATGATTACGGTGGGCGGGTGGCTGCTGTTGGCGAGGTTCAGTACTGGTGGCATGAGGCGCCGGTTCCGGTCGGCCTGGAGGTCACCCAGGTGTATGGCTACCTGGTATGCCCAGCGACGTGCCGGGTACTGGTGCAAGACGATGACGGCGTTTTCAACCTCCCGGGCGGAACCCCCGAGCCGGAAGACGCAGATCTGGTGGCGACGCTGGTCCGGGAGGCGTTCGAGGAGAATCAGGTCCGGGTCGGGGCGACGGCGTACCTGGGATATCAGGAGGTGCACCGTCCTGGCCGTGCCCGGTATGCGCAGGTGCGGATGGCGGGCGTGATCGAGGAGTTCGCGGCCCGGGCGCCTGATCCTGATGGCGGCCGCATCTACCGGCGGCTGATGACCTCGCTGGATGCGGCGCCAGATGTCCTGGGTTGGGGTGAGCCCGCGGTCGCGCAGGCACGGGCGGCGTCTCGGGTCGCCTGGCGGGAGTGGGGGTTGCCGGTTGATGCGCCTGCTCCTTCGGGTTATGCGGACTGAGGGCTGCTGATCGCCCAGGGAGCGTGCCGGGTGAGGAAGGCTCGCACGTTGGCGTGATAGTCATGACGGGTGGCGGTGAGGCGGCGGCCTTCGGCGAGCATCCGCGTGTGCTCTGCGGGATCGGCGGTGAGTGCCCGGCCGATGGCGGCGGCCAGCGAGCGGGGATCGGCCGGGCTGGAGGTGTAGCCGGTGAGTGGTTCGGTGACCGTCTCGGCGAGCCCGCCCGCGGTGGTGGCGATGACCGGTGATGCTCCGGCGGCATATGCCTCCAGCGGGATGCGGCCGAACGGCTCGGCGCGGGATGGGACGATGACGCCGGCCAGCGCGGGGTGGCCGAGCAGGGCGCGGATGCCGGAGCTGAACGTGGTGTGCAAGGTGACGTCCAGATGCCCGGCGTCGATCCGGTGGGCGAGGTGGCGCTGGTAGGCGGTGGGCGGCGGCCCGTCGGTGACGGCGGCCAGGATGGTGTGCGGTACCCGCAAACCACTGTTGGCGAGGACGCGGAGGGCGTCGAGAAGGTCATCGAAACCCTTGTAAGGTTCGGCGCGGCCGAAGGACAGCAGGAATCCGTGCTCTGCGGCGGCTGGCAGGAGGCGGCTTTCCAAGGGCGGAGTCGGCTCAGGTTTCTGTTCAGCGCAGGTCAGGCCATTGGTCAGGTTCGTGATCGCTGACTGCGGGATCTCATAGGCGGCGGTGAGGTGGTCGCGGATGTGGCGGGAGGTCGCGGCGATGTGCCCGCCTGCGGTGGCGGTGGCCAACAGCCCGGCGCGTTCCCAGGCGATCCGGTCACTGTCGCCGGGGGTCTGGAGGGCGGCGGTGGCGCGGGCGACGTTGACCAGGCCAGGGCGGGCGGGCGGCGGGAGCAGAGGCGCCATGCCGAAGAAGGGCACGTCGAACGCGACGATTAGGACACGGGCTGGGCGAGAGAGCAGGAGGCTGGTCGAGGCAGCGGCCGACGCGCTGGCCGCGCAGAAGCAGTCCAGTCCGCCGAAGCGGGTCCGCCCTGCGGTGCCGTTGTCGACGGGGACCACGTCAGCGCTAGCGTCGCCGAGGATCGCGAGAGTCTGCTGATGCCAGGCTGGGTCGTACTCGCTGCTACCGGGAACTAGCCTGATCGGCAGGACGGCCAGGCGCACGGCGGGTGCCAGCAGGTCGGCCACAATGCGGAGGAAAGCGCGGTTGGACTGCCCGGCGCCGGTTCCGCATCCGTAGAACCCGTCGTGCACGGCTACGATCACGACGCCGGACTGATGGGTGCCGCCCATGGTCATGGCTTGACGCCGAGTTCTGCCAGACCGTCGGCGATCTGATGCGGGTCGCTGAGGCCGCTGATGTCTGCCCGGCGGGGCTGCCACAGCGCCTGGGCAAGGCCGGGGTGGATCGGGTCCAATGCACGGCTAGGGCAGGTGTAGAAGTCGCGGAGCCGCCTCAGGGAGCCGGGGTGGTTCCACGGGTGGCCGGGGCGGAGTCGACTAGCGCGCCGGTCAAGGCTGGTGGCGGGGTCGAGATCGAAGACGACATAGATTCCTGGCAGGAGCAGGCTCCCGTCGCGTAGGCGGCTGGCGGCCCAGGCGACGCGGTGCCGGAGCAGGGTGCCGCCATCAGCCGCTGCCGTGGAATAGGCGTAGGACAGTGAGCTGAGCCAGTCCCGGTCGACGTAGACCGTGCCGCCGCGCGCGAGGCGTGCGGTGCACTGGGCGGTCTTGCGGAGCCAGTTCTGCTGGTGCGCGTCGTCATCATCGACCGGCGGGTGCGCGCTGATGGCGATGGTGGCATCGGCGTGGTCGGTGTACTCGCCCAGCACGGGCAGGCCGCGTGTGGCAAGGGTGCCTGCGGCGGTGGTCTTGCCCGCGCCGGGCATCCCCTCCAGGACGATCAGCCCGTCCCGGGGAACAGCCAGGGGCACGGTGTCAGAACAGGGAAGACTGGCGGTCATCGTGTTCTCGCGGGGGCGCGCGGAAGGTAAGGGACAGGCCGTCTGGCTGGGCGGACGTGGCGGCGGGACGGATGACGCGCCCGGCGGTGTGCCGCATGTCGGCCAGCAGCGGCCCACTGGCGGTTTGGAGCAGAAGGTGGTATCCGGCGGTCAGGAGGATCTGGCCGGCGAGAGTGGCCGGGTCACTGAAACCGGTGACCTCGGTGTATCCGCCCGGCGGGTTTTGCTCCAGGCCGAAGTCGGCCGCCTGGTCAGTGACCGCGCATGGCAGAAGCTGGACCCGGCCGGGCCAGGTGACCTGCCCGGCGACGCGGTCGCGGGCTGCGGTGAGTTGCGCGGCTCGTTCGGCGGCCGGGGGCAGGTGCCACCAGGCGGTGAGCTTGGCGCGTGAGCTGATCCGCTCGGCGGCCAGGCCCGCAGCCGATGCCAGCCGTTCGGCCTGCCGGATGGGCGTGTAGGGTCCGGCGGCCAGTGGGGTGAAAGCGATGGCGGCTTGTTCCAGGAGCCGGTCCCGGCCCCGGTCGGCGGCGGTCAGCCCGATCTTGACCAGACCGGTGCCGAACCAGGCCAGGTACAGCAGGTACTCCCGTCCGTCGTCGCCGAGCGCGGCGTCGCGGGCGATCTGCCGGCCCCGGTCGGCTGCCGCGCAGGCCGGGCACTGAGAGTCGGCACCGTCAGCTGGTACCTGGGAAGCGGCGGGGCAGGGTCGGCGTGCAGAGCCGGTCCAGGTCCCGGTACACCTCCGTGGCCCGTGCAGGGTCCAGGCAACCGGCGACCCGGGTACGGCCGGGCGGCTGATTTCAGGGCCGGGCATGCCGACGGCCTTACCCGGCAGCGGGCAGGCAGTCAGCACCGGCCGGCCCGCTTCCCAGTGCAGCCCGGTAAAAAGCCAGCCGCCGGACGGTGTGGTCACGCTCATACCTCCGGTACAACTGTGCCAGCTCCTGGTACCCGGCGAACTGCGCGATGTCGGCCAGCGCCTCGCCGGGGTTGTCGGGCATGTGCAGGTGGTTGCGCAGCGCGGCCCCGCCGATCTGCCCGCGTATCCGCATCTTGACGGCACCGGGGTCAGTATCGGCCCGGCGGGCGCGCAGGATAAGAACCTGGGCCGGGCCGCTGGTCAGGTAGGCATCGCGGTCTCGCACGTAGTCGGCTCCGTATGCCTCTGGGTACAGCCGCCGGGTGTCGGCCGTCGTCAGGGTGAGCTGGCGCGACCCGAGGATGCCGTACACCGGGGCCAGCAGGTCGTTGATCGCCGCTGTGGGGGCGTCTGGCTTGATCAGAGCGAGCGACAGCGAGACCGGTGGCCAGGCGACTCGTGGTCCTGGTGCCCGCATCTGCCCGGCCCATCGCAGCAGGCACCCGCATGCCTGAGCCCCAGTACCTGGATGGCCGGGCGGGCTGGCGGCGGCGAGCCGGAGCGCGCGGCCGGTACAGGAGGGGCAGGACCGGTCGCGGACCACGATGCTGAGGGCGAGTCCGGGCAGCGGGATAGTGGCGCGGTAGCAGGCCCACCAGGTATCCCAGGGGCTGGGCACGCTTACCTCGGGTCCGGGTCCGGCTGCGCCGAGCCGGATGTCCATGAGGTAACCGAGCAGGGCCTTCGCGGCGTACTTCACGGACCAGACCCCGGTATCTGCGTCGGTCATCGCCCGGCTCCCAGCCGGGCGCTGACCGTGACGGAGGTGTCGGCTGCCTCGGCCAGGACGAGTTCGGCCAGCCGCACGCCCGGAGCATCCAGGCGGGCCATGAGCTGACTGAGCAGCCAGGCGGCGATCGCCTCGGTGGTGGTGTTGGTCACCGGCAGCAGTACGACGTCCCCGGCGGGGAAGCTGTAGTGCTTGGCGCCGCACGCGATGATGACCTGGCCGTCCTGGTGCGTGCACATGCCGCCGGGCGGCCGGGCGGGCATCAGGGTGCGGCGCCGCAGGGGCGCGATCACCGCCGCCAGTGCGGCCTTGACCATGCTGAAGTCGCAGACCATCCCGGTTTCGTCAGGCTCGCCGTGCAGGCGGAGCGTCACGGTGAACGAGTGGCCGTGCAGCGGCTCGAACTGCCCGTCGTGCAGCCCGGCATGTGCGGCGGAGAACGCGAACGTCCCGTCCCCGCCGACCGTGATCGCGGTCAGTGTCATGACCTCTCCCGTGGTCAGGTGCTGATGCCGGCGAGGGCGAAGAACTCTTCCCGCGCGCGGTGATCGGACAGCAGCACGCCGTGCAGCGCCGAGGTGACCGTGGTCGCCCCCGCGGCGCGGGCGCCTCGCAGGGTCATGCATAGGTGCTCGGCGACCAGTACGACGCCGGTCCCCTGCGGGCGGAGCTGCTCGTGCAGCCAGTCGGCGACCTGCTGGGTCAGCCGTTCCTGGACCTGCGGGCGGTGGGCGAACATCTCCACTACGCGGGCCAGTTTGGATAGCCCGAGAATCCGCTCGCCGGGCAGGTAGGCAAGGTAGGCGTGGCCGGTGAACGGCAGGAAGTGGTGCTCGCACAGCGACCGGAACGGGATGCTGCGCTCGATCACGAGCTGCTGGTATCCCTCATCGTTGGGGAAGGTCGTCAGGTCGAAAGCGCGGGGGGTCAGCAGTTCCTCCAGCGCTCGCGCCATCCGGGCCGGGGTCTGTGCCAGCGCTCCGCTGCTGGTATCGACCCCGAGGGCGGCCAGCAGCGCTGCCGCAGCCAGTTCCGCCGCCCCGAGATCCAGTACACCGCCCGCAGCCGTCACAGGCACCCGTGTGCACGGCGCGCTCACGGTCGGTCCTCTATTTCCTGGAAATCTGCCGGTGTCCGCTCGATGACGACTCCGGCGGTGTCGGCGAACCGGAGCGCGCCGGGCTTGCGGACCCGCACCCGTACAAACGGCGCCTGGCAGCCGCCCACTACGGTGCGGGCGATCCGGGTGGCCAGCGCCTCGACGGTGAAGCACGCCGATGCCTCCACCTCCGCGATGACCGCCTTGGCTGCTGCCCGGTAGTCCCAGGCGTCGGCGAGATCGTCGCTGTCCCCGGCGGGCCGGGCGTCGGTGCCGACCGCCAGGTCGATGACCACATCGGAACGGTCGCGGCGTTCCTCATCCCGGCAGCCGATCACGCACCGCAGCCGCAGCCCGTCAATCTCGATCAGGTCCAACTCTCACCTCCGGGCTATGGGCACGGCAGCCCGGCGGGCATACGCTCCAGGCAACCGGCCATACACCCACAGTCGCGCCGAGCGTGGGGCGGTGCCAGAGGGCGGGTGTTGCCGGCGTGTTGCCGCAACACCACGACTAGGGAGGCGGCATGGAACCCGGCCCGAACGACCCCGCCGCCGAGATCTTCGGCCTGACCCTGCGCCAGCTCCGCGCCCAGGCCGGGCTGTCCCTGCGCGAACTCGGCAAACGTGCCCTGTATGACTACACGCGGCTGTCCCGCGCCGAACGCGGCGAGATCCTCATCCCCGAGCACCAGGTCCAGGTACTGGACGACGTGCTCCACGCTGGCGGGCTGCTGGTCGCCCTGCGGCACGGTGCTGCCGCGTCAGTCCCGAGCGTGGTAGTCGGCCGCTGTAGCGTGGCAGGAAGCGGGCCTGTCATCCTGGACATCCGGCTGCCCGGCGGAGGGAGCATCACCATGAGCCTGTCCCGGCGCCAGTTCGCCCAGCTCCTCGCCACCGGGGCGCTCAGCTCCGCGCTGCCCGCAAGCCGCAACGCTGAGGATGGCGCCCGGGCTGCGCGTGCCCTCGATGAACCGGCCCGCCTCGACGGTGAAGTGCTCGGCTACTTCCACCGGGCGCTGGATGAGTATTACCGGGCTGACAAGATGCTCGGCCCCCGGCGGCTGATCGGCCCGGTCCTGGCTCAGATCGACGTGCTGGATGACCTGCGCCGCGGTGCCCGGCCGCCGTACGCCGACCCCCTGCTGCGCATCCTGGCCCGGTACGGCGAGATGGCCGGCTGGCTGCTGCAAGACAGCGGCGACCTCGACGCCGCCGCGAACTGGTCCCGACAGGCCGGGGAATGGGCGCAATGCGCGGGCGATGTGAACATGGCCGCCTACATGCTCATCCGCCAGGCCAACATCGCCGCCCTCGCCGACGACCACGCCGGCGTCGTCCAGCTCGCCGCCGCGGCCCGCCGCATCCCCGGCCCCCTCGACCCGAAGCTCATCGCCCTCGCGCTCCAGCAGCAAGCACGCGGCCACGTCCGGCTCGGTGAGCATCGCGGCTGCTTCACCCTCCTGGATCAGGCGGCCGAGACTCTCCGCGAGCACCCCGACGTCACCGACCAGGACGCACCTGTTTACCTGCACCACTACGACCTGCGTACGCTCACCGAGCAGTCTGCGGCCTGCTACCTGGCCGCCGGGCGCGCTGATGCCGCCGTCACCATCCTGGAAGACACCATCGCCGCCACCAGCAGCGCTCTTGTTCGCGACCGCGGTCACCTCACGTCCAAGCTCGCCGTCGCCATCACCCGCACTACCCAGCCCGACCCGGCACGAGCAGCCAGCCTCGGCCTTGAGGCCCTCAACATCGCCCGCGACACCGGCTCAGCACGCATCATGCGCGAACTCCGCACCCTCGACGCCCAACTCACCGAGCGCTGGCCCGGCTACCCGGCAAGCCGCACCTTCCGCGACGCACTCGCCGCATAAACCCGGCCCGTGGACCAGATCGCGATTATCGGCTGTGGCGGCAGCGGAAAGTCCCGCCTGGCCCGCGCGCTCGGCACCATGCTCGGGATCACGCCCGTGCACCTGGACGGCCTGTACTACGACCGGGACTGGAAGCCGCTGGACAAGGAGCAGTTCGCGGCCTTGCAGCGGGATCTGGTGGCCGCGCCGCGGTGGATCATCGACGGCAACTACGCCTCCAGCCTGCCGATCCGCCTCGAAGCCGCCGACACGATCATCTTCCTGGACTTCCCCGCCTGGGCATGCCTGTGGGGCATCATCCAGCGGCGGCTCCGGCACGGCGCAGGGGCAGCACGACGCGATTGGCGTCTACGACAGGATCACCTGGAACTTCATCCGTTACATCGCCGGATACCGCAAGCAGATGGCCCCGCGCGTCCGCCAGCTCATCGCCGGCCACGCCGGGGACGCCCAGGTGGTCGTGCTGCGCAGCCGCCACGCCGCGAGGCGATACGTCGCGGGCGTCGCCACGCCGGGGTCCGCCGCTTCCCCCGCGGTGGCTGCCGGTGAGGAACACCACTAACCCCCTTCACCGATCCCGGTCAGGTCCGGGGAGCGCTCTACGCTTCGGCCGACCGGATCGCCCAGCGCACCGGAGCCCTGCACCGCGCCCGGGTAACCGGTTGGCGCGCTGGCGAGGTGATCGCTGGTCTCGCGCATCAGGCCTCCACGTAGTAAGTTCACTACGATTGTCGGATGCCTATGGGATACCGTGGCCACAGCGACTGGCGGGACATGTCGGAGTACGTTGTGCATTTCAGCAGAGATGTCCCAGGAGGCGTGTCGGCGTACGGCTCCATGCTTTCGATCTTGGCCAGCGGGAAACTGGGTGCGCGCTCCCGATTCGGCGCTGCCCGCAAGCTGGATGCGCTCGGTGACACGCAGAAGTCGGCTTGCTTCAGCGAAATACCCCTGGACCGGCTAGATCGGCTGGTCGAGAGGCGAAGTAGGTACGGTATAGGATTTCGGCAAGATGTCTTGGTGCAGGCCGGCGGTGGGCGTGTCTGGTACCTGGACAGTGAGACCGAGCCAGCTCTTGCCTTGCAGAGCTTGATTGGGCAGAAGCTGGGTCCTCCTATGGATGTTTCTAGTCCGCTCTGGAATTTGACCCCGTTCATCGATTTTCCGGGTACGTATGGGTCAACGGAGTTCCACTTTGAATGGGAGCGCGAGTGGAGGGTACCGGGAGGGCTAGCATTCGCACCTCAGCAAGTTCCATCTTGTTCATCCCCAGTGAACTTCATCCTCAAGCGAGACAGTTCTTTGATGAGGCTGAGCGGTCAAACAGCGGTCCTAATTATCGCTGTCCATTCCTTGATCCGCTCTGGCCAGACGAGCAGATACAAGCTGCTCTGGCAGGCGTGTAGGCAGGTTCGATCGTTACGAGAGCGGGAAACCGGATATATGATGGAGATCATATCCATATCTGGGGAACTGGGGGATGACTCTCCTCTCGCGATAGTGGAGGTGTCGGTGTCTGCCTTTCCTGCGCAATCACCGCCGGTGGTACGCACCGTTGAGGCGGTAATTGATACCGGCTCTAGCTGGTGTGTGATAACCGAGGAACTGGCGCGAGAAACGGGTATCCTTGACACTGCGGAAATACCGTCGCATCAGTATGCTGTATCAGCGAGAGAAGAAACCCCTCAGTATGCGGCCACGATTGCGGTGCGAGACTTCACTCTGACCACACTGGTTTACGCGAATCTCGTACCTCCGCCCAATGCGACCTATAGGGTCCTGCTTGGCTGCGCCGTCCTCTGGCATGGGCATTTCCAGTACGATGGCATGAGTAGCCCGAAAAGGTTCACGCTTGAACTACCCCGGGGAGAATTCGGCACGAAATAATGTCCCGCTGATGCTGCGTCTAGCCTCGGGGCTTTGCGTATCGGGTGCTGAGCGGCGGTTGGCCAGCCCTGAGCCGCGTACGACCGATCTGAGCGACAACTGCGGCATCCGGCCTCCTCAGCGTCGGCCTGATGGCAGAAGTACGCGGTGAAATACCAGAGATTCGCTTACCTCGCTGTCTCCCCGGCCACCGCATTCCTGGCCGTTTCGAGGAGTCTGAGGCGTATTTCGTTGCTGGCGTGGATCCGCGTGGCGACGGCCTCTGCTAGGGCGGTGGCGTGCTCCGCGGCTGGGGTCTCGGGGTGGCGGGCTGCGAGTCCGGTGCAGGCCGCGTGGAGCCACGTTGTCAGGGTGCCTGGCGCGTGGCGGTTCACATTGTCGGCGAGTTCGAGGAAGAGTGCCCTGGCCAAGTTGGGCTCAGCCCAAAACAGCGGTCGGCTGACGATGAGAGTGGCGGGCCCGGGCAGGTGATTGCTCTCTGCCGCCAGGCTTGTGAGTTCTTCCGCTGTGAGCATGACATCGGCGATGTAGCTGCGGGCGAAGGTGAGCACGTCTTCCCGCAGTGTGTCGTCCATCCGGTTGGTCTCGATCAGAACGTGCAGCAGGGCCAGGGTGCCGAAGGCTGGTACGCCATGCTGGGCTGCGAGGCTGCGGATGGCGACGTCGTCGCTCCACAGGGCTGTGCCGCTGCTGATGCTCGCGGCGAGCGGGCTCAGCGCAGGGTCTGTCCTGCCGAAGGTGTACCTGGTGAGCGGGCCAAGCTCAGGAGGGCCGATCAGGGTGAAATCATCCATAGCGTGATCGATCTCATCGAAGCGGCGGCTGAGATGTTCGTGATCGTCGCTGGTCAGTTCGTGCTCGATGCGGGCATACCCGTCTGGTCCATAGCCGATGGAGAAGGCGGTTCCCGGGTCCCGCAGAACTTCGCGGGCAGCGTGTACATCGTTCCACGCGTCGCGTGTCATCCTCAGTTCGGTGAACGCGCCGCGTAGCTGGGACCACCGTGCAGGTAGGGAGGTGGCGACTACAACGGCGCTGGTCTCTACAACTACCGCTCGATCGAGGGCTGCATAGGCAGCGGCAAGCTCGATGGTAAACGGTGCGGGGTCTGGGGTAACGGCCAGAATCATGCCGCAGGCGCGTTGCAAGAGGAAGCGGGTGTAGGGCTTTCCCAGGAATGCGGCGAGCGTCCCGAGGGGTGCCTGGCCTACGCGGATGTGGCGGATGATGCTCTGGGTGTTGTCGGTTAGGGCGGCCTGCTGTGTGCGGAGCATGTCCAGGAGCTGCGCGGGGTCCGCGGCTACCGGCCGGATGGGACCGTCAGGATTCGCCGCGGTGTAGGAGATAAGGCGGTCTCGGAGCCGTTGCAGTATGTCCGGTTCCAGCTCCGGCAAGACGGTGGTGCCGTCTGGCCTGCGCAGGCCTTCGGCGGTGTAGAGGCCCGTCAGGATCTGGCCGCCGAAGGCGGTATCGTCTTCCCAGCGATCGAGCAGGTTCAGGCTGGTGACCACATCGTCGTGGCTGAAGCCATAGTGCATGTGCAGGCTGAACCATAGCTGGGCCTGCGGGATGGTGGTGATCTCGGGGCTGAACTGCTCCAACAGGTCGTGCGCGCGCTGGAGACGGCCTTGATTCATGGTGGCGTCGATGAGGTGCCACTGGAGGTCGGCTGAGCCGGGGGACTCGCCGAGCGCGGCGCGCGCTTGTTCTTCGGTTGCGGCCCAGTCGCCTGCGCAGCCGTAGTGGACGATGAGCCGTCGCCGGGTTCTCATCCTGAGTTCGGGGGCCGTGTCGGCGCGGGCTAGGAGGCGGTGGGCTTCGGCGGCTGCGTCATCAGGACGGTCGGCCAGTACGAGCAGGTTCAGGCGTTTGTGCGCCAGGATAGACTCGCCGAACCGGTCGAAGCCGCGTGCCGCTTCATCAAGGGCCTCGTTGTAGCGGCCCGCTTCTTCTAGGACGTCGACCAGTATCTCGGCGGCTGCTGGTGAGCGGGCGGCGTGACCGCGCAGCGTCGAGATGGCAGCAGGTAGCTGGCCGCAGCCTGCCATAGCGCGGGCCGCGAGAATGTCGCGGTACATGTCATCGATGGCGCCGGCTGCGTGCAGTTTGTCGAGTTCTGGGAGCGGCCAGACCCCCAGGCAGGCCAGTCTGTGCAAAGCCAGTATCTGGGATTCTGCTGGAGCGTCGTCGGACAGCACCGCTTGCCATAGCCCGATCTGCTCGGCCGCAGGCAGATCCGGATCGGCGATGAGCGCACGGACCACGGTCCTGGCATGATCTGACTTCGCTCGGCCACCGGTTTCCAGCGCCAGTTCGCGGTCTCCGGTTCTCAGCGCGGCATCCGTTCCCAGTATCACCACCTCCTCCGCGCTAGCCTCCTCTTCGGTGGCGCCGCCTTCGGGCATCGTGGTGGCCAGGCTCGCGGCGGTGCAGAACGCCCCGGCGAGCATGTGCCTGCGGATCAGCATGGCCAGCGCCTCAGCGCTAGGCCCGGACCAGCCGCGTCTCTGATCTAGCGCGGCTCGCGCCAGTTCCTCCATGCGGCGCAAGTCGTCGGCTTCTACCGGTGCCTGGCCAGAGGTCACCCGTGTTTGCAGCGCCCGTGCGAGCTGAAGCATCAGCGGCGCACTGTCTGGAAGCGCCTTGCATCCTTCATCGAGATAGCGGACCGCGGCGTTCGCGTCATGCCGCTCAAGGGCGTGGGCTGCCAGGAATGCCAGGCATGCGGGCTCAGCGGCGCGGGCCTCTGGGGTCGCTCGCGCGAGCACTTCCGGGACTGGCACCGCGCCGGGCTGCCCGAGATGGCCAACCACAGCGGTGGCGACAGCGGCCAGCAGCGATGAGCTTTGCGCGCTGCTGGCCCGCGCTACCAGTTCGCGGGCACGGTCAGGCTCGTCCGCCTCGGCGGCCGCAAGGGCTGCGTAAGCGAGCAGCATCGCGTCGGCAGGGTGTCCGTAAGCTGCCGCACGGGCATAGGCTTCGGCGGCGATATCAGGGTGGCCGTGCTCGCTGGCGTAGGCGGCCACCGCCATCTCGAATCGGCCCTCGCCCGTTGGTAGCCAGCTAGGCTCGGCAGATAGAACCGAACTGGCTGTCAGGCGGGCCGTGGCGCGTCCGGCGGCCAGCCATGCCGCCAGGCGCAGCGCGCCTGCCGCCTGGACTGACCCCGCGGCGCGCAGCGCGCGTGCGGTGGACGGTGGTAGCACGGCGCAGGACTGCTCCAGAGGATCATTGGCTGCCCCCGGTGCCAACTCCGCAAGCTTTACGAAGGCTGGGGTAGCTTGCGGGCCGAGCACCTGGCCCGACGGGACCATCATCTTCCACCCGGCGTCCGTGTACTCAATCGCAGCCTGGGTGACGTGTGCCCAGTAAGTGGTGCCGGAATCCGGATCGTGCAGCAGCAGGACCACTGGCAAGGAGTGGCGCAGCCAGTACCGCAGATGCTTATCGCCGTCTCGGTAGACCCAGCCACCGCTGACGGGTTCCTCGAAGTACGACGGGCCTGCCTTGATCTGCAACGCGATCAGCTTGCCGGACGGCTCTTCGCTGTCGAAGGGCTCCACATGCGCGTCGATCCCGAAGTCGGGAACCGGCTGTTCGCGGAACGCCCAGCCCCACCGGCTGAACTCCGCCTTCGCAGCCGCCTCTCCCAGCGCCGCCGTCGCGAAGGTGCTGCCTGACATCGATGGTTCGACCCGCTCCCGTCCGTAGCAGTAACCCGTTAGCACCGCTTTGGCTAAGTCCGGACGAGTATCTCCGGCCGAGCCAATGCGCAGTACCCGCCGCTCGTACCGGAACTAGAGGAAGTCCCGGAAGCCGCCGTCACGTCGGTCAGCGTGAGGTCGCCGAAGTCCATGCCTACCATGACTTGGCCGAAATTGCGGTACCACTAGCTGACCTGGGATGGCTCCAGGCGCGGAGGACGGGCTGCCGCAGTCAGTGACACCGAAAGAACCGGGTGCGGTCTGGCGCGCAGTCATACTAAGGTTCATTTGGCGCTCGACCGAAAAGTGGCCTCACGGCTGGCGGGCTAGGCATGCCTCAGCACGTGAGCCTTGCGCGGGCTGCTGCCGCAAGCTCCGCTTAAGATGGCGCGCCGCCAGAATCTCGTCTCATCGTCCCGGCATCACCCCGGCTGTGACCGCGGATATCGCCCGGTGCGCTCAGCCCACGCCAGTACCTCGCGGCGGTCCCACAGGTCGATACCGCGTAGCCGCCTGATCGGCGTAGGAAAGCCGAGATCGCGCACCTTCCACGCATTAATGGTGTTCGCATGGACGCCCAGCAAGTCGGCGATCTCCGCCGGACCGACGATGTGGTCTGCTAGCCGCCGCAGGTCTCCCGGCTCCACGCGAACGAGGATAGGCGGACGGGACGGCTGCCCGATGGTAGCCGCGACACGCGAAAGCGCGGAGATGCTCGCATCTCCGTCGGAGATCTCTTACACTTGGCGCTGTGACGGAGCCTCAGCGAGATCTGAAAATGTCGGTACCATCTGCGACACTTTGCGCCGTGTCGACATCTGGCGAGGTCAGCGAACTCGCACCCTACGCGTCGGGGAAGGGGGACAACGACACTACGTGGGAACTCTTCCAGGGTGATGCGTGCGAGGTACTTCGCCAACTGCCCGCAGGTTCAGTGAACACGGCAGTCACCAGCCCTGCTTACTACTGGCAACGGGACTACGAGGCCGAAGGCCAGTTCGGGTTGGAACCAACCATCGACGGCTATGTCGAGAACCTGCGCGCGACGTTCGCCGAGTTGAAACGTGTCCTTAACGATGACGGCACACTCTGGCTGAATCTAGGCGACACGTACTACAACGCCAAGGGCCGCCCTCACGGCGAGGACGGGAAACATCGCAAGCGCCGAATGACGGGCCTCCGCGCTGTTGACGGACCGGGTCTTGGACTGCCTCGCAAATCACTAATCGGCATCCCATGGCGCGTCGCCCTCGCGCTTCAGCAGGACGGGTGGATCCTTCGCTCTCCCATCGTCTGGGAGCGCAAGACCGCGATCCCGGAACCGACTGGCAAGGACCGGCCCTGGCGGAAATACGAGTTCATCTTCCTCTTCTCGAAGTCGGTACGGTACTACTTCGACCGAGCTGGCCTCGCGGGCGAGGAAGACGTCTGGCACATTGAGCCAGAGCGGCGTACGCGCGCCCGCGGCACTCACTACGCCCCGTACCCACGCTCGCTGGTTGAGCGGTGTCTGAACGCCAGCTGTCCACCAGGCGGCGTTGTACTCGATCCGTTCGTGGGTGGCGGTACCACGATGTACGTCGCGCAGGACATGGGACGGTCTTCCATTGGCATCGACCTCAACGCGGACTTCTGCGACCTGATCGCCAGGGAGATGGATACGGTCTGCTGACGCGCCGACTGTGGCGTTCACACACTCAGCGGGGTTGACACAGGTAAGTTTTCCCCGTGCCCTTTGCACCGAATGCGCTCGTCGTGCGTGCCGTCGACAAGATCAAGGACGCGCACCCGCTGGCCGTGGTCTCGATTCCGGCACTGCTCAAGACGGCCGTGGAAACGAGCAGCGACCCCGTCGCGGGCCTGCTCTTCGGGTCGACTGAGGAGAGCGCGCTCTTGGATCAGTACTTCGCGCTGCCACGACCGCCCGACCCAGACCGACCGTGGCGCGCGATCTGGTCAGAGCAGGAACCGTGGCAGAAGCGGAAGTACCCCGGGGGGACCCTACAGCGCCGACGCACGGACGCCAGCGGCCGTGGCAGGGTGATGATTCAGACGAAAATGCCGAGCCCGCCTGACAGGTGGCGCTTGACACCCACCGCAGGCGCTGAGCTTGTCGCTGGCATCAATCCCGGCAACGCCACGTCAAGCACGAAGCCGCTCAATATCGTGGATCTCGCGCTGTGGTTTGGGCGCAATGAAGACGTCGCCGACATCGACGCACTCGTGGAGTGGTTCAAGGCGACCTTCAATCCACACGTAGCCGACCTTGTCGGCACTCTCTATCTTGATGGCGTACCGGGTGACTATAAGTCGCTTCCCTTCGAAGTGGCACCGTCGCCTGACGAGCTTGCCGAACAGCTGGGTGCCGACCCGCCCGCGCCTACCGTGGGGATGGATCTCGACGCCTTGGTCGCGGCGATCGAGACTCGCGTCATCGACGGCGGCTTCCGGATGCCACCCGGCGGCGGGCTGGTTCGGCGGGTGGTGACGGCATGGCTTCGGGGCGACTTGGTGGTGCTTGTCGGCCAGCCTGGTACAGGGAAAACGATGTTCTCGGAGCTTCTCGCGAGGTCGATGGAAGCCGAGCTTGGCCTCGACACCCCGCTGATGATCCCGATCCGGTCTGACTACGACGAGGCTGAGTTCATCGGCTACGAGCGCCTCGACGGCACGCCACAGCTACGCGACTTCGCCAGCGAGGTCCTGAAGACGGGCGCGCCGCTCGAAGCGCACGTCGTCATACTTGAGGAATTCAATCTGGCCGCCATCGAGGAATACCTTGCATCGGTGCTCGTCGCCATGCAGGACCAGGAGCGCGTCGTCCGGCTCCCAGGTGGCGAGCTGACCCACTTGCCGGTAGACACATTCATAATCGCTACCTGCAACTCCTACCGTGACGAACCTGAGACTCGGACGCGCGTCAGTTCGCCCACGAAACGCCGTTCCACCACGATCACGATGCCAAACGTGCTAGCTGAACAGGTCGCCGCGGACGGCATCGCCATCATCGTTGACCTCGCGGTTGACCTCATCAAGCAGCAGACGAACCGGGTCACCGCGCGGATCGCTGGGAACCGACCGGCACAATTCGATCAACTGCGCGATAACGGCCTTTCGTCCGTAACCGCGGCAAGCGATCTCTCACAAGCCGTACGGGACAAATTGCGGAGCATCGCGGGCGCCATCCTTGACACTAGCCCGGGGCGGTCGTGGTTCACGCTCGGCATACTCCGCGACGTGGCCTTGGAGATTGCCTACGCGCCGCGCCAGGAGCCCGACGAGCTTGCGGCGTTGGGACGCGCCGTCGCCGACAAGATCGTGCACCAGCTTCGCGGCACGCATGCTGACGCTGATCCATTGCTTGCGGCGGCGACGGGGCTTCCAAACTACTCGGATATCGAGGCGCTCATCGTGCGCATGAAGGATGGGCCGCCAGACGAGCTCCTGCCTCTTGTCTAGTAGACCGGCGGAAGCATTGCTGCGACCAACTTTGGCAGCTCGTCCGCCAATTCGGTTTTTAGTCCTGGCCATGGCCCGATGGGCAACTCCAGGATCGTCTTTCCTTGCCCGCTAACGACGGCGCATCGGGCGGGTGGTTGCCCCGGATAGGCGATGACTACCGTGTCCAGTCCGTAGAGGGCCATGTAGGCCGAGATGTCCTTCCGGCTGTCTTCGGTCGCTTGTGTTCCCTCAACACGGTACTTAGCGTCGATGACGAGCACCTCCCCCGAGGCCCGGCGCCTCAGCAGCACATCCGGCCGAGACGCATCCGGCTTGGCGCTTCCGTAGCGCCACGACCGCAGGACGGAAGGGTCCGGGTGGGTGTCGTAGTAGATCTCGTAGTCGTTCCCCGCAAAGGCAAGGGGCGCTTGTCCCAGCACTGACGCGGTCTGGGCCAGGCCGAGCGCGTCGGCGAGCACCGTTGCGACGAATGCCTGATAGATGGTGTCTGCACGTTCGACGTAGCTGAACCGGGGCAGCACCCGCTGGGTAGGTGCCCACCCGAACCGCGTGGCGAGATCGGCGCTCAAGCGGTACGACTCTCGGTACCGCGCGTCAACGGCTTCCTCTGTCTGCCTCGCTGCGGCAAGGGCACCCACTGGCGCGCCTGCTGCCAGCGTCCGAGCGAGCGGTCGTCGCAGAAGCCGCGATGCCGACTCTCTCCATGAACGACATCGTCCAGCGGCGTGCGCGTCAGGATCCGCTGCCAGGACCTCAGATGCCAGCCCGTCAAGTCTGCTCACGAGACTCACAGCACGGCGGTTGGCTGCGGACTCAACCGATGTAGTGCGCGTCCGAACCACGACGCGAAGAGGGTCATACCGTTTTCCGCCCAGCGTCAGCAGACCGGTCGGGCTCTCCTCTAGATACCGGTCCGGGTGCGCGCGCAGAAGGCGTGTCGT
Organism: Actinomycetota bacterium; assembly: GCA_027314595.1. Classification (GTDB taxonomy): domain Bacteria; phylum Actinomycetota; class Actinomycetes; order Streptosporangiales; family Streptosporangiaceae; genus Trebonia. The sequence continues at coordinate 2,508 of DAHVAN010000335.1, read as the reverse complement.
CGCCGCCTGGTGGAGCGATCGGCCGCCGCGGCGGGTTGGTGTGCGATCGGAGCGACTGATCGAGCGTGGCGCATCGATAATGCGGCGGACGCACTCAAGCGCGGCGTCGGCACAGCGGTCAAGCCAGGAGTACACGACGTGCGGGTCACGCAGCACAACGCCGTCGCTGAATAGAAGCTGTCCGGACCATCCCGTGCCGCTCGTGCGGAGTGTCGCCAGCATCTGCTCGATTCCATCGAGGCGGAGCTTCGCGTCCTCAGTCGCGAACCAGAACGTCTGCTGCCCTACTTGTAGCCTGTGGAAGCCCGTGGAGCGTGTGAGATCTACGGCTGTCAACACGCGAGTCCCGCCGCCGGGCAAGAGCCGACCATCTAGAAGAACGTCCATGCCCATGCTCCACGCGACGTCCACGATGACCGGTGCGGCCGGGAGCGTCGTGACTACCTCCGTCAGAGGCACAGCGTCCGCGCCCACAACCACCGTGACGCGCGCCTTTGATGTGACGCGGCTATCGCCGACCAATTCCGCGACCGCCCTTTTTCTGGTCGCGGCCCTGCTTCTCCGTATAGTTGGCGGCGCGGAAGGTGCGTACGTCGAGGGCTGCCCTCTCACGCTGCAGCAACTCACGGCCCGGGGCCTGCCGCGTGGCCTTGACCTCTTCCATCTCGACTAGCGCGAGCGCTTCGACAGTCGTCGACAGGACGATCTCCCCATCTACGAGGAAGTGATACCTCCCGTCATCGGGGACGCGGTCAGTACCCTTCTCCACACTCAGGCCGTACTTCAAAGCCGCGCGCACGTACGCCATGAGGACAGTCTGCCGCGCTCTGGCTTGAGTGTCACGGGGCACGGCAGGTAAGGCACCTACGAGCAGCCGCGAGCGCGGTCGAGCGGCCTCGGTCTATGCGACATGCTAGTCGGCAGACGACCTGGGGCCGACATGATGGCCACGTCGGCAGCTAACTACGCTTGTCCGGGCGCACCAGACACCATCCCACCAGGGAGGGCGGCACTTGAACTGGGTGGTTGCTATACCGGGCAGGATGTCTAGGAGTGGATGGTGCGACCGCCGGGCCGGTACGGCACCGCGTATGCCAGCAACCAGTACCGGAGACCCGCAGGGCTAATGTTGTTAAGCAGCGACTGAGCCTCTTCATCCTCAGTATTCGCTGACCTGTGGCTACTCCTCCTTGAAGAAGAACACGCCGCGGTCGTCCTCGATCACGAACTCCTCGCCGGGCCACTCTTCGTAGGCCGCCTCGATCGCTGCGGGTTCGCCCCAACGTTTCATATGAGCGCCGTCGGCTTCGGTGCGGACGATATAGCCGAGGGGACACTCACACCCGGTGATGAACGTGTAGTGCCGCCCACTGTGCAGGGTCTCCTGTACCAGCTCGGCTGGGTAAAGCGCCTCATGCTTGCCGCAATACAGCGGTAGCCGGATCAGTCTGCCTTCGAGGGCGCTGGCCGGGAGTTCAGCCGAAGGCTTGAACGGTGACAGCCGGATTCCCTTGGTCTGGGAGATGAAGGTCCGCGCCTGGTTCATCTGGTCAAGCACCGCATCGTCGGCAGCACCGACCGCTGGCCACGGAAAGGTGTCGATAGGTGGCCAGATATCCAGGAACCCCCACTCGGTCACCAGCTCCACCTGGAGCGCCGGCTCAGTGAAGCGCACGCCCTGGACGAGCAGCCTGCCCAGCGCGAGCGTCATCGCATAGCCAGATGGGATGTCCGGCGGAGAGCCAGCGCCAGTCACCTCGATGACAAACGGGGTGACCCAGATCGACGACGCGCGGCGGTCGCCTGTGTAGGACCCGATCCAGTACTGGCTGAACGGCAGCGGCTCCATGCGATCCCGCTGAGCGTACAAGGCGGCATACTCAGCAGGCGGCACACCGTAGCCGCTCACCCTGGCCTCGTCCGAGGAGATCAGGAGTGACACAAGAGCAGTCTTGCAAGTCCACGCTGCTATGAGGGCCTGGTCGTCAACGGGCAGGCGCCGGGGCTCGCCGCGGATCAGCGGGGCGATCACGGGCTTGGCCGCGCCCTCTAGTCGGCTCAGCCAGCCGTTGTTGCAGGTGGCACACACCATCTTCACCGTGGTCCTGAACGGCTTCGCGGACCACTGGCGAGGGCGTCTGTTCAGCGGCCCTGAATGATGAATCGAGGGCTCAGTATCCAGGCCGATCTCGGTCAGCCAGTCCGGAAGGACGTGTTCGCGGGTCAGATCCGACGCTGACCCGCAGAAGATGCATTGCCGAGCCAAGGTCGCTCCTCCTCAACCGTGTCCAATGACTTATCGTCCTGCTCCCTCACTCAGAACCCGTACCGTGACCGAGTATCCTGTCTCGTTCGCTGCTTCCTCCCGGGTAACTAGATAGGTGGGCCGCGATTCTGGCTCGGGCGGGCCGGCGCTTTGGTGCCGGGCGGGGTCTATCCGGTTTCGGGGATCCAGGGTCGGCCCTGGAAGGCGCTGGTGAGGGCGTCGAGTGCGCCGATGCCGTGGCG
>DAHVAN010000323.1 GCA_027314595.1 Actinomycetota bacterium | reverse complement strand
CCGGCCGGGCGCGGCGGGCGGACCAGGGACGGCCGGGCCGGCCCGGCGGACTGGCGGCCGGGAAGGACGCCCTCCGGCCGGTCCGCGACCGGGTGCGGGTGCCTGGCGGGCATCTCGCCCATGAACTCTCGTGCCGGCAGCGTCCCGCCCGGCTGCCGGGCGGGCGTGCCGTCGCCAGGCTGCCGCGTGGGGAGGCCTGCCGAGGGGTCGCGAACGTCCGTCACGACTCGGAAGCCTAGTCCCAAGGTGCCCGTGATGCCTCAAAAGCGCTGAAACAGGCGAACAGGGAAGGGGTATCCGTCACCGGAAAGCGACTCGGCGTGTCACCAGTGGTTACCTGGCTCCCGCGGGCCGGCGGCCGTCGCGATGCCGGAAATATCCGAGCCCGCGGGGTAGTTATCTTGCTACTAGTGAGTAACATAGGTGCAGGGCACCCGAGCTGCGGAGCGTTAAATGAGCCATTACAAGAGCAATCTCCGGGACATCGAGTTCAACCTCTTCGAGGTGCTGGGCCGCCAGGAACTGCTTGGCACGGGTCCGTTCGCCGAGGTGGACGAGGGGACTGCCCGGGACATGCTCGCCGAGGTCAACAGGCTCGCGACCGGGCCCCTGGCCGAGTCCTTCGCCGACGCCGACCGCAACCCGCCGGCGTTCGACCCAGCCACGGGGACCGTGACGCTGCCGGAGTCGTTCCGCAAGTCCTACCGCGCGCTGATGGACGCGCAGTGGTGGCGCCTCTCCGTCCCGCCCGAGCTCGGCGGGACGGTGGTGCCGAGGTCGCTTACCTGGGCGGTGGCTGAAGGGGTTCTCGGCGCCAACCCGGCGGCCTGGATGTACTCGAACGGTCCCACGTTCGCCACGGTGCTGTGGAAGATCGGCACCCCCGAGCAGAAGCGGTTCGCCGAGCTCGCCGTCGAGCGGGACTGGGGCGCGACGATGGTGCTGACCGAGCCGGACGCCGGCTCGGACGTGGGCGCCGGGCGCGCCAGGGCCATCGAGAAGCCGGACGGGACCTGGCACATCGAGGGCGTCAAGCGGTTCATCACCGGTGGCGAGCACGACATGGCGGAGAACATCTTCCATCTGGTGCTCGCCCGGCCAGAGGGCGCGGGCCCGGGCACCAAGGGCCTGTCGATGTTCCTGGTGCCCAAGTACCTGGTGAATGACGACGGCACGCTCGGCGAGCGCAACGGCGTGAAGGCCACCAACGTCGAGCACAAGATGGGGCTTAAGGTATCCACGACCTGCGAGCTGACGTTCGGCGCGGACCGGCCGGCGGTGGGCACGCTCGTCGGCGGCGTGCACGACGGCATCAGGCAGATGTTCATGATCATCGAGCACGCCCGGATGATGGTCGGCAGCAAGGCGATCGCCACGCTGTCCACCGGGTACCTCAACGCGCTCGATTTCGCGAGGAACCGCGTGCAGGGCGCGGACCTGACCCGGCAGACCGACAAGGCCGCGCCGCGGGTGACGATCATCCACCACCCGGACGTGCGCCGGATGCTGATGCTGCAGAAGGCGTACGCGGAGGGCATGCGGGCGCTCGTGCTCTACACGGCCACGCAGCAGGACGCCGTGCAGGTCGCGGCCGCCGCGGGCACGGTCGGCGAGGCCGCCGTCACGCGCAACGACCTGCTGCTCCCGGTCGTGAAGGGCGTGGGCTCTGAGCGGGCCTACGAGATGCTGACACTGTCCCTGCAGACGCTCGGCGGCTCGGGCTTCCTGCAGGACTACCCGATCGAGCAGTACATCAGGGACGCGAAGATCGACAGCCTCTACGAGGGCACCACCGGGATCCAGAGCCTGGACTTCTTCTTCCGCAAGATGATCCGCGACCAGGGCGCCGCCGCAAGGTCGCTGCTCGCCGAGATCAGCGCCCTCGCCGCCTCCGGCGACGAGGGCAGCGACGGCAACGGCCGGCTGAAGACCGAGCGCGCGGCCCTGGCGGACGGCGTGACGCAGGTCGAGGCGATGATGACCGCGATGACGGGCTTCGTGATCGGCTCGCTCGAGCGCCCGGCCGAGATATACAAGGCCGGGCTCGGCACCGTCCGCCTGCTGCTCGCCTTCGGCGACCTGATCATCGGCTGGCTGCTCGCCAGGCAGGCCGAGGTCGCGCAGCGCGCGCTCGACAACGCCGACGACCTCGCCGAGGCGGACCGTGACTTCTACACGGGCAAGCTCGCCGCGGCCCGCTTCTTCGCCACGACGGTGCTGCCCCGCCTGGATTCCGACCGCAAGGTCATCGAGCAGACCACCCTCGACCTCATGGAACTCCCCGAGGGCGCCTTCTAGCCCGCCCCGCATAGCGGGACCGTGGGCGTCCCGGGCGCCGCGACCGCCCGGCACGGCCCGCTCGCTTTCCCCGGCAGGTGCGGAGTAGGTTCAGAACTCGAACTGGACCGCGACGCGCTGGGCGGCGAGTGGCACGATGTAACGGCTGATGATGTCGCGGTGCCCGTGGTCGTCGCGGTAGGCGAAGAAGCCGGCCTCGTCGTCGAAGTCGGCGGTGACGGCGAAGTCGAAGTTGGCCTCGGCCAGCCCGGCGTCCCGCCCTGACGCGAAGGCGCGGATCGCCGGGACCATCGACGGCAGCTTCGCGACCTCCGTCGCCACCTGCTGCCGGTCTTCCTCCGTCGCCTCAGGCTTCCAGCGGAACATCACGGTGTGGCGGATCATCGGGCGTCGTTGCTCCCTCTGGAACCTCTAGAGCCCCATGTCGTCGAGTTCGCGGATCAGGTCGTCGGCGGCGCGGCTGGCCGGGTGGGCGTTGCCGGCTGGCCTCCCTGGCGGCGCGGACGGCGGGTACGGCCGCAGGCCGCCGGCACCCCCGGCCTTGCCGCCGGCACCCCCGGCCTTGCCGCCAAAGCGCGAACGCAGGCGCGCACCAAGGTGCGGGTCCAGGCCAGTGGTCCAGCCGCTCGACCAGCCGCCCGAAGCCGCTCCCTCGGGTGTCCGCGTCCGCAGGAGCCATGCGGCGAGCACCCCGCCGCACAGGCCGCCGAGGTGCCCGATCCAGCTGATCCCCGGCGTGCCAGGGATGGCCACCTGCAAGATGGTCCAGTACATCAGGCCCGCCACGATCCCGATGCCGATGTCGAGCAGGTTGCGGTCGAAGAAGCCGCGGATCAGCACGTAACCGAAATACGCGAAGATGATCCCGCTCGCGCCCACGGTCAGCTCGTTCGAACCCTGGAACAGCCACACCGCGAGCCCGCTGACGACCGTGGCGATCAGCGTCACGAGCAGGAACCTGCCGATTCCCCGGTACGCGGCGAGCACCCCGAGCACGAACAGCGGGATCGAGTTGCCCTCGATGTGCTGCCACGAGAAATGCAGCAGTGGCGCGACGAAGATGTCCGGCAGGTGGCTCACGTGGTGCGGCAGTATCCCGTAATCGACGTCAAGCCGGTATCCGTCGGCCCAGTTGAATATCTGCAAGACCCAGATGAGCGCCAGGAAGCCGCCCATCAGGACCAGCGCGTCGCGCACTTTGCGTACCGACATTCGGGGCCTCCTCGGCACGCCGGCGGCTCACGACCACGCGAGCATCCGGACCGGATCTTCTAGCATCGAGCCTACGTCCCTCAGCACCGCTGAGCCGAGTTCTCCGTCGACGATCCTATGGTCGAACGACAGCGACAGCGTGGTCACCTGCCGGACGGCGATCTCGCCCTGGTGTACCCAGGGCATGTCCCGCACCTGACCGAAGGCCAGGATCGCCGCCTCGCCGGGCGTCAGGATAGGCGTTCCCGAGTCGACGCCGAACACGCCCACGTTCGTGATCGTGATCGTGCCGCCCGACAGGTCGGCCGGGGTCGCCTTGCCCGCCCGTGCCATGGCGGCAAGCTCGTCGATCGCCCGCGCCAGCCCGGCGACGGGCAGCGCGTGCGCGTCCTTGACGTTCGGCACGAGCAGGCCGCGCTCGGCCGCCACCGCGAAGCCGAGGTTGACGTGGCGCTTGACCACGATCTCCTGCGCGCTGTCGTCCCAGGACGAGTTGATCATGGGATGCCTGGCGACGGCGACGAGCAGCGCCCTGGCCACGAACAGCAGCGGGGACACCTTCACCCCCGCGAGCTCGGGCAGGTCGCGCGCCCGCCGGACCGCGGCCATCGTCTCGGTCACGTCCACCTGGAGGAACTCGGTCACGTGCGGCGCGGAGAACGCGCTGGCCACCATCGCGGCCGCCGTGTGCTTGCGCACTCCGCGGACCGGGATCCGCTCCTCGGTCCCGTTCGGGCTGGGCGCCGCGGCGACCTCCGCCCCGCCGCCCGCCGCGTATCCATATCCCGAGCGAACCGTGGCTTCCCCGGCAGCCCGCTGCACATCCTCGCGGGTGACCAACCCCTCCGGCCCGCTTCCCGCCAGCGCGTTCAGGTCCACGCCAAGATCCCGGGCAAGCCTGCGCACCGGCGGTTTGGCTCTGTTGCCTCCCGGGGGCCGACCCCCCGGGGACCCCCCGGACGGGGGGACTGCCCGTCCCCCCGGTGAAACTTTCCGTGGGCGGCGTTTGGTCGAGCCTGGTCTGACGCCGTAGCCGACGAGGACCGCCTGCCGGGGCTCTGGCTCGTCGCCGGAATCGGACTGGGCGGCCACCTGGGCCGCAAGCGGCTTGGCCGCAAGAGGTTCGGCGGCGGGCGGCTGCGCGGTGGCTGGCTGGGTGCCGGGCTGGGCGGCCGGGGCGGCCGGGGCGGTCACGTCGATGGTGATGATCGGCGCGCCCACGTCGACGGTCTCGCCTTCGGCCACGAGCAGGGCGCTGACCGTTCCCGCCCACGGGCTGGGCAGTTCGACGACCGCCTTAGCGGTCTCGATCTCCACGATGACCTGGTTGACCTGGATCGGGTCGCCGGGCTTGACGTGCCAGGACACGATGTCGGCCTCGGTCAGGCCCTCCCCGACGTCGGGAAGCTTGAACTCCTTGTTCACAGCTGTTCTCCCCAGGGATCAGAAGGCGAAGGCGCGGTCGGCCGCGTCCAGGATCCGGTCCAGGTCGGGCAGGTAGTGCTCCTCGAGCCGTGCCACCGGGTACGGCGTGGCGAAGCCGCCGACCCGCAGCACGGGGGCTTCGAGGTTGTAGAAGCACTGCTCGGTCACCCGGGCCGCGATCTCGGCGCCTAGCCCCGCGTACACCGGCGCCTCGTGCGCGACCACGCAGCGGCAGGTCCGCGACACCGAGGCGTTGATCGTCTCCATGTCGAGCGGCGACAGGGACCGCAGGTCGATGACCTCGATGGACTTGCCCTCCTGCGACGCCGCGATCGCCGCCTCGGCGCAGGTGCGGACCAGCGGCCCGTAGGTGAGCAGGGTCAGGTCGTCGCCCGGCATGACGACTCGTGCCTTGTCGAGCGGCAGCGCGGTGTCGAGCGGGGCCGTCATGTCCACCTCGCCCTTGTCCCAGTACCGCCGCTTCGGCTCGAAGAAGATCACCGGGTCCTCGCTGGCGATCGCGAGCTGGATCATCGAGAACGCGTCCGCCGCGTCCGCGCAGGCGACCACGCGAAGTCCCGCGGTGTGCGCGAAAATGACCTCGGGCGACTCGCTGTGGTGCTCGACCGCGCCGATGCCGCCGCCGAACGGGATGCGGATGACGACGGGAAGGGTCACCTTGCCGCGCGAGCGGTAGTGCATCTTGGCGAGCTGGCTGACGATCTGATCGGTCGCCGGGTAGACGAACCCGTCGAACTGGATCTCGCAGACCGGCCGGTAGCCGCGCAGCGCGAGCCCGATGGCGGTGCCGATGATGCCCGATTCGGCGAGCGGCGTGTCGACCACGCGGTGCTCGCCGAAGTCCTTCTGCAGCCCGTCGGTGACCCGGAAGACGCCGCCGAGCCTGCCGACGTCCTCGCCCATGATCATCACCTTGGGGTCGGCTTCAAGCGCCCGGCGCATGCCCTCGTTCAGGGCTCTGGAGAGCGTGAGCTTCGTCATCGCGCCACCTCGCTTTCCTGTTGGCGCAGACCAGCCGGCTCGAACGAGTCCAGGTATTCGGCGTACTGCGCGCGCTCGGCGTCGAGGATCGAGTTGGCGCTCGTGTACACGTGGTCGAACACATCCATCGGGGGCGGGTCCGGCAGGGCCCGGCAGGACTCGCGGACGTGCGCCGCCAGTTTCGCCGCCTCCGCCTCCACCTCTTCGAAGAAGGCGCTAGTGGCCTGGCCGCTGCGGGCCAGGTAGGCGCGGACGCGCTCGATCGGGTCGCGCAGCCGCCATGCCTCGAGCTCGCTGGCCAGCCGGTACCGCGTGGGGTCGTCGGTCGTCGTGTGAGCGCCCATCCGGTAGGTGAACGCCTCGATCAGCGTGGGGCCCTGGCCCTCGCGGGCGGCCCGTAGCGCCTGCCGTGTCACCTCGTAGCAGGCGAGCACGTCGTTGCCGTCGACCCGGACGCCGGGGAAGCCGAAGCCGCGCGACCGCTGGTAAAGCGGTATGGGGCTCTGCCGTTCCTGCGGGGCCGAGATCGCGTACTGGTTGTTCTGGCAGAAGAAGACGACGGGGGCGTGGAAGACCGATGCCCAGGAGAACGCCTCGCTCACGTCTCCCTGGCTGGTGGCGCCGTCGCCGAAGTAGACGATCACCGCCTCGTCTTCCGCGCTGTCTCGCTTGATGCCCATCGCGTACCCGGTGGCGTGCAGCGTCTGGTCGCCGATGACGATCGTGTACAGGTGGAACTTGTACTCCTCCGGGCTCCAGCCGCCATTGCTGACGCCCCGGAAGAGCTCGAGCAGCCGTACCGGATCGAGGCCGCGGCACCATGCGACGCCGTGCTCGCGGTAGGAGGGGAACGCCATGTCCTTGGGCGACAGCGCGCGGGCCGAGCCGACCTGCGCGGCCTCCTGGCCGAGCAGCGACGCCCAGATGCCTAGCTCGCCCTGGCGCTGCAGGGAGATTGCCTCGGTGTCGACGCGCCGGACCAGCACCATGTCACGGTACAGGCCCCTGATGTCCACGTCGCTGAGTGGATACTTCGGGTGATCGACCAGTTCGCCCTCTGGCGTCAGGAGCTGGATGAGCTCGCTGTCGCTGGGCGCGACCATGGTCGCACCGCCGGTTTCGACGGTCACGTGCCACTCCTTTCGGCGAGCCGGCCGGTGGGATTGCCACCGCCGGCCTGACCGGCCTTGATGTCACGGTAGCTGTACGCTTCATGGGCGCTCGCTCCGCGGCTGGACACTCTACACCTGACGATATATGCCCTGTTTGCCCTGGGAGGATACGTGGCCAGAGTGATCGTTGAAGTAATGCTCAAGCCGGAGATTCACGACCCGCAGGGCGAGGCGGTCCTCAGCGCGTCGCACCGCCTCGGGTTCGGGAACGTGACGGGTGTCCGGCAGGGGAAGCGGTTCGAGCTCGAGGTCGACGGCCCCGCCGACGACGCGGCGCTCGCCGCCATGGAGGAACTCGCCCGCGAACTGCTCGCCAACCCCGTCATCGAGGAGTTCTCCCTCCGCCCCGCCTGACCAGGCTCACCACGCGGGATACTCTCCACCATCGCGAGGCTGTCGCGTCCCGCGCGAACCACTGGCTCGTCCCGCGTTCTGGGCCAGACGCGCAGTTGACCTGACAGTGGCGGTTTGGCGGCCGGGACGCGGGGCGCTGCTTTGTGCGCCCGTGAGTGCGGCGGCACCGTGCCCGGATGGGTATATAGGCATCCCGAGCCACGTACGCGGGGCGAGTCTTCCCGTTGCGGCGGCCGGGTGGTGCGGCGGCGTGCCGTTGCTGTCCTGAGCTGACATCGGGTCGTGCCGCGCGGGGCCAGTTTCACCGGCCGTTGACGCTGGGGTCGGTGAGCCCATAAATGGCGAGTCCGGGTCGGTGAGCCGGGTTTCGTCCCGGGAGTCGCACAGCGTGTGCGACCTTATCCTCGGCCTGGGGATACTCTTGGTGGCTATTTGCCGCTGGGAGGAGTTGTCAGCTGTCGGTATGTCTCGTCGACCACGGTCTTTAGCGCGTCCCAGGGGAACAGGTCGCGGCTGGCCTCTCCGAGGTTGGGAGTGGGCAGGGGATACCGGTCAGGGTCGAACAGCACTTGGACGCCGCACTCGCGCAGGAATGCGACGCTGCGGGCGAATGCGGGGTGGCGGGCGAGTACGACGTTGGGGTTCGGGACGGCGGTGATTGGCGCTCCGCTGCACAGCGCCTCGTTGAGCAGGCCGAGTGCGAGTGTGTCGCTGATCCCGGCGGCCCACTTGTTGGCGGTGTTGAATGTGCAGGGGGCGACGGCGAACGCGCCCGGCGAGGGCAGGGCGTCGGGGTCTTCGGGGCGCTTGTAGTCCGACCGGACGGGATGCCCGGTCAGCTTTGCCAGTTGCCCTGTGTCTGTGAACCGTAGCGCTGAGGGTGTGACGATGACGCACGTGTCCCAGCCCTGGCCTGTGGTCCAGGTGATGAATCCAGGCAGGTCAGCGGCGGGCCGGGCGCCGCACGCGATGACATACAGGACTGGGCTGGCGGTCATGCGGCCACGTGCAGTCGGCTGGCCATCTGCCGCAATTCGGCGGGCGGGTGCGGTCTGGCGGAAAGCAGTTCGGTGAGAAGGCCGCATGCTGCGCTGCTGTAGCGCACTTCGAGGGGCGCGATGCGTTCGGCCTCGATCAGCGTTTCCCCAGCGGCTGCGGTGTCGCGCTGCATGTGCTGTGCCCTGGCGATGTCGATCAGCAGCGTTGAGCGGCGTTCGAGGAGGACAGCAGGCATGCGGCGGGGGTCGGTCTTGTCGGCTCGGCGCAGTGCCTCGCGCCCTTCGCCTAGCTCGGTGGCGATCTGAACGCCGTGAACTGCCAGGTTGACCGGACCGAACACCGCGTACAGGTCGGCGTGCTCACGGTCGTAAACGGCAGTGGCGGCATTGGCGTGATCCAGGAAGTCCCATGCCTGCATGGCCTCGCCCGTCTTCGCAGCGGCTACGGCTGCGGTCAGGAGTAGCGCGCCGAACGTGGCGACTTCCTCTGGCGCCGAGGTTTTCCGGGGGCCATCTCGTAGGCCCCTACGCGCTTCAGCAGTGATGAAGCCATGTTGTGGACATGCACTGATGACTCAGCGTGGCTGTCCGCGCTGGCGGTTTCCCTTAGCAGGTCCGCTAGGAGGCCTCCGAGCTGCGCGTACTCCGATGATTGCCGTAGCTCCCAAGCGTGCATGACATCGCGTTCAAGGCTCACGGGGCTGCGCTCGGGATGGTCTGCTGGAACGGCGTGCAGCGCTGCGCCGATCGCGCTGACCACGTCCCGCGCGTGCGCGTCTTCGCCCCGGTCGGCTAGCACCTTCGGGGCTGCGGGAGACGACAGGCGGGCGACTGACGCGGCTGCCTGGATGATCTCGCGATCTGCTTGTGCCGCGTCAGGCAAACCCTCAAGAAGTGCATTCAGGGGCATGTTCAGAGCACGGGCTATTGCACTGAGGCTGGCGAGGCTGGTTGATCTGCGGGCGTTCCGCTCAAGCTTTTCCAGAAGGGAGAAGCTGATTCCGGCGCGGTCGGCGAGCAGCTTCTGGGTCATGCCGCGCTTGCGGCGCAGGTCTGCTAGCTTCCTGCCGTCGATGATTATCTCGGCCTGTTCCCCGGACTGCTGTTTCCTGCCTGCGTTGATGCAGGCCTGGCAGAGGTCCCCGGGGTTGTACCGGCTCAGCGGCAGGCCGCATCTGCCGCATGACTGCGCCTGACCGGACACGATTGGCAGACCCTTTCGAAGATCGCCAGAACGGCACCTGAACAAAGATTACGCTACGTCGGTGACGGCGTGACATCCATTGCCGCCGGGGGCGCTTCCCCCGGTCCGGGCGTTTGATTGTCCGGGGGCCGTCCGGCTCGCGTCAAGGGCGCTCCCTGCGGTCGCGTCGCCTGCGGCGGCGGCGCTGTGCGCCGCCCTTGACTCGTTCCGGCCGGGAGTCCCCCGGTCTCCGTGTCGCCTGCCGGATCAGGGACAGGTGTGACCCTGGTGTCGCCGGGGCGTCTTGCTGGCGTCTTCGCGGTCGCCCGGTCTGGCCCGCGTTCTTGCAATCGTCTGTGCCCGTGCTGGTCTGACCCGCGCGTTTTGCTGGCGTCTTTGCCGTCACCTGGGTTAACCCGCGCTCTTTGCTGTCGTCTTCGCCGTCACTGGTTTTGACTTTGATCTTGACTTTGATCTTGATCTTGACTTTCTGGTTTTGATCTTGGTTTTCGGCTGGTTCCATGGAGTGGAGGGGTTCCTGACCTCGCTTCCCTGTCTTGCTGGGGGGGGTGAGGTCAGGGGGACCGCAGCGCAGTGGAGCCAGCCGCCCGGCCGCAGGCCGGGGCTACTTTGACCCCGGTTTGCGGGAGGCTGGCGGGGTGGACGGGCGGGTGCGTCAGTGTGCGGCGGGTGTGCGCTTGCTGCCCGGTTACTGTGCGGGGATTGCTGGGGGATCTCGGGGGGCAGCCCCGTCCTCGCGGGTGAGGGCGACTGGGGCTTGCCAGCGGGCGGGAAACTGAGTGGCTAAGTGAGTTCCTGTTCAGCGACCTCAACAAATTCGCCGGCGGCGGTTCTGAACGCCTCCAATAGAACAAACAAATTCCTGACACCGTCGACTCCATAGACCTGACCGTTAAGGCGATCATTCAGATCCCATGCCGCAGTACGTGCTGCCTTGGCCTTGGCCTTAGCCTTCTTCGAACCACTCAAAAGGACAGCGACATATGCTCGGTGTATTTCACGCACCGCCCCGCCAGTTAGCTCACCCATCGTTTGCGCTACAGCGTCCGGCCCGCGAACCGGTCTTTGATGCTGGTGCGGTAGCAGCCCAGGTAGCCGGCGCGGGTCTGCGGCTGGGCGGCCAGGGCGGGGGACATGATGAACGCCTCGGCGGCCGCCCCGAACAGTTCCTCCCCGGCCTTCGGGTCCACGTACGTCTTGCCCTGGGCGCGCTTGCCCCGCGTCAACTCAAGCTGGAAATCCTGGGCCTTCTTCAGCCCGGTCCCCCACAGCACGCGCTTGCCGGCGTCCATCTCATCGCGGAAGCTCTTATCCCGCTGCACCCCGTTCACGGTGCAGCGGACAGTCCACGCGTGGCGGCACCGCTCGATCTGCGAGGCCTCGCACGTGTGCTGACAAGCACCGCTCGCGCACTGTTTATTGGTCTCCGGGCGGTGATAGGTGCGGTCGCACTTTTTCAAGATGGTGGCCTGAAGCCTGCCGTTGTTACCGGTTCCGGCGCGACGCGACATGTGCGGACTCCTGACTTTCGCCTGACCCTGGACTATCACTTATGCCCACTGACCTGGGCATATATCCATTGTCCGACATACCGCGCAGCTGCCCCGGTCCTACCGGGCCAGATGCGCAGCTGTCCCGGTCAGGTGACCCAGAGGCCCAGGGCGAGCAGCCGCCGATCTTCCGCAGCCGAAGGCGGGGTCGGCGTCCCGCGCCAGGCAGTCATGCGACAGCCTCTTGCGGGTGGTCCTCATCCCCCATCCAGGGAACCGGTGGCGCCGGGACGAGGCAGCGCCGGGTAGGCTGCCGTCGTGCGGATAGGCGTTGTCACGTTCCCTGGATCGCTCGATGACACCGACGCGGCACGCGCGGTGCGCTACGCAGGCGCGGAGCCAGTCCCGCTCTGGCACACCGACCGTGACGTGCGCGGCGTCGACGCGGTCGTCCTGCCCGGCGGATTCTCCTACGGCGACTACCTGCGCTGCGGCGCGATTGCCCGGTTCTCGCCGGTGATGGCCGAGCTCGTGCCCGCCGCGCGGGCGGGACTGCCGGTGCTCGGCATCTGCAACGGCTTCCAGATCCTGTGCGAGGCGCACCTGCTGCCCGGCGCGCTCACCAGGAACGCCGGCCTGCGCTTCATCACCAGCGACGTCGCCCTGACCGTGGAAAACGCCCGCACCCCGTGGACCGGGGGCTATCGGGCGGGCCAGCGGCTGCTCGTGCCGCTGAAGAGCGGCGAGGGCGCCTACGCCGCCGACCAGGCCACGCTCGACGAACTCGAGGCGAGCGGCCGGGTAGTGGTCCGCTACGACGGCGGCGCCCCTAACGGGGCCGCCCGCGGCATCGCCGGCATCTGCAGCGAGAGCGGCAGCGTGGTCGGCCTCATGCCGCACCCTGAGCACGCGATCGACCTGCTGACCGGCCCGTCCGCCGACGGGCTCGGGTTCTTCACATCCGTGGTCGAGGCCTTCGCGGGGGCGCTGCGGTGAGCGGCGAGGACACGGTCGAGGTCGCGGCCGGCACTCCCGGGCTGGCGCAGCCGTTCGCCGAGCTCGGCCTTACCGGCGATGAGTACGGCAGGGTCCGGCAGATCCTCGGCCGCCGGCCGACCGCCGCCGAGCTCGCGCTGTACTCGGTCATGTGGAGCGAGCACTGCTCCTACAAGTCCTCCAAGGTGCACCTGCGCAGGCTCGCGCCCAACGAGCAGCAGTCCGGCGCGCTGCTCGCGGGTATCGGCGCCAACGCGGGCGTGGTGGACATCGGGCAGGGCTACGCGGTCACGTTCAAGATCGAGTCGCACAACCACCCGTCGTTCGTCGAGCCGCACCAGGGCGCGGCCACCGGCGTCGGCGGCATCGTCAGGGACATCCTCGCCATGGGGGCCCGTCCCGTCGCGGTCATGGACGCGCTGCGGTTCGGCCCGGCGGACGCCCATGACACCGCGCGCGTGCTGCCGGGAGTGGTCAGCGGCATCTCGTTCTACGGCAACTGCCTCGGCCTGCCGAACATCGGCGGCGAGCTCGCCTTCGATCCCTGCTACGCCGGGAACCCGCTGGTCAACGCGCTGTGCGTGGGCGTCATGCGGCACGCCGACCTCAAGTCGGCGGTCGCGACCGGCCCGGGCAACAAGGTGATCCTGTTCGGCTCGCGAACCGGCCCCGACGGCGTGGGCGGCGCCTCGGTGCTGGCAAGCTCCACCTTCGCGGGCGAGGTCGAGGGCAAAGCCGCCAAGCGCCCCAGCGTCCAGGTCGGCGACCCGTTCATGGAAAAGCTCCTCGTGGAGTGCTGCCTCGAGCTGTACGCCGCCGGGCTGATCGAGGGCATCCAGGACCTCGGCGCGGCCGGCATCGCCTGCGCGACCTCCGAGCTGTCCGCGGGCGGCAGCGGCGGCATGCGGGTCAACCTCGACGACGTGCCGCTGCGCGACCCGGCGCTCACGCCCGCCGAGATCTTGATGAGCGAGTCGCAGGAACGGATGATGGCGGTCGTCACGCCCGCCAACGTCGCGGCCTTCCTGCAGGCGTGCGCCAAGTGGGACGTCGAGGCCACCGTGATCGGCGAGGTGACCGGCGACGGCACTCTCACCATGACCTGGCGCGGCGGGACGGTCGTCAGCATCCCGCCGCAGACCGCGGCCGAGGGCCCGGTCTACCGGCGGCCGATGGCCCGCCCCGCCGACCTGGACGCGCTGCAGGCGGCGGCCCCCGGCGCCCTGGACCGTCCCGCGGACGGCGCGGCGCTCCGCGCCGCCCTGCTCGCCCTGCTGGGCTCGGCCGACCTCGCGGACAAGAGCTGGGTGACCGCGCAGTACGACCATTACGTGCGCGGCAACACCGTCCTTGCCATGCCGGAAGACGGCGGCCTCCTGCGGGTCGACGAGCAGACCCAGCTTGGCATCGCGCTGGCCACAGACGGCAACGGCCGCTACTGCCGCCTCGACCCCTACCAGGGCACCCAGCTGGCGCTCGGCGAGGCCTACCGCAACGTGGCCATGACCGGCGCGCGGCCCATCGCGGTCACCAACTGCCTGAACTTCGGCTCCCCCGAAGACCCCGCCGTCATGTGGCAGCTGGCCGAGGCGGTCCGCGCGCTGGCCGACGGCTGCGTAACCCTGGGCATCCCGGTGACCGGCGGCAACGTGAGCCTGTACAACCAGACAGGCGCCAGCGCCATCCACCCCACCCCGGTCATCGGCGTCCTGGGCATCCACGAGGATGTCCGCCGCCGCCTGTCCGCCGGCTTCCCCGCCGACGGCGCCCAGGTCATCCTGCTGGGCGCCACCGGGGAAGAATTCGGCGGGTCCGCGTGGGCTCATGTCCTGCACGGCCATCTGGGCGGCCGCCCTCCATCTCCCGATCTCGATGCCGAACGAGCGCTGGCGACTCTGGCCGGCCAAGCCGCTGCGGCAGGCGTGCTGGCCAGCGCCCACGACCTGTCCGACGGCGGCCTGGCCATCGCCCTGGCCGAGTCCTGCCTGCGCGGCGGGCGAGGCTGCCGGGTGACCGTGCCGGCCGACCCCTTCACCGCCCTGTTCAGCGAGTCCGCCGCGCGGGCGATCGTCTCGGTCCAGCCAGGCCGCGAAGAGGAATTCGCGGCCCTTTGCGCCGAACACAACGTCCCCGCCACCGTCCTGGGCACCACAGGCGGCGGCAGCCTGACTGTCATCGGCCAGTTCGAGGTCGCCCTGGACGAGCTGGCCCAGGTGTGGAAGACGACCCTCCCGGCCCTGTTCGGCTGAGCCGCGACCGCACGGTACGTTCGATGTCATGCCGCCACGCAAGCCCGATCCGCGCGCGGAAGCCAGCGTCGCGGAGGTAGGCGCCGCACTGGACCGCGGGCAGGACCCGCCGCAGGCGCCGCTGAGGTCAGCCGTCCGGCGTCTGCTGTACCTGCTGGAGGCAGCCGCCCCCGGCCGTTCGGTGGAAGTGCGGGTGCCACCGGTCGCGGCGGTGCAGTGCATCCCCGGCCCCAGGCACGCGCGGGGCACCCCGCCGAACGTGATCGAGACCGATCCGGTCACCTGGTTCCGCCTGGCGACCGGACGGCTCGGCTGGGCGGAGGGGGTCGATTCCGGGGCAGTGCGGGCAAGCGGCTCACGAGCCGATCTGTCGGCGTATCTTCCGCTGGCCTTAGCAAATACACTGCTTAGGTGGCTAAGCCAGACGGGCGACTCACGCACGATCTCGATCCCGATGACCGCCCGCCCCAGGACGCCTGCGGTCTCTTCGGGGTCTGGTCGCCAGGCGAAGACGTCGCCAAGCTCGCCTACTTCGGGCTGTACGCCCTCCAGCACCGGGGGCAGGAGTCAGCCGGCATCGCCGTCTCTGACGGCAGGCGGATCGTCGTCCACAAGGAGATGGGCCTGGTCGCCCAGGTCTTCGACGAGCCCGCGCTGACCGCGCTGCGCGGCGACATCGCCGTGGCGCACGTCCGGTATTCGACCACCGGCGCCTCGGTGTGGGCGAACGCGCAGCCGACGTTCAGGTCGACGCCCGCCGTCTCGCTCGCGCTCGGGCACAACGGGAACCTGACCAACGCGCGCGAGCTCGCCTCGATGCTCTCGCCGGACAGCGCGTACGGCATGCCCCAGGCGACCTCGGATACCGACGTGCTCACCGAACTGTTCGTCCGCGGCCCGGCCGGCCCGCAGCGCCCAGGGGACGCGGGGGACGCGGGGGACGCCGGGGGCGTGGAAGAGGCGGCGGCCCGCGTCCTGCCGCTGGCCAGGGGCGCGTACTCGCTCGTGTTCATGGACGAGAACACGCTGTACGCGGCGCGCGACCCGCAAGGTTTCCGGCCCCTGGTGCTCGGCAGGCTCGCCGCCGGATGGGTGGTGGCGAGCGAGACCGCCGCACTGGACATCGTGGGCGCCAGTTTCGTGCGCGAGGTGCGTCCGGGCGAACTGCTCTCCATTGACGAGCGGGGGGTGCGCTCGAGGATCTTCGCCGCGGCGGCGCCGAAGACGTGCCTGTTCGAGTACGTGTACCTGGCCAGGCCGGACACCACGATCGGGGGCCGCGGGCTGCACGCGACCCGGGTGCAGATCGGGCGGACGCTCGCGGCTGAACACCCGGCGGACGCCGATCTGGTGATCCCGGTGCCCGAGTCGGGAACCCCCGCCGCGATCGGGTACGCGGAGGCCAGCGGCATCCCCTACGGTCAGGGCCTGGTGAAGAACTCCTACGTCGGCAGGACCTTCATCCAGCCGAGCCAGACCATTAGGCAGCGCGGCATCAAGCGGAAGCTGAACCCGCTGCGCGACGTCATCGCCGGCCAGCGGATCGTCGTTGTCGATGACTCGATCGTGCGGGGGAACACGCAGCAGGCGATCGTGGCCATGTTGCGCGAGGCGGGCGCGCTCGAGGTGCACGTGCGGATCGCCTCGCCGGCGGTGAAGTGGCCGTGCTTCTACGGCATCGACTTCGCGACGCGAGAGGAGCTCATCGCCGGCGGCTGCTCGGTCGAGGAGATCCGCGCCTCGATCGGCGCGGACTCGCTCGGCTACGTCTCGCTTGACGGGCTCGTGGCGGCGACCGAGCAGCCGGCCGGGTCGCTGTGCCGCGCCTGTTTCGACGGTCAGTACCCGGTTCCCGTCCCTGACGTCGATCGCGGCAAGAGCGTGCTCGAAACGGCGGCCAGCCGCTGAGGCGGACCGGCGTGCGCTAGCCTGCGCCCGGCGTGCCTACAGCGCGCACCCGGGCCCGGCTACTTACGATCGGCTGCGGTGACCGGCGGGGCCTCAGGATTTGGACCAGTCGTCCTCGTCCTCGTCCTCGTCGTCCTCGTCGGCAGCATCGTCGTCGTCGTACGCGGCGTACGGGTCATCGTCGTGGTCCCCGTCTCGCCGGTCTGACCCGACGCCCAGCTCCAAACGCAGCCGGTCAAGGTCCGTACCGCCGCTGTTGTACTTGAGCTGGCGAGCAACCTTCACCTGCTTGGCCTTGGCTCGGCCGCGCCCCATTGGCTCGACCCCCTCGAACGTCCGGAGCCGTGCGGCCCCACGATGCTTATGTCGCTAGCTTCCGTATGACTACAGTACTTGCCGTTTGGGTCTACCGCGCGCGGCTCGCCTGCGACACACACAGAATCGCCGTGATCCCCCCTCGGGGGACTCGGCGCTTGCCAGCTTCCGTACACCTATAACCGTACCTGGTAAGCGGCCCTGATGACTACGCCGATCCGCTGTGTCAGCGTACTCACGCACCGCGCTGACCGCGCGAAGCGCCCGGTCGCGCCGCCGGCCGGGGCCGCGGGCCGCTTCCTGTCCCACGATCGCGGTCAACAGCGGGAGGTGTGTCGCTATATCACGATTCGATCATGATAGATTACGGGCAGTGTCTAGTTGGCTACAGTTGCGGAGGTCGCGCTCTCCTCCTGGGGAGCGCGCGACGGATGCGCTCACCCAAGACGCGCGGGGGAGTATTTCCGAATCTAGCCCGACGCGACGTTAAGTATCGCTAGAATCACGGTGAGTGACACCGATCCGCGACGCAACGGGCATCCCGCAGCAGAAAACTTCGCGCCAGGTGGTCGACTTGTCACCGCTGGTAATGGCAATATGGTCCCTGTAGGCCATATGAGGACATCAGAGACAAGCTCCTCGCGGAGCAACAGGGCAAGACAACAACACCACGAGGATCGTCACAACGGTCCAGGAGGAGAGGCCGCACCAATGTCCGCACGTACGCCAGAGGCTGAGCCGCTGCTGACGCCCGCGGAGGTCGCCACGATGTTCCGTGTCGACCCCAAGACCGTCACTCGATGGGCCAAGGCCGGCAAGCTGACATCCATCCGTACGCTGGGGGGGCACCGGCGCTACCGGGAGACAGAGGTCCGTGCACTGCTCGCGGGTATCCCGCAGCAGCGTTCCGAGTAACACCCCGCCGCGGGAGCATGACCGGCGCACGGCAGCCGTTCGGCGTGCCGGGCCGCATGCTCCGGGCGGAGCTCGTCCTGTGGAAATGGGGGGTCGGCCTCAGTGGGCGAGCGCCGTTCGCGCCTGCGTCGCTGACGCTGCGCGCTGGCGGCGCTCGCCGCACTGGGGCCGGTCCAGTCTTACGGGCACAACTTTCAGGGGAGGGTGCACATGCGTGATCCAGAACAGGTCGCGCGCGCGCAGCACGCTGCTGCGCGCCTGGAGTCTGCGTGGGAGCGATGGCGATCGCTCCAGGGCATGGCGGACACGCCGGCCCAGCCCGTGGTCGGCTACGTGGGGTATGCGCTCAAGGAGCCATGGGGTCAGCCGCGTGCCGTCATCGGGTTCAGCGCCGACGAGGCGGAAAGGCTCGCGGAATTCCTCGAGCACGGCAACGCCGACGCGCAGCAGCCGGCGCGGCTGGCGGCATCCGCGGCGGCACAGCCGATGATGCAGCCGGCAGGGTCGCCGGTGTCATCAGGGTCGGCAGGGTCCGGGCCGCAGCCGACGTTCACGCCGCAGCCGACGTTCACGCCGCAGCCGGTCGCGTCGGCGGGAGTGCCGCAGGCCGCGGCGCTGCCGGCGGGCGCCCAGCGGCAGACGGGGCAGCGGCGCGCGCCGGCGCACGCGTCGTCTCAGCGGTCCCAGAAGAGCTCCACCAAGTCCGGCCAGGCGCTTGGCGCGAACGGCAAGCCCGGTGGAGCGCCCGAGGCGCCGAAAGAGGCGCCCCGGGCCGATCTGGCAGCGGACCGCTCGTTACGAGCCAGTTATCCGGTTCCCAGGGTCGCCTCAGCTTCTTACCAGGAACCGGTGCAACACTACGGAGGCAGGGGTCGATCTGATTAACCCCTCCCACGAGCGTCTGGGCTCGGGACGGCCAGGCCCCGGTCCGAGCCCAGACATCTCGTTGGCGCGGCGCGTCGGAGAATTCCGATCGGTCGCCGCCGCGTATGCATCTCACGCCGCGGTCGCGTTCGGCGCGCCTGGCGAGCGGTCAGTCCCGGCCGGTTACCGAACGCCGGAGCTTACGTCCTGCTTAAGCGATCGCCGCGCAGGCGGTGCAATTGCCCGCGGCTGCGTAGTCTCACGTCCGGCAACCAAGCGGCCCGGCGAGCGGGCCGGTCCCGCTTCCCGCTCGCCGTACCGCCTACCGAAAGGACACCAGCATGAAGCTCGCGGACCAGCATGTGCCGCGCAGGCTTTCCGCGCGTGCCGGATCGCGCTTCGGTGTGGCCGCGCTCACCTCGGGAGCGCTGGTCGCGTCCGCGGCCCTCGCGTTGTCCGGCTGCTCCGGCGCCGGCCGCGACACCGTGGCGCTCGCCGCCGCCGAAAGCGGTTCCATGCGGATGGGCAGCAGCCTCGCGGACAGCTACCAGGTGCTCACCCTCAACGACCGGCGTGACCTCACGTTCAACCAGTTGCTCGGGATCAATGACGAAGGGGCAATCGCCGGATACTTCGGTTCGGGCGCGGCCCGGCACCCGAACAAGGGATATGTGCTGCGAGCGCCATTCGCGCAGCGAGACTTCGGCAACGAGAATTTCCCGCGCTCGGTCCAGACGCAGGTCACCGGCCTGAATGACCGGGGCGTTACGGTCGGCTTCTGGTCCAGGCAGAACACCGCCAGCATGTCGAACGCCAATTTCGCCTTCTACTCTGCTGGCGGACGATTTGTCGGCGTCGGCTTCCCGACCGGGACACCCGCCAGGCCGCCGGTGGACCAGTTGCTCGGCGTCAACGACCACGACGTCGCGGTCGGGTTCTTCACCAACTCCGCGGGCCTCAACCGCGGCTACACCTACGACATCATCACGAGGAGGTTCGCCCGCGTGCTGGTGCCCGGCATCCCCGGCCTGGGGCCGAGCCTGACCGCCGCGGCGATCAACAACCACGGCGACGTCGCGGGCTTTTACAACAAGACGGCATCGCGGGTGATCGCCTTCCTCAAGCTGCGCTCCGGCCGCTTCATCACGTTCGCCTACCCGGGCGCCGCGATGACCCAGGCGTTCGGCGTCAACGACTTCGGCGAGGTGGTCGGCGCGTACACCGTCGGCTCGGGCGGCTCGGCCGTCACGCACGGCTTCACCTGGCTACACGGACATTTCCTGAGCATCGGCATCGGGGGCGCGAGTTCGACCACCATCAACGGCGTCAACGACGAGGGTGACCTGGTCGGCTTCTACACCGACGCCAAGGGCAACACCGACGGTTTCTTCGCGCTGCCGTAGCCGCTGACAGTCACCACCGCCCGTTCGGGACAAAGAAGACCGTGCGCCGCCGCGGTCATGTTCGGGACCTTCGGCCCGCTTATGCCGGGCGCAAACGGGGAAACTACTGACTTTCTGCTCGGGCGAGCGGCAAGGGAGAAGACGATTACCGAGTCTGCTGCTGCGTACGACTACGACGTGCTGGTGATCGGTTCCGGCTTCGGAGGCTCGGTGAGCGCGCTGCGGCTGGCCGAGAAGGGCTACCGGGTGGGGGTGCTCGAGGCGGGGCGCCGGTTCGAGGACGCCGATTTTCCCCGCACGTCATGGCACGCGCGCAGGTTCTTGTGGGCACCGAAGCTCGGCTGCACCGGCATCCAGCGGATCCACGTGCTGCGAAACGTGATCATCCTGGCCGGCGCCGGGGTCGGCGGCGGCTCGCTGGTCTACGCGAACACGCTGTACCGGCCGGAGTCGGACTCCTTCTACGCCGACCGGCAATGGGCGCACATCACGGACTGGCGAGCCGAGCTCGCGCCGTATTACGACCAGGCGGAGCGGATGCTCGGCGTGGTGCCCAATCCGACGATGACGCCATCGGACGAGATCATCAAGGCAGTGGCCGAGGAGATGGGCGTCGGCGGCACGTTCCGCCCCGCCCGCGTCGGGGTGTTCTTCGGCCGGGACGGCCGCAAGGAACCTGGCGAGGTGATCGCCGACCCGTTCTTCGGCGGCGCGGGGCCCGCTCGCCGTGGTTGCCTCGAGGTCGGCGAGTGCATGACAGGCTGCCGGCACAACGCGAAGAACACGATGGTGAAGAACTACCTGTACCTGGCCGAGAAGGCGGGGGTCGCGGTGCACTCGCTGACCACCGCGGTCGCGGTGCGGCCGCTGCCCGACGGCGGGTACGCGGTGGACGTCGAGCGCACCGGCGCCTGGCGGGCCGGCCGCACGGCGCGCACGCTCACCGCCGAACAGGTGGTGTTCGCCGCCGGGACGTGGGGCACACAGCTGCTGCTGCACCGGATGAAGGCGGCGGGCTCGCTGCCGGGCCTGTCACCGCGGCTGGGATTCTTGTCGCGCACGAACTCCGAGGCCCTGGGCGGCGCGCTGACCAAGCTGCGCAGCCGCAGGAAGCACGACTTCACCGCCGGGGTCGCCATCACCTCGTCGATCCACCCGGACGAGCACACCAGCATCGAGCCGGTCCGCTATGGCCGCGGCTCGAACGCGATGGGATTGCTCAGCACGCTGATGACCGATGGCGGCGGGCCGGCGCCTCGCTGGGCCAGGTGGCTCGGGCAGGCCGCGCGCCACCCGGGGCGGCTCGCGTCCCTCTACCTCGGCCTCAACCACTGGTCCGAGCGTGCCGTGATCGGCCTGACCATGCAGGCTCTGGACAATTCGATCACCGTACGCCCGAGGCGGGGTGTCACCGGCCGGATCAGGCTGACATCCGAGCCGGGGCACGGCGCGCCGACCCCGACCTGGATCCCGGCGGCCAACGAGGCAATGCGCCGGGCCGCGTCCCGCATCGACGGGTTCCCGCTGAACAGCGCCGGCGAGGTGGCCGACATCCCGATGACCGCGCACTTCCTCGGCGGATGCGTCATCGGCGATACGGCGGAAAGCGGTGTGGTGGACCCGTATCACCGCGTTTACGGCCATCTGGGACTGCATGTGGCCGACGGCTCGGCCGTCTCCGCGAATCCGGGTGTCAACCCGGCGCTGACCATCACCGCCCAGGCCGAGCGCGCGATGGCGATGTGGCCCAACAAGGGACAAGCCGACCCGCGGCCCCCGCTCGGTGCCGCTTACCGGCGCGTTCCGCCGGTAGTCCCGCGCAGCGCGGTCGTCCCGGCGTCCGCGCCCGCGGCGCTCAGGCTGCCGATCGTCGAGGTGGGGTGAGGCGGGCTAGCATGCCGCCGCCGTGCTCCGCGCGGTGCTCCGCATTACCCTGTTTCCCCTCGCTCAGGGCGGTGTCTGCCGGTACAGGGCAAGGGCGACCGTGATGCCTGCCCCGGCCGCGAGCACCAGCGTGTTCTCGGCCTCACGAAGCCGCCCCGACCTGATGGCCGCCTGCAGGGCGGCGATGGGCCCTGTCGTGTGGGTGTCTTCGAGGTCTTCGGGGGTGTAGGCGACCCGGTCGCCCGGGATGCCGAGCCTTGCCCGCAGCGGGTCGACGAAGTCCGCGGCGGACGGTGAGGGGACGATCAGGTCGATGTCCGAGATGCCCAGCCCCAGCCGGCGGAGGAAGCGGCGCGCCGCATCCTCGGCGCAGTCGGCCAGCCGGGCGTGGTAGCCGGGCCTGGCCGCCACGACCATGTGGTGGCGCCCCGTGCCCTGGCGCGGACCGCGGACCCCGCGGCTTTCCCGCCACACCAGCCCGCTCGTGAACATGCCCGAGTACTCGGGAAACGTCTCCGTCTGGAAGTCGGTGAACCCGGCTGGGCCGTCCTCCCAGCTGAGCAGGATCGCCCCGCCGGCCGGCCGCAGGAACGGTGCCGCCGGGACCGCGTGATCCGGCCGGACGTCGCTGGACACGACGGCGCCGAGCTGGATGACGCCGGACTGGAGCAGGGCCGACTCGATCTGCACGGCGTTGATCACGCCGCAGGCTCCGTTGAACAGGTCGAACGAGAAGGTGCCGGCCCCTCCCGTCGGCGGCTGGCGCAGGTTGGCCCCGATGTCCTCTTGTATCAGGGCGGCGAGCGCGGGCTCTCCCATGCTGTCCTCGCGGTAGATGCCCACGTTGACCAGCATGTCCACGTCATGAGGCGTGTGCCCGGCCTGCGCGAGGCAGTTCCTCGCGGCGGCGTCGGCGAGACGGCGCGCGGTAGCCTTCCGTCCACCGTTGCCGGTCTGCGTGCAGGCGGCTTCAATCTGCGTGCCCATAGCTGTCCACCATGTCGTCGATAGTGAAGATCGCGATGCCGATCTCGACGCCCGATGCGAGCGCGAGCAGCATCACGCGGTCCCCCTTGCGGATCCTGTGCTCCTGGAGGTACTTGTGCAGGGCCACGAACAGCGTCGTCGATGACGTGTTGCCGTATTCCTCCAGGTTGATGACCACGTGCTTGGGGCCGACGCCGAGCCGCCTGACGAATTCGCGGGTGCCCGCGCGGATGGCTCGGGCCGAGGTCTGATGGGGAATCAGGTAGTCGACGTCGGCCAGGCTGATCCCCGCTTCGCCGATCGCCTCGGCGACCAATGGCGCCATGTCCGCGATGGCCACCCGCTGCAGCTGCCGGGATTTGGTGTACATCTGCGCCCCCGGGCCCACAGAGCTTGGGAAGGCCAGGCATAGCCGGCTGTGCTCGGCGAGGGTGGTGAAGCCGATGACCTCGACCCCCGAACCGCTGGGTGCCCGCTCCACTATGACCGCGGCACCCGCGTCGCCCAGCGTCAGCGACGCGAGCTGCTTGCTGAACAGGGAGCGGATCTGCCGTGCCGCGTTCCAGCTCAGATGGGAGATGTACTCACCGGAGACGACCATGCCGCGGCTGATGTCACCGCGTGCGATCAGGTTCTGAAGGATGAACACCCCGGTCAGCATGCCGGCGCAGGCGTTCGAAAGGTCGAAGTTCACCGCCTGCGTGGCGCCGATCGCCTGCTTGACGTACAGGCTGAGCGGGGGCTCGAAAGACTGCGATGACCGGCCCCTGGAGCGGGTGATGCTCGTGCTGATCAGCATGTCGAGGTCTGACGCCTGATGCTGCGAATGAGACAGGCAGTCGCGGGCCGCCCCGACGGCCAGGGTGAACGAGTTCTCGCCAGGGCCGACGACACGGCGCTCGTGGATGCCGGTCAGCCGCTCGAGCTGGATGCGCGTGCGGTGACTGGTCCTGCCCATCAGGTCCCTTGTCGTCAGCCGGCCGGCGGGAAGCTTAGCCCCCACGCTCTCGATCCGGCACCCCCACGAACCTGCCGAGCCAGCGGACAGGAGTGTCAGCCAATGTCCCGGCTCATTTTTTGTGGTCTCGGCCATCCGCCCTCCCCCATCGTGCTCAACCCCTAGCGCCGCTGCGACGTGGCGTTATGCTCATAGATCGATAATGTTCGCGGTGTGCGAGTGAGGGCTAGGGACGAATGTCATCGCCCAAGGGTCTTCGGCCCTGATCATGCTGTACGGAGAAGTCAGCGACCCGGGAACGGCGGGAGGCGCTGGCGCGGAGGGCGTCAGGCAGACGCTGACCCGTGGGAAGTACCGGCTGAACTACGAGGTCCACGGTTCAGGAGACAGGGTGCTCGTCTGGCTGCACGGCATCCTGCTCGACGCCAGCCTCAGCCGTAGCCTGGCCCGGAGACTGGCCGCCAAGGGTAACCGCGTCGTGCTGCTCGACCTGCCCGGTCATGGGCGCAGCGAGAAACCCCGGCAGCCAAGCGCCCACCGGATGGACATATACGCCGAGCACGTGCTGTGCCTGCTTGACGAACTCGGCGTGGATCAGGTGGTGCTCGGCGGAGTCTCGCTGGGGACCAACGTGAGCCTGCTCACCGCCGTGCAGGCACCGGGGAAGGTGCGCGGCCTGGTCCTGGAAATGCCGGTGCTCGAGGCCGCTGCCCCGGCCGCGGCGCTCACGTTCGTCCCGCTCCTGCTGCAGGTGCGCTACGCCAAGACCGCGCTGCGGCTTGTCTCCAGGGTCGTCTCCCGGCTGCCCTCGACGGGTGTCGGCCCGCTCGACTCGGTGCTCGGCGCCGTCGGATCGGACCCGGAAGAAATCGCCGCCGTCTTGCAGGGCATGCTGATGGGGCCCATCGCCCCCACCGTCGAACAGCGTCAGGCCATCACCGCGCCGGCGCTCGTCCTCGGGCACGGGATCGACTTCATCCACTCGTTCGCCGACGCCAAGAGGCTCGCGCGCCAGCTTCCCGACGCCAGGCTCATCCGCACCCGCACCTTCGCCGAGCTGTGGGTACGCCCCGCCCGGCTGACCGCCGAGATCTCCGGGTTCCTCGACCGCGTGTGGGCGGCGGGCGAGCCGCGCGATCCCGTGGGGCCCGGCGAGGAGACCGTGTCGGCAGGCCGGGCCGGGTCCTTGCGGGCCAGTTAGGACCGGTCCTTGTCGCCGGCGGCCGCCGCGACCTTGCGCGACTTCGCAGCGTGCGGCTTCGCGGTTCGGGGCTCGGCCGCGCGGGACTTCGCCGGGTGCGACCCGGCCGCGCGGGTTTCGGGGATGCGGGTTCCGGCGGTGCGGGTTCCGGCGGTGCGGGTTCCGGCCGGGCGGGTTTCGGCGGTTCGGGGCTCGGCCGCGCGGGACTCGGCCGCCAGCAGCAGCTCGGACACGCCGTGCTCGATGCCGCGGGCCAGGACGTCAAGGTCCGGGTTGGCGGCGTAGTCGCCGGTTATGCCGAACGCGAGGTTGCCGCCGTAGCTGAAGATCGAGATGCCGATCCGGACCCTGCTCGCGATAGGAACGTAAGGGATGATCTCCTCGAGCCGGCGGCCCATCCAGCTGAACTGCTGGCGGGGACCTGGCACGTTCGTGGTAACGGTGACGACGTCTCGCTGTGGCAGCGAGAACACCAGCCTGACCAGCCAGGACGCCAGCGGGTACGGGCTGTACCTGCCCAGGGCGGCGAGCGTCTGGCCGATCATCGCCTCGTTGCTCGCCTTCAGGGAATCAAGTTCGGCCCGGACGGCGGCAAGCCGCTCCACCGGGTCGGCGATGTGCACGGGAAGGTCGGCGACCGTCGCCGATACCTGGTTCCCGAAGCTCCCCTCGTCCCCCTGAGCGCGGATGGAGACCGGCACCAGCGACGGAACCTGATGTGGCTCGGGCTGCTCGCCTCGTTCCAGCAGGAGTGCCCGGAAGCCGCCGCTGATCGCGGCGAGCACGACGTCGTTCACCGTGCCGCCGAATTCGCGTTTGATCGTCTTGACGTCCTCCAGGGACGCCCGGGCCCAGGTGTACCGCCGTTGCTGGCCGATCTTCCCGCTTAGCGAGGACCTCGCGGCCGGCGACAGAGACGGCCAGAACCTTCCGACGGCCCGCGCCGCGGAGGTTACCTGCCGCGCCGCCTGACGAGGATGGGCCAGAGCGCTGTCCAGCGTGCCCGCTAGCCGGGCCGCGAGCAGCATCATGTCCGCGGCGGCCCCGCCGACGAGCGACACGACCGAGGGCGGCTGCTCCTGCTCCTCCTGCTCCCCCTCCGCCGCGGGCGTCACCGGTCCGGGCGAGGGCTCAAGGAGCACGCGGTACAGGTCGGCACCGCTGATGCCGTCGACCATGCAGTGGTGCACCTTGGAGATCAGCGCCCAGCGATCCCGGCCGAGCCCTTCGACCACCCAGTACTCCCACAGCGGGTGGTCGCGGTCGAGCCGGTGCGACATCACGCGCGCCATCAAATCGGCGAGCTGCTGATCTCCCCCCGGTTCCGGAAGGGCGGTGCGCCGGACGTGATAAGCGAGATCAAAGTCCGGATCGTCGATCCAGACCGGCCGGCGGAGGCGGAACGGCATCGTGTGCAGCTTCTGGCGGTACCGGGGCACGAGCGGCAGCCGGCCCGCGATGAGCGCCAGTACCTCTTTGTGGGACGGCGCCGGACCCTCGAACACGGCGATCGAGGCGATCGCCATCGACGTGTTCTTGTCTTCGTCCTCGGCCTCGACGAACATGGCATCTAGTGGCTCGAGGCTGTCCATGATGTCACCTTTTCATTCCGCGTCGTTCGTCGCCGCCGACGATTCCGGCAGCAGCCGGTGCCCACTCACCGAATCGAGAGCATAGGCGCCGAGGACACCTGGCTGACCTGGGCGATCGTCCCGCGCCCCGGTGACTTCGGGCCCGTATTGCGCAACCGTTCGGCCCTGCCCGCCGCACCGCCCGCGCTCCTACGCTGGCCGTCGGCACAAGGCTCACAGCGAGGGGGGATGGCCAGTGGCGCCGCAGACATGGAAGGACCTGACGGTCGCGGTGACCGGCCCGACCGGCACCCTGGGGTTCGGCCTGATGCCGCTGCTCCAGGCCGACGACCGGGTGGCGCACGTGACAGGCGTGGCACGGCGCCCGTTCGATCCCGCCGCGTGCCACTGGACCAAGACGGAGTACCGGCGCGGCGACGTGCGCGACCCCGAGGTGCTGCGCGACGCGTTCCGCGACGCGGACGTCGTGGTGCACCTGGCGTTCCAGGTGACCGGCGCCGCATCCGGTGAGACGATCAAGTCAGTCAACATCGACGGCACGCTCAACGCCTTCGACGCCGCCATGGCGGCCGGCGTCCGCCGCTTCGTCTACGCGTCCTCGGTGGCGGCTTACGGATTCCACCGGGACAACCCCGTCGGGATGACCGAGGACTGGCCGGTACGCCCGGCGAACCGGCTGTTCTACGCCCGGGAGAAGGCAAGGCTCGAGCACCTGCTGCGGGCCCGGGCCAGCGGACCAGGCAGTCCTGCCGTGTATGTGCTGCGCCCGTCCATCGTGCTCGGCCCGCACGCCGTGGGCGCGAAAAGCTTGCCGCGCGGCCCGCTCGGCACGCTTGCCCGCCTTCCGGCCCGGTGGGCCGGCCGGATCAGGTTCCCCGTGCCGGCGCCGGAAGTGCCTGTGCAGCTCGTGCACGAGGAAGACGTGGGGCAGGCACTGCTGCTGTGCGTCGCCGCCGCCGGGCCGCCCGGCGCCTATAACATCGCCGCCGATGGCCTCGTCACCGTCGCCACCGTGGCGCGCGAGCTAGGCATGGTCCCGCTGCGCGTTCCGCCGCGCCTGACGCAGGGCACCGCCCGGGCCGTCTCGGCCCTTCCCTTCCTGCCGCCGGTCGCGCAGTGGGTGGAGGCGGCAAGCCATCCGGCGATCATGGACACCACGCGCGCGAAGCGCGAACTCGGCTGGGTCCCCCGTTTCACCGCTCTCGAGACGTTGCGTGAAACGCTGCACGCGTACCGCGATACGCAGGCCGCGGCCAGCGAAGCCGGCAACGCTCAGCCGGCGGGTGCCGCGGGCACCGTTCGCGCCGACCTTGCCAGGTCATAGCCCGACGGGTCGAACTGCCGGGTCTGCCATGCGTATACCCAGGTGAAGTCCGGCCAGAGGGCGACGTTGCGGCCGTCGGCATCCAGGTACCAGCTCTTGCAGCCGCCGGTGGCCCATACGGTTCGGCGCATCTTCCGCTGCACCGTCCCGTCGTAGGCCGCCTGCGCGGCGGGCCGCACGTCCATCTGGTCGATGCCGTGCCGGCGGGCGTGTGCCAGCGCGCTGACCACGTACCTGATCTGCGCCTCGATCATGAAGACCTGCGAGGTATGCCCGAGCCCGGTGTTCGGCCCGGTCAGCACGAACAGGTTCGGGAAGCCCGCCGTGGTCGTGCCGCGGAACGCGGTCCGCGCGGGTTTGGCCGACCAGCGACGCGCCAGGCTGACGTCATGCCCGTCGAAGATCCGCTGCGCGACCGGGAAGTCGCTGACGTGAAAGCCGGTGCCGAAGATGAGCGTGTCGGCTTCATAGGAGGTGCCGTCGCCGGTCAGCACCGACTTCTCGCGGATCTCCCTGATGCCGTCGGTGACCAGGCAGGCGTTCGGCTGGGTGAGGGACGGATAGTAGTCGTTGGAGATCAGGATCCGCTTGCAGCCCATGCGGTACGAAGGGGTGAGCCTAGCCCGCAGGTCCGGGTCCGTGACCTGGCGGCGCAGGTGGCGCAGGGCCAGTGCCTCCGCCTTCTTCATGATGCCCGGATTCTTGACGAAAGCCAGCGCGTAGGCCTCTCGCCCCAGGTAGATCCCGGCGCGGGCGATCTGCTGCGTCACCGGGGCGTGCTGGAACAGCCAGTGCTCCAGCCTGGAAAGCTGCCGGTCGTGGCGCGGTATGATCCACGGCGCGGTGCGCTGGAAGACGGTCAGCTGGTTAACCAGGGGCTGTATCCGCGGCACGAACTGGATCGCCGAGGCGCCTGTGCCGATGACCGCCACGTTCCGCCCGGTCAGGTCGTAGTCGTGGTTCCAGGTGGCGGAATGGAACACGGTGCCCGCGAAGGTGCCGAGCCCCGGTATGTCCGGGATCAGCGGGTCGCTGAGCGGTCCGGCCGCGGTGATCAGGAACCGCGCCGTCAGCGAGCCCGCGGCGGTCTCGATGCGCCACAGGCACGCGGCCGGGTCCCACCGGGCAGCGGTGACCTCCGCGCCGAACCTGATCTTCGCGGTCACCCCCTCGTCGGCGGCCACCCGTCGCAGGTATTCCCAGATCTCGGCCTGCGGGGAGAAGCTCCGGCTCCAGCCGGGGTTGGGCGCGAACGAGAAGGAGTAAAGATGTGAAGGGACGTCGCAGGCGGCTCCCGGGTAGGAGTTGTCCCGCCAGGTACCGCCGAGGTCGGCGGCCCGTTCAAGCAGCACCACGTCGGTGATGCCGGCGCGCCTGAGCCGAGCGGCCATGCCGATGCCGCCGAAACCGGAACCGATGATCGCGACTGTGACGTCAGGCATTCGCGCCTCCAGCACCCGCGGCGCCGTTCCGCTCGCTGAAGCCAGCGGCGAGTTCGGTGCCGTCGAACATCTGCCCACGGACCAGACGGCGCATGCGCGCCGCCACCGCGCGGTCGACGAGCCCTGGCGCGTGCCTGGCGAGCCGGAATGCGGCCGTCCCGGCCGGGGTCGACGCCACGTCGCGTGGCGCCCTGCGCGCCGCGGCGGCCCGCACCACGGTAAGCACCGTGTCGCGGACGCTTTCGGCCCGCACCAGCCCATCGAGCCCCACTCCCGCCGCGCGCGAGCGGTCATGGATGGCCGAGCGGACGTATCCCGGGTAGACGGTCGTCACGCCGATGTGGGTGCCGTACTCCATCCGGAGCACGTCCGCGTATGCGGTTACCGCCCGCTTGGAGATCGTGTAGGCGGCGCTGAACGGCATCGTCACTCCCGCCAGCAGGGAAGCGGTGACGATGACCCGGCCGCGGGCCTCGAGCAGGGCCGGCAGGGCGGCGGCCGTCACCCGCCAGGTACCCATCAGGTTGACTTCCAGGGCTTCCCTGACCTCCGTGTCCGCGGGCTGCCCGACATCCACCACTGGTCCCACGCCGGCATAGTGGATGAGGGTGTCCAGGCGGCCAAGCCGTTTGGAGGCGTCCGCGACCGCCGCGCGGACCTGCTCGTCGTCCGTGACGTCGCAGGTCACTATCCCCGGGGCTGACACGCAATCGACGCCGACCGCGTCGGCGCCGAGAAACCGCAGCACGCGGAGCGTCGCCGAGCCGAACGCGCCGGCGCCGCCCGTGACGATCACCGCGCGCCCGGCGAACGCCGAACGCCCGGAAAGGCTGCGAAGGTTCTCGCGAGGCACGGCGCCTGCCCTTCTTGCCGTGTTCCAGCTGGTAGCCATAAAGACACGGTGAACGTTACAATGTTCATTGTCTCAATACAAGCGAGTAGCGTTCGCTGACTCGAACCCGGCAGCGTCTCATAGCGTGAGGGGCATGCGCGAGTACCGCATCGACGAGCTGGCACGGCTGGCGGCGACCACCGTCAGAAACGTCCGCGTCTACCAGGATCGGGGCCTGCTCGCCCCGCCCCGCCGCGACGGGCGGGTGGGCATCTACACCGATGCTCACCTGTCCCGCCTGCGGCTCATCGGGCAGTTGCTCAAGCGCGGCTACACGTTCGCCAACATCGGCGAGATGCTCGCCGTCTGGGAACGCGGCGGGAACCTGGCCGAGATCCTCGACCTGGAGTCGGCCGTCGCCGATCCCTGGTCCGATGAGGTGCCCGGCTACCTGACCGGTGAACAGCTGAGGGCGTCTTTCGGCGCCGAGGACACCGCGGAAAACCGGGCCCGGGCCGTGGCGCTCGGCATGCTGGAGCCGGACGGCGGGCGCTACCGTGTGCCCAGCCCCAGGCTGCTGAGCGCGGGTGCCGAAATGGTGGCGGCAGGCATGACGCTGCCGGACGTGCTCGACCTGGCCGAACGGCTCCGGGCGCATGTGGACGCGGCCGCGCGTGACATGGCTGCCACGGTGGCGGGCCAGGTGGTCATCGCCCGCCTGCGGGACGGCGCGCTGCAGGGCGAGAACGTCGCCGAGGTGGCGGCCATCGTCCGGCGGCTGCGGCCGCTGGCCCAGGTAGTGCTCGACGCCATGCTCGCCCAGGCGATGTCCCAGCAGGTCCAGGACGCGCTGGGCGATCTCGCCGCGGCGCTCGGCCATCAGGCGCCCGCCGAGGCAGAGCAGCCGGCGTGAACGCCGCCCCCATCCCGGCTTCACCGCGCCAGGCGGCGGGACACGGGCTGGTCCGGCGTTTCAAGCAGTCCCCGCATGCGCGTGGGTCGCGGGCCGGGGCTACCGTAGCAGCAACGGGAGGCGGACAGACTGGCTGGGCGCGCGCTCAGGGCCCAGCGGGCTAAGGGGGCATGATGCCAGTTCGGCTCGTCAGCGAAGATTCTCGGTATGGCAGGGTTCACCTCATTGAGCCCGCGCCGCTGGGGTACCTGCATCTGGCCGGCGACGTGGAGGCGGCACACTGGCCCGGTCCGGTGCTGCGCCGGAGCAGGGACAAGCAGCAGCTGTTCGGAGCCCTCAAGTGGCAGGCCAGGCGGCTGGCCGAACTCGAGGCCGTCGAGACTGTCACCGTGTACGACGCCCTTGGGTTCGCTCCGCCTGGCGGTGACGCCATGGGCCAGTCGGCGCGGCTGCGGCCCCCGTGGTTCGATGTGGTGGTCCTGGTCGAGACGGTCTCTCCAGGCGCCGCGGGGGAGGTACGCGAGAGTCCTGCCTACCAGGAGCTGGCCGCGACGCTCACCGAGAAGGCGCGCCGAGTGCACCAGGTCGCGGCGCGCAACGTACGCCGGGTAGGCGACGTGGACAAGAGCCGTCCGGGCCTGTTCATCTTCAACTATTTCGTCGGCGAGGACCCTGGCCTGGCCGCCGAACTCTGGGAGTACCTGTCCGGCTGGTACGCGGCCGAGACCGGGCTGAACAGCGCGACGCTGCTCGAACCGCTCGAAGGCGAGCAATCCGACTACATCCTGATCAACCACGCTCGCTGGGACGGCAACCTGGCGGCTTTCGCGGCCCGCCAGCTGCCCAAGAAGACGTTCCGCAGCTACATGCTCGCGAACCTGAAAGCCAATCACGTCGCCGCCATGCCCGTCCTGTACCGCCTGGCCTGACCCTGGCGGAGCCGGGTGGCGGGGGTGCGCTGGCACCCGCCTGACGCATTCGCTTGCTTCTGCTTCCCTGTGTTTCATGTCTGGTTCCCTGTTTTTCTGCCCGGTTACTCTTGACATACATCTGACTCGGGCGTAAAACTAAGGAAACAAAGGTGAAACAGAGGTGATCAGGCGTGTACGCGGAGGAGCGGATTCAGCTGATCGTCGCCCGAGCCAGGTCCGAGGGCCGGGTCGAGGTCACGGCGCTTGCCGCTGAGCTTGGGGTGACCCCTGAGACGGTGCGGCGGGACCTGACCTCCCTGGAGCGGCAGGGGCTGCTGCGCCGTGTGCACGGCGGCGCCATCCCGGTCGACCGGCTGGGCTTCGAGCCCGCGGTCGGCCAGCGCGCCGAGCGCAACCTGGAGGAAAAGGACCGGATCGCGAAGGCGGCGGTCGCCGAGCTTCCGGTGGAGGGGGCGATCCTGCTCGACTCGGGCACCACCACGGCCCGGATCGCGGAGATGCTGCCGCTCGACTGTGAGCTCACCGTGGTCACCAACTCGCTGCCGATCGCCCTGACCCTGTCCGTCCGGCCCAACCTGCAGGTGCTGATGACCGGCGGACGCGTGCGGTCCCGCACGCTGGCGGCGGTCGGTGACTGGACCGCGAACGCGCTGGCGAGCATCCGCGTCGACGTCGCGTTCCTCGGCGCCAACGGCGTCTCCGCCGCCCACGGCCTGACCACGCCCGACCAGGCCGAGGCGGCGGCCAAGCGGGCCATGATCCGTGCGGCGCGCAGGCCGGTGGTCGTCGCCGACCACAGCAAGCTCGGCGCCGACTATTTCGCCCGCTTCGGCGAGCTGACCGAGATCGACACGCTCATCACCGACACGGGCGCCCACGACGACCTGGTCGCGGAGCTGGAATCGGCCGGCCTGCGGGTGGTGCGGGCATGATCGTCACACTGACCGCCAACCCGAGCGTGGACCGGACGATCGAGGTCGCCGCGCTGCGGCCCGGAACCGTCATCCGCGCCCGGGCCAGCCGGGTGGACGCGGGCGGCAAGGGCGTCAACGTGGCCAGGGCGCTTGCCGCGCACGGCCGCAAGGCGAAGGCCGTGCTGCCCAGCGGGGGCGCCGAGGGCGCCCAGCTCGAGGCCCTGCTGGCGAGCGCCGAGCTGGACCTGCTCACTGTCCGCATCGCCGGCTCCATCCGGGCCAATGTCACTGTCGTTGAGGCCGACGGCACCACTACCAAGCTGAACGAGCCCGGGCCGCGCCTGTCCCGGCACGAGCTCGACGCGCTCGCGGCCGCAGTCTGCGACGCTGCCTGCGCCGCGCAGTGGGTCGTGCTGTCCGGCAGCCTGTCCCCGGGCGCCCCGGCCGACTGGTACGCCGCAATCATCGAGCGGCTGCGCGGCACCGGGCCCAAGATAGCGATCGACAGCTCCGGGCGGCCGCTGGCCAGGGCGATCGGCGCGCGACCCGACCTCGTCAAGCCGAACAGGGAGGAGCTCGCCGAGCTCGCCGGCCGCCCCATCGACACCATCGGGGATGTCGTCGGCGCCGCGCGGACCCTTGTCGACAGCGGCGTGCACACGGTTCTCACCAGCCTCGGCCCGGCCGGCGCCGTGCTCGTCCGCCGGGATGCCGTCTGGCACGCCACCGCGGCGGCGATCGAGCCGCGCAGCACCGTCGGAGCCGGCGATGCGCTCCTGGCCGGGTACCTGGCCGCCGCATCCGCCGCCCCCGGTGCCGACGGTGCCGACGGTGCCGACGGCTTCGGCGGACCCGGCGCCCTGGCCGAAGCGGTTGCCTGGGGAAGCGCGGCGGCGGCTCTGCCCGGCTCCGGCATGCCCGGCCCTGGCGACGTCAGCCGCGCCGGCGTCCGCGTCACCGACCTGACCGATCTCGACCTGGCGGGCGGCGACCTCGCTGCCCGGCTGTAAGGAGCAGCCATGACCACCGCGATCATCACACCGGCCCTTGTCGATCTCAGCCTGGAGGCCGACAGCCGCCAGGTTGCCACCCGGCGGCTCGCGCAGTTGCTTGCCAGCCAGGGACGGGTCACCGACCTTGACGGCTTCCTCGCCGACGTGTCAGCGCGCGAGCGGCAGATGCCGACAGGAATCGAGGGAGGCATCGGCATCCCGCACGCCCGTTCGGCCTTCGTCGCCGAGCCGACCCTGGCGTTCGCGCGGAGCAAGGCGGGCGTGGACTACGGCGCCGCCGACGGCCCCGCGCACCTCATCTTCCTGATCGCCGCGCCGGAGGGCGGCGGCGCCCAGCACATGACCATTCTCGCGGCGCTCGCCCGCCGTCTCGTCCACGCCTCGTTCCGCGAGGCGCTCGCCACCGCTCCCGACGCTCAGGCAGTCGTGGAT
This sequence comes from Actinomycetota bacterium, assembly GCA_027314595.1. Taxonomy (GTDB): domain Bacteria; phylum Actinomycetota; class Actinomycetes; order Streptosporangiales; family Streptosporangiaceae; genus Trebonia. Next base: position 3,505 of record DAHVAN010000323.1, on the reverse strand, counting down.
ATCGTCACGAAAGAGGTGCTCGGGTCATGAAACTCGTCGCCGTGACCTCCTGCCCCACTGGCATCGCACACACCTACATGGCCGCCGAATCGATCGAGCAGGCCGCCGCGGCAGCCGGACATTCCGTCACCGTGGAGACACAGGGGGCGGCCGGCGCGGACCCGATTCCCGCCGACGTCATCGCCGCCGCGGACGCGGTCATCTTCGCCGCCGACGTGGAGGTGCGCAACCGGGAGCGCTTCGCCGGCAAGCCGCTGGTCACCGCCCCGGTCAAGCGCGCCATCAACGACGGCCCGGGGCTGATCGCCGAGGCTCTCAAGGCCGCCGAGGCCGCCACGGCCGGAACCTCTGCGGCGGTGACGGCCGCCGGATCATCCGCCGCGAGCCCCGTCGCCCCGGCCGGCCCGGCCGGCGCGGCGTCCGGGGGCCTGACCACCAAGGTCGACCAGGACGCGCGCTTCGGCACCCGGCTGCGGCAGTGGCTGATGACCGGCGTGAGCTACATGATCCCGTTCGTCGCCGCAGGCGGGATCCTGATCGCGATCTCGTTCATCCTCGGCGGTCCGCAGGTGGCCATGAAGGTCTTCGGCGGCACGTTCCACGGCCACAGCTACCCCGCGGCCGTCACCGGCATCGAGAGCTTCACGGTCGCCCCTGTGCTGCATGCCGCCGGGATCGCCGGGCTGCTGTTCCTCATCGGCAAGGTGGCGTTCTTCATGCTGGTGCCGGTGCTGGCCGGCTTCATCGCGTTCGCGATGGCCGACCGGATGGGACTGGTCCCGGGATTCGTGGCCGGCCTTATCGCCGCCGCGACCGGCGCGGGCTTCCTCGGCGGCCTCATCGGCGGCCTGCTGGCCGGTGCGATCGTGATGGCGCTGAAGCGCCCCAGGGTACCGCGCGCCTTCGCCGGCATCATGCCCGTCGTGGTGATCCCGCTGATCTCGACGGCCGTGGCCGGCCTGATCATGGCCGTTGCCGTCGGGCGCCCGGTCGCCGCGGCCACCACCGCCATGACGAACTGGCTGCACGGCCTGTCCGGCACCAACGCGGCCGTGCTCGGCCTGCTGCTCGGGGCGATGATGGCCTTCGACCTGGGCGGCCCGGTCAACAAGGTCGCCTACACCTTCGGCCTGGCGAGCCTGGCCAGCGGTGACACCACGATCATGGCCGCCGTGATGGCGGCCGGGATGACGCCGCCGATCGCCTGTGCCCTGGCGTCCGTCGCCCGCAGGAGGCTGTTCACCAGAGCCGAGCGCACCGCGGGCGAGGCCGCCTGGCTGCTGGGCCTGTCGTTCATCACCGAAGGCGCGATCCCGTTCGCGGCCGGCGACCCGCTGCGGGTCATCCCGTCGCTGATGGCGGGCAGCGCCGTTACCGGCGGACTGTCGATGGCGTTCGGCGCGACCTCGCTCGCACCGCACGGCGGCATCTGGGTGATCGGCCTGATCGGCAATCCCGGCCTGTGGGCCGTCTCCATGGTGGCGGGCATCGTCGTCAGTGCCGTCTGCCTGGTCGCGCTCAAGTCGCTGCGGCGCACCGAGGTCGCCGGGAACGCCGGAAGCGCCGCGAACACCGTCAGCGTCCCGGACGCCACTCGTGTCGCGGTAGGTGCGTGATGACCCAGCGTCAGGTAATCGTCGGATCCACTGTCGGGCTGCACGCCCGCCCCGCGGCCCTGTTCGTGCAGGCCGCAGCCCAGGCCCCGGTCCCGGTCTTCATCGCCAAGGCAGACGGCGAGCCGGTGGACGCTCGCTCCATCCTGTCCGTCATCGGCCTGGACGCCCGGGGCGGTGACACGGTCGTACTGTCCGCCGACGGATCCGGCGCCGATGCCGTACTCGACGGCCTCGCCGCCATCGTCGCGGCCAACCACGACGCGGAAGGATCACCCTCATGAGCGAGGAGCTGCGCGGGCTCGGCGTGAGCGCCGGCTGGGCGACCGGGCCGGCCATGCGGCTGGGCACCCCGCCGGAGCTGCCCGGCGCCGAGCCCGCAGTCGCCGACCCGCAGGCCGAGGCGCAGCGCGCCGTCACCGCACTGGACGCGGTCGGCGAATTCCTCCGCGGCCGCGCGGCGGCCGCCAGCGGTGAGGCCGCCGACGTTCTCGCGGCGCAGGCGTTGATGGCCTGCGATCCAGCGCTCGCCGGCCAGGTGCGCGGCCGCGCCGGAGCCGGCCGGGCCGCGGCGTGGGCCGTCAGCGAGGCGCTCGCCCGCTACCGGGAGATGCTGACCGCGGCCGGCGGCTACCTCGCCGAACGCGCCGCCGACCTCGACGACATCGCCAACCGCGCGGTCGCGCTGCTGCTCGGCGAGCCGATGCCCGGCATCCCGGCGCCCGGCCACCCGTTCGTTCTGCTGGCCGCCGAGCTCGCGCCCGCCGACACGGCGACGCTCGATCCGGCCGCCGTCCTCGCGATCGTCACCGAACGCGGCGGTCCTACCAGCCACACCGCGATCCTGGCCAAGACGCTCGGCATCCCCGCCGTGGTCTGCTGCCCCGGCATCGGGCCGGTCGCCGACGGGACCGTCCTGGCCGTCGACGGATCCGCCGGCACGGTCATCGTCGAGCCCACCCCGCAGGAGCTTGACCGCGCCGCCCGCCGCCGCGCCGAGCGCGCCGCGCGCCGCGGCGCCGCCCATGGCCCCGGCCGGACCAGGGATGGCCACCCGGTTAAGCTGCTGGCCAACATCGGCGGCCCCGCCGACGTGCCGGCGGTGATCGCCGCCGAGGCCGAGGGCATCGGGCTGCTGCGCACCGAGTTCCTCTTCCTCGACCGCCGCGAGGAGCCGTCCGGTGAGGAGCAGCGGGCCACCTACACCGAGATCCTCGCCGGGATGCGCGGGCGCAAGGTCGTGGTGCGCACTCTGGACGCCGGAGCGGACAAGCCGCTGGCGTTCGCGTCGCAGGAAGCCGAGCCCAACCCGGCGCTCGGCATCCGCGGCCTGCGCCTGGACAGCATCCTCCCGGCACTGCTCGACACCCAGCTCGAAGCGCTGGCCCTCGCGGCCAAGGACACCGGCGCCGACGTGTGGGTCATGGCCCCGATGGTGTCAGTCCCCGCGGAGGCGGCCGCGTTCGCGGACCGGGTCCACGGGCACGGCCTGCCCGTCGCCGGCGTGATGATCGAGGTCCCGGCCGCGGCGCTACGCGCGGCACAGATCATCGAACAGGCCGATTTCGTATCCGTCGGAACCAACGACCTGAGCCAGTACACCTTCGCCGCCGACCGGCAGGCCGGCCCGCTCGCTTCGCTGCTCGACCCGTGGCAGCCCGCGCTGCTTCAGCTCATCGCGATGACCGCGGCCGCGGGCCGGGCGACGGGAAAGCCGGTGAGCATCTGCGGCGAGGCGGCCAGCGACCCGCTGCTCGCCGTCGTGCTGGCAGGCCTCGGCGTGACCAGCCTGTCGATGGCACCGCCCGCGCTGGCCGATGTCCGCGCCGAGCTGGCCGAACACACCCTCGCCCAGTGCGAGGCCGCCGCGGCCGCCGCACTCGCCGCGGCCG